>JBAWBE010000255.1:0-4378 GCA_049589635.1 Terriglobales bacterium
CCAGTATAGGGATGGAACTCTGATTCTGGAGACTGAGTTTGAGACCGAGAGCGGATCGACAAGGCTCATCGACTGCATGATGTCGCGCCAGGAGGCGCCCGAACTTCTGCGCGTTGTCGTCGGCACCCGAGGGCAGGTGCGGATGAAGTTGGAGCTGGTGATTCGATTCGATTACGGCTCTGTGGTGCCATGGGTTCGACGGATCGAAAATGGGATTTCCGCCATTGCCGGTCCAGACATGATCCGCCTTCGTTCGGATGTACCGCTTCACAGCGAAGATTTCAAAACAGAAGCGGAGTTCACCATTGCGGAAGGACAACAGGCCGCGTTTGACCTGACCTGGTATCCCTCGCACCTGCAAGAACCCGCTCCGGTAGACATTCACGAGGCGATTCAGAACACCGAGAAATGGTGGCGGGAGTGGTCGGATCGCTGTGCTTACCAGGGTGAATGGCGGGATGCAGTGCTACGGTCGCTGATTACGCTGAAAGCGCTGACATTCCTTCCCACGGGCGGAATCGTAGCCGCGCCGACAACTTCATTGCCTGAATTGCTGGGCGGCGTTCGGAATTGGGACTACCGGCTTTGCTGGGTGCGAGATGCAACCCTAACCCTGCAAGCGCTGGTCAGGGCCGGATACCTGGACGAGGCACGAGAGTGGCGGGAATGGCTTGTACGCGCTGTCGCAGGCAGCCCGTCGGAACTAAACATAGTTTATGGCCTGCGCGGCGAACGCAGGCTCACGGAACTGGAACTGCCATGGCTGCCCGGGTATGAAAACTCTGCTCCCGTTCGAACCGGGAATGACGCTTACAAACAATATCAACTGGATATCTTTGGAGAAGTGGTCAACACGCTTTTTCAGGCGCGTGAGGCCGGGCTGGGACCGCCCGAGCACGCCCGTCACGAAGTCGCTCTGGCGATGCTGGAATTCCTGGAGACGGGATGGGAGCAGCCCGACGATGGCATTTGGGAGGTGCGCGGTCCGCGGCGGCATTTCGTCCACTCGAAGATGATGGCCTGGGTCGCCGTCGATCGCCTGATTAAAATGTCGGAAATGGGCCGGTTCACCGTCGATACCTCCCGATGGCTAAAACTTCGTGATGCCATTCACGAGCAGGTTTGCCGGCAGGGTTTCGATGCGGGTCTGAATTCCTTCGTGCAGTATTACGGAGACCATCACCTTGACGCCAGCGCCCTGATGATGCCGCTGGTTGGTTTTCTTCCTCCGGACGATGCCCGTGTAATCGGCACGGTTAAAGCTATCGAAACCCATCTCGTGGAGAATGGCTTTGTCGGACGTTACACGCAGGATCCTGCAGTAGACGGTATGCCTCATGGAGAAGGAACGTTTCTGCCCTGCTCATTCTGGTTGGCGGACAATTATGAGTTACAGGGCCGCCATCAAGAGGCTGTGCGGATGTTCGAACGGCTCTTGGACGTTCGGAACGATGTTGGTCTTCTCTCGGAGGAATATGATCCAGTGGCGAAGCGCCAGCTAGGCAATTTCCCGCAGGCGTTTTCTCACGTTGGCCTGGTAAACACAGCCTTCAATCTGAGCCGGCGATCGAGAAAGCCGCTCCGCAGTGCGTCTGAGCCGCGCGGTTGAAGGAATGATCGGTTTCCGAAACGCCCGATCTGAATGCTGGGCGCCCGAATACCCGGTTCCCCGAGTTCCCGCCTGACCATATCCCCCTCTTACCCAGCTTCTTCCGCCTGCGCATCTCACTCTTGAGGTTCGCATTTTACCTGACAAAATTTCCAGCAAGCCGACCGTAACTTTTTCAGCTGTTTTGGGGATTATCTGGTTAAGAACGCAGATTGCAAACGGCCGTTAAAAGCAAATGCCGGCAACGAGTACCGCGGAGAAGACCTTGAGGGCGGTGGAAAGCAAGAAGGATGAGCGGCTACTGGTCGACGCGGCACGGCAGGATCCAGCGCGCTTCGCCGAACTCTACGACGACAATTTTGAACGCGTGTATGCGTATGTCGCGCGCAGAGTGCGCGACCGTGACGAGGCCGAGGACTTGACCTCGGAGGTCTTTCGCGAGGCACTAGCTTCCCTTCCCCGGTTCGAATGGCGCGGATTGCCATTCGTGGCATGGCTCTTGAGAATCGCGTCGCATGTGCTCTCAGATCGCTGGCGAAGTCTTTCCATGGCTCATGAGATCGGGCCGGACGACGTCGAACAGATTGGCGTTGACGATGACATCGAGCGGCGGGCCATTCTTTACCAGCTTGTCGAAACGCTCCCCGACGATCAGCGGAGAGTGATTGTTCTGCGCTTCGCCGGTCAGAAAAGTTTGCGAGAAATCGCGACCGTCCTCGAACGCAGCGAGGGGGCGATCAAGCAACTTCAGTTGCGAGCTCTACAAAATCTTCGTGAACGGATAAGGAGCAAACATGGCTAGTCTTTCTCTTGCAGATCAGCTCGAAGACGCGATCGACGTAATGATGTCGAAGGGCTCGCCCTTGCCGCGCGAGGTCGACCCTATCATCGATCCGATCATCGACCCGATTATGGACCCAACGATCGGCGACCTGCTGGCTCTAGCCGCAGAACTGCGGCTGCTTCCAGATCCCACTTTCAAAATGGCATTGAAAGAGGAACTGCTCGGTGAATGCCACCCGGCGCGCACGTCACCGCGTTTCGATATTCCCCGTCACGCGGGGAATCAAATACAAGCGTCCGCTGCCTTGATCCTGCCCACGCTGTTTGGAGCGAGCGGGGAAACCTATCCCGTCCACCGAAGCAACTTCGCGATTTCAGCGGTGCTCCATGCGGCAGTGATTGTGGCTGTGACGACAACTGGGCTGTGGCTTGCAAAGCAACCGCAGCTTGCCCCTCATACAAGGGCTGTGGTGCTGACGGAACTGATTGCTCCTGCTCTGCCGCCTGGCAACAATCGAGGCGGTGGAGGCGGAGGTGGAGGAGACAGAGACAAACTGGCGGAGTCGCACGGAAGCTTGCCTCGTTTCGCGAACGAGCAAATCGCCCCTCCTGCAATCGTGGTGCGCGATGAGCAGCCCAAGCTTGCCGTGGAGCCAACGATTGTGGGTCCGCCGGAAGTACGCATGCCACAAACATCTCAAGTCGGCAATCCGTTGCCTGCGATTTTGCGACCGCCGTCAAATGGAACTGGCACCGGCGGCGGAATTGGCAACGGCGAGGGCGGTGGAGTCGGCTCTGGATACGGCCCTGGCTTTGGCCCTGGACGCGGTGGAGGCACGGGCGGTGGGGCCTTTCGCGTGGGTGGCGGAGTCTCCGCGCCGAAGGCAATTTATGATCCTGACCCGGAGTATTCCGAGGAAGCCCGAAGGGCAAAATATCAGGGAACGGTGCTGCTCTGGATTGTCGTCGGCGCAGATGGCAAGCCGCGCGATATTCGTGTAGAACGATCTCTCGGCATGGGCCTTGATGAAAAAGCTATTGAGGCTGTTAAGCAGTGGAGATTCGAACCGTCACTCAAGGACGGGCAACCGGTGGCCGTTCAGGTCAATATTGAAGTAAGTTTCCGGTTGTATTGAAACGTTCGGGATGCAGCGATGCCGCCCGTGCTGGAGGCTCTGTCAGCTGAACCGATTGCGGCCTTCGACAGGTACGGTCGAGTGTCTTCGCCATCAGCTTCTCTTTGATTTAATCAGGGACTAAAAAACAAGCCAACCGTCGGCGCGCTTACGCTCGATGGCTGGAACTACTGGCTCGCAAGCATTACGCGCATCTCTTTTGAGTGCTTGTCGAAGCTGATGGAGATGCTTCGCTCACCGCCGCTGAGGAACTCACCGTCAACCGTCTTTGTTTCGTCGTACTGCTCTGATGCCGATCTGACTTCGATGCGTAGCGCATGCTGGCCGGCGGCGAGCGGAAGTGTGATTGCTTCCTTTGTTCCTCCTCCGAGCAAGAGCAGGCGTTTCTTGTGATCGTGGAGCGGATGCGAATAGGTCAGATTGTTATCGATCCAAATCTTCAGTGATGCGTCCGTGAAGCGGCTATCGATCTGAATCTGCACATTCGAATCGGCTACCGGGGCAGCGACTGCGACAATCGCCGGTTGCGTCGCGTCTTCGTTCGAAGTGCCGTTAGGCTTGCCGACATTCGGCTTGGCAGCTATGCCTGGCTTACCGGCTGTTTTGTTCGCAGAGGTTAACGTTCCCGCACTCGCGCCATGTTTCGGGACTGCGCCTGACGCTTGAGCTGAATCAACTTTCGTTGCGGCGGAGCCCGAAGGCTTACGAATTCCCTTCGCAGCCAAACTTTTACCATTGGCGGAAGGAGCTTTGCTTTCGGGACTGGCATTGGAAATCGCGGCACTGTCGATTTCCGTCGCGCGAGCGTCGGGAGGAGTATCAGTCGCGGCAGCGACGCCACTCCTTTGCT
>JBAWBE010000256.1:0-5006 GCA_049589635.1 Terriglobales bacterium
AGCGCTACATCGTGCAGCCCGACGGATTGAAGGTTGGGCAAAAAATTATCAGTGGACCCGAGGCTGACATTCTGGTTGGGAACGCGCTGCCTTTGCGGAACATTCCGCCTGGCACGACCATTCATAACGTTGAATTGAAGCCGGGCAAGGGCGCGCAGATGGTGCGCTCGGCGGGCGGTTCGGCGCAGCTCGTCGCAAAAGAAGGTGACTACGGACTCGTGAAACTTCCTTCCGGCGAAACGCGCAAAGTGTTGCTCGATTGTTTGGCGACGATTGGACAAGTTGGAAACACGGATCACGAAAACGTGACGTGGGGCAAGGCGGGGCGCACGCGCTGGGTGGGAAAACGTCCGCATAACCGCGGCGTGTCGATGAACCCGGTCGACCATCCGCACGGCGGCGGTGAAGGCAAGACCTCTGGTGGACGCCATCCGGTCACGCCCTGGGGACAGCCGACGCGCGGATTCAAGACGCGCAACAACAAGCGGACGGACGCGTTTATCGTGAGCCGAAGGAAGAAGAGCTAAGAGGAACTTATGGCACGTTCGACAAAAAAAGGACCGTTCGTTGACGCGCATCTGACGACGAAGATCGAAGGTATGAATGCGCGCAACGAGAAGAAGGTGCTGCGGACCTGGTCGCGGCGCTCGACGATTATTCCGGAGATGGTTGGACATACCATCGCCGTGCACAACGGAAAGAAATTTATTCCGGTGTATGTGACCGAGAACATGGTTGGACACAAGTTGGGCGAATTCAGCTTTACCCGACAGTTCAAAGGGCACTCGATGAAGGCGCCGACCGAAGCGGCCGCGAAGCCGGCGGGCGTGCCCGGCGGACCGGGGGCGATTACCCCGTCAGCGCCGTCGGCACCAAAAGCGTAAGGGTAGAGACGGGGCTTGCCCCGTCTTGCGTACGGCGGCAGACATGCCGCAACCAGAGACGCGGTCAGCCGCCTCTCTACGGGAAAAGAGATTATGGAATTTAGAGCGGAAGCACGATTCATGCGAGTCTCGCCGCAGAAGGCTCGGCTGGTGCTGAACCTGATTCGCGGTCAGCGCGCCGAGGCGGCGCGCAATACGCTGGCTTTCACGAAGAAGCGCGTCGCGGCCACGGTCGGCAAGCTGTTGCAGTCGGCCATCGACAACGCGAATTTTCTGAGTACTGAAAAGGGCTTGGACGTCGACCTCGACAACTTGTATGTGAAGCATGTGGCCGCGAACGACGGCCCGCGCATGAAGCGGATTCGTCCGGCGCCGATGGGGCGAGCGTATCACTACGTGCGACGCATCGCGCACCTCGAGATCGTGCTGGCGGAACGCAACAAAAATGGCGCGGACATCGTTCATACGGTTGGTGCTGAGAACAAGACGGCGGCTCCGGCGAAGCCCAGAGTGAAGACGAAGGCGAAAGCGCCGGCCAAAGCGAAGAAGAAAGCGGTCGGGAAGAAAGCGACGGCGAAGAAGTAAAGACGTCCTTCGCTGTTCGTCGCTCGCTATTCGCAAAGGCGGACTGCAAAAGCGAAGAGCGAATAGCGATCAGCGAATGACGAGAGGTTTTAGGAGCAACGATGGGACAGAAAGTACATCCTTACGGATTCCGGCTTGGTTACACCAAGCCCTGGAAGTCGCGCTGGTTCGTCGAGCGCGACTACGACAAGCTGCTGCTCGAAGACGTCAAGCTGAAGGCCGAGCTGAAGGACAAGCTCAAGTCGGCGGGCGTCAGCTCGGTTGAAATCGAGCGGCCGGGCAACAAGCTGCGCATCATTATTAAGACGGCGCGTCCGGGGATCATCATTGGGCGCAAGGGCGCGGAAATCGACAAGCTCAAGCAGGAGCTCCAGAAGCGCACGGCGCGCGAGGTGCATGTCGATATTCAGGAAGTGCACAAGCCTGAACTGGACGCGCAGCTGGTATCGGAGTCGATTGCGCTGCAACTGGAAAAGCGCGTTGGATTCCGGCGCGCGATGCGCAAGTCGGTCGACTCGGCGCTGCGTTTCGGTTGCAAGGGGATCAAAGTCCGCGTGAGCGGACGATTGAATGGCAATGAAATCGCCCGTTCGGAGTGGTATCTGCAGGGCCGTCTGCCGCTGCACACGCTGCGTGCCGACATCGATTACGGATTCACCGAAGCGCGCACGACGTATGGCGTTATCGGCGTGAAATGCTGGGTTTATAAAGGCGAGATTCTCCCGACGAAAAAGCGCGAAGCGACGCCCGCGCGCGAAGTGACCACGACGGGAGCGTTCTAGAAAGTAAGAAGTCAGAAGTCAGATTGCAGAAGTAAGACCCGGTGGCACAAGCGTTCTTACTGAGAGCTGACAACTGAGAACTGAGAACCGATTTTATGTTGATGCCGAAGAAAGTTAAGTACCGCAAGCAGCAGCGCGGGCGTATGACCGGGAAAGCCTGGCGCGGGTCGGAACTCGCGTTCGGGCAGTACGGTCTCAAGGTCCTCGAGCCGGGCTGGATTACCGACCGCCAGATCGAAGCGAGTCGTGTGGCGATGACGCGTTTTGTGAAGCGCGGCGGCAAGATCTGGATTCGTTTGTTTCCGGATAAGCCCGTGACGAAGAAGCCCGCCGAAACCCGTATGGGCAAAGGCAAGGGCGCTCCCGATCACTGGGTCGCGGTCGTGAAGCCGGGCAAGATCCTGTTTGAGATGGAAGGCGTGACCGTCACGGAAGCCAAGGAAGCGATGCGACTGGCGTCACACAAAATGCCGCTGCGCACCACTTTCGTGAAACGAGACATGCTGTAGGAAAGTCGGAAGTAAGAAGTCAGATTGAAGAAGTAAAAGCAGTGTCGGCAAGGGAGAAGGGTTTTTACTGAAAGCTGAGAGCTGAGAGCTGATTTTATGAAAGCAGAAAAAATTCGTAACTTGACCGATGTCGAACTGGCGCACCAGGAGCGGGATCTAGCCGACCAGCTCTTCAAGCTGAAGTTCCAGATGAATATGGGACAGACCGAGAGCCTGAAAAAGATTCGCGGGCTGCGCCGCGACATCGCGCGCGTGAAGACCGTGCTGCGAGAGCAGGAACTAGGCAAGGAACTCGGCAAGGTCAAAGCCGGCGCCGCGGCGTCGACGGAGAAAAAATAATGGCGGAAACGACAGGCCAGGCAAAGCCGGAAAAAAAGGCGAACCACAAGAATCTGATCGGCACGGTGACGTCGAACAAGATGCAGAAGACGATCGTGGTCGAAGTGACGCGCAAAAAGGCGCATCCGCTCTACAAGCGCGTGATCTCGATTCGCAAGAAGTTTTACGCGCACGACGAGAAGAACGAGGCGCACATCGGTGACGTGGTGAAGATTGAAGAGTCGCGGCCGCTGTCGCGCTTGAAGCGCTGGAAGCTGAAAGAGATCGTGCGTAAGACGGCGCTGGTGCCGGAAATTCCGGCCGACGCCGATGTGGTAGCGGGCCGGTAACGGGCAGAAGGAGAAACGAACATGGCCGTAATGATGAGATCCATGCTCGAGGTCGCCGATAATTCCGGCGCCCGCAAGCTGCAGATGATTTTGCCGCTCGGCGGCGGTACCGGGCTGCGCGCCAAGCTCGGCGATGTGATCACGGCGAGCGTGAAGGAAGCCGCGCCCGACGGGCAGGTACAGAAGGGCAAAGTTGTGAAAGCGGTGATCGTCCGCACCCGCAAAGAGCATCGGCGACGAGACGGTACCTACATCCGCTTCGATCAGAATGCGGCCGTGCTGATCAACGATACGGGTGAGCCGGTTGGGACGCGCGTATTCGGTCCGGTGGCGCGCGAGCTGCGCGAGAAGAAGTTTTTGAAGATCGTTTCACTGGCGCCGGAAGTGCTGTAGCAGGCCGGGTCCTGAACGGCGAAAAACAGGTTCTTCGCTTCGCTCAGGGTGACAAGCCGAGTTGGGTAAGTTGAATTACGGCGGGTTCAGTTGGACAAGTTGAGATGGGAAGGTTTTGAGCGATGGGAACAGCAACCACGAAAGTACATAAGCGAGTCGACATCCGGCGCAATGACACAGTAAAAGTCATGACCGGGCGCGACATTGGAAAAGAAGGCCGCGTGCTGCGCGTGTTGCCGGACGAAGGCCGCGTGCTGGTCGAGCACGTGATGACAGTGAAGAAACATGTGCGGCCGAATCCGCAGCGCAATATCAAGGGCGGCATCGCCGAGCAGGAGCGCCCGATTCCGCTGTCGAATGTGGCGCTCGTGTGTGGAACCTGCGGTCCGGTGCGGATCGGGCACCAGGTGCAGGGAGATCGCAAGGTGCGCGTTTGCAAGAAGTGCGGAGCGACGCTGGATAAATAGCGAACCAGCTACTAGCTTCTGGCTATTAGCGAAGATTTGGAAGGTGCTCACGAACCGAAGCAGTTCAGCATTTGCTAGAAACTAATCGCTAGCTAGAAGCTGACCTTCGAAACCGTGAGAGAGGGTATTAGAAAAAATGGCAGACGAGCATAAAAAAGACGAACAGAAAAAGCCCAGGGCCGCGAAGCCCGGCAAAGCTGAAAAGCCCGCCGAAGAAATGAAGGCTGGGCCGGAAGCGCCTCGGCATTCGGCGAAAGAGCGTCCGCGGCTGCGCACACGCTTCGAAAAAGAAGTTGCCGTGTCGCTGGCCAAGGAACTGGACCTGAAGAATCCGATGGCGGTTCCGCGGCTGCACAAGATTGTCGTCAACATGGGCGTGGGCGAAGCGACGCAGAATGCCAAGCTCATGGATCCGGCCTCGAACGAACTCGGCCAGATTACCGGACAGAAGCCGGTCATTACCAAGGCGAAGAAGTCGATTGCGGCGTTCAAGGTGCGCGAGGGTATGCCGATTGGCGCGATGGTAACGCTGCGCGGCGACACGATGTACGAGTTTCTGGACCGCCTGATTTCGGTGGCTCTGCCGCGCGTGCGCGATTTTCGCGGAGTGTCGACCAAGAGCTTTGACGGGCGCGGCAACTACACGCTGGGGATCCGCGATCAGCTGATTTTTGCGGAGATCGATTACTCGAAGGTGGACAAGCTGAAGGGTATGAAC
>JBAWBE010000257.1:0-24659 GCA_049589635.1 Terriglobales bacterium
GGGATGAACAATGCCGATGTGGTGTCGATAATGTACATGTACCCGAACGTGCTGCCGCTCTCCGAAACGACGACGCGGCCATCCGCGGCTACCGTATATGTCGCGGAGATCGCATTGTTCTGCCCGCCGCTGCCGTCACCTTTATCGTTCAACGACAAGCCTGTCACGTTGCCGGCTCCGCTGCTCGTCAATGAAGCCACCGCCGAGCCTGCATTCGCGTCCTCTGGGTGATCGCTGCCGCCCGTGTACAGCCCACTGAAGGAGGCATTTGTGAAACTGCTTCCCGTCTGCGGATAGAACTGGCCGAAGCTGACGCCGGTATCGGTTCCGAGGACGAAGCCCTGGTTCGGCGCAACAAGATAAAGGACAGGCGATGGAGTTCCGCCCGTCAAAGTCACGCGTCCGCTGGGAGCCACGCTGTAGGTCCCCGAAACGCTCACAGCGGAACCGATGCCGCCGTCGTTGTCATCGAAGCTGAGACTATAAGTACCGCTCCCGGTCGCATTGAAGATTCCACCTGTGACGTCTCCAACGGGAGAGCTGCCGGAAGTGTCGATCGATTGCATGCCCATGATCGCATTCCCGTCGAGCGAAAGGTTTGTGAACGTCCCGCCATTCGTTTGGCCCAGCACGTGGCCAGCTAGCAGTGTGTCGGTGGCTGTGTCTGTTTCCATCATCAACAGTTCGGCGGAATTCACCACGTAGAACACGTAGTTCATGGTGCCCAGACCGACGAAAGTAATTGTCACCGTGCCGCGACCCGTCGTGCTGGAAAGGACGGTGAAATCACTCGCCTCGAGCGTGGCCGAACTCGTCACGGTGCCATCGGCGTTCGCATCGGCCAGGCCGCTGAGCGTGCCCACGCCATTGGAATTGAATTCTCCGGCCATGCCGGAGCGAGAGACCGTGGCAGGCCCGCCGCTGTCAGCGCCGATGAAGCCAAAGGCAAAGTCGCCGTCGATTTTGCCTGTGGAGTAGGGCGACATGGTCTGCTTTCGCAGCGGTCCGGAACCAAAGAGCTCTGAACCGTCATAGTAGATGATGCGGCCATTGCTGTTGGAGGTGTTCAGCGCAATCGCGTAGGTGTGCGCCGTCGAACTGCCACCCACGTCCTGGTTCAACGTCACCAGTCCGGTATTATTTGTGGTCACGCAGTATTTGCCGCCAGTGATTGTGCCGGCTGCGGGGCCGTGGACCTGGTCATTCGTATCGAGGCTTCCGCCTGTGATGTTTCCCGCCCCATCGGCAACAAAACTTCCGACCTCGGCCATGAACGGCGCCGGCTGCTCAGCCTTGTTATAACCTTCGAGCAGCATTGCCCAGTTTCCGGTGAGCGCGCCGTCATTGTTACAGGTGATGACCAAAATGGTCAACGGCGCAGTGGCCGTCTGTGATACGGAATCCGTCACCTTGACCGTGAGATTGAAAGTTCCCATGGATGTTGGCTTGCCGGTAATGGTCCCCGCGCTCGCATTCAGGGCGAGTCCGGCTGGCAGGCTGCCGCTCGTGATGCTCCAGGTATAAGGAGGCACCCCGCCGCTCGCGGACAACGTCGCCGAGTAGGGCGTGGCTCCGCTGCCTTCGGGCAAGCTGTTGGTCTCCAGTAGAAGTGGAGGGCCGGCATTGACGGTGATGCTCAGGTTCGAGGTGGTTTCTACCGCCGGGTTCTCGGAGTCGGTGACCGCTATTGTGAAATCGAAGGCTCCGGTTGCGCTGGGCGTACCGGAGATCTGGCCTGTGATACTGTTCAGATCAAGACCCGCTGGCAGCGCGCCCGCCGTGATACTCCAACTATAGGGCTGGAGTCCACCGGTGGCATTTACCGTTGTGTTGTAGGGCGCGTGGTCCGTTCCGCTCGGCAGCGACGTGGTCGTAATCTGGAGTGGCGGAAGGTTGCTGATCACGATGCTCAGATTGGCGGTCGCACTGCGCGCTGTCGGGGTCTCCGAGTCCGTGACCTTGACGGTGAAGCTCGATGTCCCCGTTACCGTTGGCGTGCCCGAGATTAGACCGGTGCTGCTGTTAAGGCTGAGGCCCGGTGGCAGACTGCCCACGCTGATTGACCAAGTGTAAGGAGCAATTCCACCGCTCGCCGTCAAGGTTGCACTGTATGGGGTGCTAAGCGTTCCTCCGGGGAGCGAGCCGGTGGTCACGATCAATGGAAGCGCAGAGACGCTTATGCTGAGGTTCGCCGATGTGGACGTAGCAGTCGGAGTCTCGGAATCCGTCACCGTAATCGCAAAGTTCGATGTGCCCGTAAAGGTCCCGGTCGGTGTCCCGGTGATGGCACCCGTGCTGGCGTTCAAGTTCAACCCGGCGGGTAGACTTCCGGAAGTTACAGCCCAGTGATAACTGGGGACGCCGCCGGTGACTGAAACCGTTTGGTTATAAGCCGTTCCTACCACCCCAGCTGCTAAGGATGTGGTTGCAATGTCGAGTGCGGGGGGCGGATTCACCGTGATTGTCATCGGCTGAGTCGCCAAAACGCCCGTAGCGTCGACCACCTTGAAGGTCACCGGGTTGCTGCCCGGTCCCGTCGGCATCCCAGAGATAGTTACAGAATTCGTTGTGCTCGATCCGAGCGTGATTCCGGCTGGAAGCGTTCCCGAAGATAGGGTCCAAGTAAAGGGACTACTGCCACCAATGGCGCTGATCGTCGCCGAGTAGTTTGTGCCGGCGGTTGCCGCCTGCACCGATTGAGTGCTGATCGACGGCAGAGGATTGACCGTAACCTGCAACGCGGACGATTTAGTTGGGTCGCTGACGGAGGTAGCTGTCACCGTTGCTGTAAAGGCGGTAGTTACCGAGGAGGGGCTAACATAATTCGCGCCGGCAGTTGTCTGGTTACTCAATGTCCCGCCGCCGCTGACATTCCAGTTAACGCCTGCGTTTGCCGCATCGTTGGCCACCGTCGCTGTGATTGTGAGATCCTGCGCTTGATCAAGGGCTTGAGCACTGCCGGGCGATAGCCTGACCGAGACGGGCGCGGCTGAAGAGCCTCCTCCGCCGCATCCGAAAAACAAAGAGACCAGAGCAAGTGTGAGAAGGGCGGCAATACGGCGAATGGGCGGCCTCATACGGCGGAACCTCGAAGGCTTTTTGCTATTACGAGTTCCTAATTTAATTGGTGAACGGAAGGCTTTTCCGAAATAACAAGGTTAGGAGGTTACTAACGTTACAGGCCCAATAGTCAGTTAGTCGACGTTAGGATATGTCCTTATATATCTTCTTACCCGTCGTGGGCTTTTTCAGTTCCTTTTTTTTCGTCTCGTAAGGTTCGATTTATTGCGTGTTTTGTCCATCCGCGATATACGGTTGACCGGCGCAATCCCACCTCAGACGACGGCGAGACGAATCCGCCAACAACGGTGTAAGCTGTCGCGATGGGGAAAGGGAAGGGTGGCATGAACGAGCGTCCTCGAAGCGAAATCGAGATGAGCATGATTTGCGGGAATCCGGAACACGCCGCAATGAAATTGTCATTCAGATTATTGCTCAGATTGCTGTCCAGATTGCTATTCGTGTTGTTGATCCAGTCAGCCTTCGGGCAGGCGAATAAAGTCGTTTGGAGCGCTGACGAGAAACCTCTGGCCGATCAGATTCATGGGCTGCGGTCGCTCGCCGACGATGTACGCGCAGAGACGACTAAGAATCTTGCCATCAAGATTCGCCAGTTGCCCGCGACCGAAAACAAGACGCGGCTGGCAATAGGGTTGGCGAATCTTTCGACCGAAGGCGATTTCGGACACGCCACGCTCCAGGAAGTGGCGACTACTCTGGCGGAGACATTGAAGGAGCGGCCGCTTCCGTGGCCGAAGCAGAAAGATGCCGAACCTGCTGACGGCAAGGCGCCTTCGGCGAGCGAATCCCACGCTGCATCGCCAGAGCCCGCAAGTGCATATCTGGAACTCGCTTCGCTGGTGCGCTATGAACATGTCGACGCTTTTCTCGACAGCGACCAATACCGCGCCGCCATAGCGCGCCTCGAGGCAGACGACCGCAAGCGCGAACATGTCGACTTTTCACTCAAAGACTTGAGCGGCAAGACGTGGACCTTCTCCGAACTGCGCGGCAAAGTCGTGCTCGTCAATTTCTGGGCGACGTGGTGTCCGCCATGCCGCAAGGAAATGCCCGATCTCGAAGCGCTTTACACCCGGTTCGCGCCCAGCGGTCTCGTTATTCTTGGAATCTCGGACGAAGACACCGCAAAAGTCGAACCTTTCATTCGCGACCGAAAAGTCACCTTCCCCGTGCTCCTAGATCCGGGCCGAAAGGTAAACGAAGCGTTCATCGTCGAAGGCATCCCCAAGAGCTTTGTATACGACCGCGACGGCAAACTGGTGTCGCAGTCGATCGATATGCGGACGCAGAAGCAGTTCTTGGAGATGCTGTCCAAGGCTGGAATGCAGTAGGCGGATTGTAAGAGCTGCCCGGTTTCTCCCCAGTTTTCTTGCTTTTTCGTCGCCTATCTACTAGATTTCAAGTTTCCCGGAATCTGAAGAGCGGAAGTGGGTCGAAATCTGTCTGAGGAGTTGTGGGTATGAAGCGGAAATGTCTCGGGCTGGCGGTGGGTTTATTGATCGCGGTCGGTGCGGTTTTGAGTCTGCCCAGCTGCGGCCACGATCAGAAGCTGGAGAGTATCCAGGTTCAGCCGTCGAGTTACACTTTTTTGCAGAACGTCAAGGGGTCGACCGCGACCTACAAAGCGTACGGAACTTATATCCATCCGCCCGAGCAGAAGGACATTTCGACAGAAGTGACCTGGAATGCCAATGTGCCAGGCGTGGCCACGATGGCCAGCGGGGGCACCGGCGGCGGGGTCTTGACCACGCAGGGAGTTTGCGGCATTTCGGATATCTCGGCGACTGCCCCGGAAGGCACGGGCGGAGGCCAGAACATTGTGGTTGGCTATGGTTCGGTTACCGTCAACGATCCGACCAACCCTCTTTGTCCCGGGGGCAGTTCCACGAATGGCGAACTGGTAGTGACGCCTGCCGGCACCGGCACCGGAACAATCGCGAGTCAGCCCGGAGGCATCAATTGCCCCGGAACGGCGTGTGGCGCTCAATTTCCCGCCGGCGACATAGTCACGCTTACAGCGGCCCCGGGAACGGGTTCAATTTTCGGCGGCTGGTCGGGATGTGTTGCTTCACCCACAAACCTCGATCAATGTCCCGTAACCATCCCCGGCGGGGGCGTGATTAATGTGACCGCCACGTTCACGGCGCAGTAAAACAATAAGGCGGTCTATCGCCTATTCGTTGCCGAGCAACTTCTCGAGGGTGGGTTTGTATTTCTCCGGCTTTGTCGTCTTCGCGGGAACGAGGCGCGAAGGCTTGGGCGAGCCAACTCGTTCCCGCGCCATTTCACGGACCGTAACCGCCGCCGAAAACTTCTTCTTTTTTCGCTTCTTCGCCATGATGGTTTTTGCCTTGAATCAAGCATAGCCGATCGCAAGGCAGGATTCTTGACTGCATCGTTTCGCATTCACAATTCAAAAGTGCAATAATCAAAACTAGGCTCCGAACCGAGCCCAAAGCCGAAGTGGAGCAGCCGAAGCAGAGCGATAACTATGGAAGAGCGCGATTTTTTCGACGAGCGTTCCGATAAGAAGGCCGCGAGCCTGAGCTGCCCGCACTGCCATCAGGCCGGGGAGTACGAAATCCAGTGGCTGGTGCGCACCAAAAAGAAGAACCTGCCGCCCCGCGCCGACGAGCGCGACCGCGCCAAGTTCGCTAAAGCGCAGTCCTATATGCTACGCCGCGATGACATGATGGTCTGCAAGAACATGCGTTGCCGCAAGCGCTTCGAAATTACGGGCGTGCAGAGCGTGGCGTTTCTGGATTAGGAGCGCGTAATGGATTCGTGGCTGAGGATTGCGATCTTCGCGATAATCCTGCTCTCGTTTTTACGGCGGATTTTGAAGGCCAAACCGCAGAGTAGCAGGATTCCATCTCCGAGAATCCCGGCCAATGTTCCTCCGCCTGCGCAGAACAACTTTCCTTCGACCATTACTCCGAGAATGGCGCAGCCGCGCTCGGGCCGGAAGAATGACTTCCGCGATGTGCCCCCGCCGCCGGAGAACCCGGATCTGGGGTAGCAAAGATTCCTAACCAAATAGGACCCGAGTTCGCGGAAGCGTCCGCTCCACCGCATAAAACATTTATACTGACTCGTTTGCTCTCCCGAGTCTGGGAGAAAAGGGACAGGAGTCGATTGTGAAGATTCTGGTTTGCATGAAGCAGGTGCCGCAGAAAGACGCTCCGCTGAAGTTGAACGACGCGGGTACATGGATTCGCGAAGGCGTCTCCTACGAGGTGAATGAGCCGGATGCGTTTGCGCTGGAAGAGGCACTGCGGCAAAAAGAAAAGCACTCGGGCGAAGTGGTCGTCATCACCGCCGGCCCGGCGCGCGCGCAGCAAGTGTTGCGCGAGGCGCTCGCCAAGGGCGCGGACCGCGCCATTCATCTCGAAGACGACGGCTTTGTCGGCCTCGATGCCTATAACACCGCGCGGGCCATCGCCTCCGCCATCAAAGACGAAAAGTTCGACCTCATCTTCACCGGCCTGCAGTCCGACGATTACGGTTTCGCGCAGACCGGCGTGATACTGGCTGAAATTCTAGGCTGGCCGCACGCCACCATCATCATGCACATCGAAAAGAATGACGGCGGCATCCGGGTCAAGCGCGAGCTCGAAGCCGGATTCTTCCAATTTGTCGATATGCCGCTGCCGGCCGTATTGACGATCCAGTCCGGTATCAACAAGCTGCGCTATGCCACGCTCATCGGCATCAAGCAGGCCAAAAACAAACCGATGCGCAAGGTGACGATGGCGGAGGTGCAGGGAGATCTGAGCCCGAATTTGCAGAAGATTGAGAAGCTTTATTTGCCGGTGAAGTCGAAGAACACAGAGTTTCTCGAAGGCCCGCCCGCAGAGGTCGCGAAGAAGCTGGTGGAGAAGCTGAAGAATGACGTGCGGGTGCTTTGAAAAGATCGTCGTTAGTCGTCGGTCGTTCGCGGGTCCAATATCCGCAAAAAGAATAGTGCCCGAATCACGGGAAAAACTGAGAACTGAAAGCTGACAGCTGAGAGCTGATTTTATGAGCGACAACATACTCGTAGTAGTCGAACAGCGGGAAGGCAAACTGAATCGCGTCTCCTGGGAGACGATTGCGGCTGGGCAAGCGATCGCCGCGCAAACTGGATGGACGCTGGAAGCAGCTGTGGTCGGCGCGGGCGTAGCGGCCATCGCCGCCGAAGTGGCGTCGAAAAAAGTGGCGAAGGTTTACGACGTCGAGTCGCCGAGACTGGAGCCTTACACGCCTGATGCGTTTGCCTATGCCCTCAAGGAATTTCTGGGTTCGCATCCGGCGAAGCTGGTGCTCATGCCGCATACCTACCAGGTGCGCGACTTTGTACCCAAGCTCGCGACCGCGCTCAAGACCACTGCCATCAGCGACGTGATCGCCTGCAAATACGAAGGCGGAAAGCTGCTCTTCACGCGCCAGATGTTTCAGGGGAAGTTCGTCGCCGATGTCAGTTTTGCGGGTTCGGGCACCTGCTTCGCGACCTTTCAGAACGGATCGTTTCGCGCCGACAAAGCCGAGGCGGGCGCGTCACCGGCTCCCATCGAAACCGTGAACGTCGACGTGCCCGACGCAATCGTACGCAACCATCCGCAGGAAGTATTTAAGGAAGCCAAGCAGGCCGTCGATCTCACGCAGGCCGAGATTATTGTTTCTGTCGGCCGCGGAATCAAAGAGCAGAAAAACATTGAACTCGCGCAGCAATTGGCCACCGCGCTCGGCGGAGAACTCGCAGCCTCGCGCCCGATCTGCGACAACGGCTGGCTCCCGATGGATCGGCAGATTGGATCGTCGGGGCAGACGGTCGCGCCTAAGCTCTATTTGGCGCTGGGGATTTCAGGTGCGATTCAGCACATCGTCGGCATGAAGGGCGCGCGCAGCATCATCGCCATCAATAAGGATTCGGAAGCGCCGATCTTTGAGATCGCGGATTATGCAGTGGTCGGAAATTTGTTTGACATTGTGCCGCCACTGATTGAGGAAGTTAAGAAAGCGAAGGGGTAAGGAAGGCTGCCGACTTTGATCAAGCTGCGCGCGGTTTCGCGGACATGAGTGTCCGCGCTAAACAAACAAAAGCTTACTCGCCCGCCGCAAACCCGCCAATCTGCGCCATAGTAACGCGCAGATACTTGTAGGGATTCACCGGCGTGTCGTGAATTCGCACTTCATAGTGCAGATGCGGGCCGGTGGAACGTCCGCTTAAGCCGACGTAGCCGATGGTGTCGCCGCGGTGCAGATATTGGCCGGAGGTGACAGCAAAGCTGGAGAGGTGGCCGTAGCGGGTGCAGATGCCGTGGCCGTGGTCCATCATCACCGCGCGGCCGTAGCCGCCCAGGAAATCGGCGAAGGTTACGACGCCGTCCGCGGGAGCGATTACAGCTTGGCCGACTGAGGCGGAAATATCCACGCCTGAGTGGAACGCGCCCTCACCGTTAAATGGATCGATGCGCTCGCCGAAGCTGCCCGTAATCTGGCCTTCAACCGGCCAAAGGTTCGGAGCGGAGTTCGCGCGAATCCAATCCGCAGTCGTTGAGTTCCGGGTCAGTCCCATCGAAATCCCAACGCTGGCCGCTCCCGTCAGAGCTGTGTTCTTCAGCGCATACAACGTGTCCAGCGAGGAGTTCACTTGATCCTGCTCAATCTTTTCGGTTGAGGCCGTGACCATTGCCGGATTGGACTTCAGCCCGTAAAGCGACGAAACCTCACGCGCCAGCGAACCGAGCGAAGCCACCTGAATGTCGCGCTCCTTGGCAACCTGCTCGAGCCGCGAGTAGTTGTCCTTGAGTTGCGCGTCTTCGGTGCGAAGTTCGTTGTACCGAGAAATCTTCTGCAACATGCGGGCGTAGGAACTGGCAATGCCGGTCAGGCTGAAGGCCCCGATGGCAGCCCCCGCAATCAGGACATAAAGATAATGAACGGGAATAGAGATCTTCCGAAGCTGTCCAGCTTCGTCGCGAGCCACAAAAAAGATGTAAAAACGCTTACGCAATAGCCCATCCTAAAACGACAAAAATTGTTATTCGCTTAGGAAACCCGCCAGAGCTGGTAATGTCACGCTCAGGCTCGGAATCCTGATTCCACCAGCCGCATCAGGGGCGGGACTGGAACTAATTCCTCCACGGAACCAGGTACGCCGTATGCAAATGGCCCGCAACCGATTCAGTCTGCGGCACTTGGTACGGCAAAGATTATCTGTTAACGGCGAGATCACCGTAACAAACCTGATTCCCCATTGTCAACCTGCCTACAGACTTTCGGGTAGATTACCGAGGCGCGTACCCTCTTGGCCTGACCGGCCAAGTTACCCGGTGGTCTAAAAAAGGCTTGACTCGGGGGCGGACGTCCGGAGGCGTTTTTGCCTATAAACGGGCCTCCCGGCCAAGTTTGTTTGTCTGATGCTGTCCGGCGGTATAGTGATGCCATGCCGGAAAGCGAGAGAAAACTCATCCAGCGAATTCGGCGACGTACGGGCGGCCGTGCGCGGGATCGGTACGCGCGGACGCTCCTGACCGGCATCGGAGACGACGCAGCAGTCTTGCATTTGCCTCCCGACCGTGACCTGCTGGTCACCACTGACTTCTCCATTGAAAATGTTCATTTTCGCCGCCAGTGGCATTCTCCCGAAGTGGTCGGCTGGCGGTGTCTTACGCGCGGCCTTAGCGACATCGCAGCCATGGGCGGTGAGCCGGTTGCCACATTTTTGTCATTGGCCGTATCCGGAGACGTTCCGCAGAAATGGGTTGATCAGTTCCTCAAAGGCTTGCTGGCGCTGGCGAGGAAATTCGACGTCCCGCTCGCGGGCGGAGATACAGCCCAGGCTGTAGATGGCATTCAAGCTGACATCGTGGTCGTGGGATCCGTACCGAAGGGAACAGCCGTACTGCGCTCGGGCGCCAAGCCGGGAGATCATATCTATGTGACCGGCGATCTAGGCGGTTCTGCGGCGGCCTTGGACCGCCTCCGGGCTTCCCGTCCCCTGGGCGCGGAGTCCTCAAGACATTTTCGTCCCCTGGCGAGGGTCGGCGTGGGCCAGTGGTTACACCAGCACAAAATCCCCTCCGCCATGATCGACATCAGCGACGGGCTTTCCACCGATCTCGAACACATCTGCGAGGAGAGTGGGGTGGGCGCTGAAATCGACTCTTCCGCAATTCCTCGCGCGCGGGTGGGTCGCGGGAAAGCAAAGCCCGTCGCTCTCGAGTTTGCACTCCACGGGGGCGACGACTACGAACTGCTCTTCACGTCTTCAAAGCCGGTGCCTACGAAGGTTGAGGGAGTTCCAATTACACGCATCGGGCGAACAACTCGCAAAAAAGGAATGCGGCTCATCGATGCGAATGGAAGGAAACAAGCGCTGGACCCCAAGGGCTGGGAGCACTTCCAGAAAGATTCTTAGCCGCAATTTCTGAGTGGCGTGGAACATAACGACCGAAAAGTAACGCACGAGACTCGTTCCGCCCTCGTGAACAAGAATGCTTTTGGCTCCACGAGCCGTGGCCTATCCTCCCACCGGCGCACGTAACTTTAGTGACCTGTCAGTAATCACGCCTGAAGCCTAGAGTAGCTTCATGTCCAAAATTCTCCTCGCAGCCGCATTGTGCATGATGGTTGTCCCCGCTCTTGCCCAGAAGCCGGCGTCGGATTCGAGCTCCCCTTCAAAAAACATCGATCAGGATTTCGTCCACCAGCAGTTCGGCGATCAGTTCACCTACATAGCTAGCGTCGGCGCCGCCTTTGGCGATCTCGATGACGATGGCATCGAAGACGTGGTGATTGCGGCGCGCTGCAAAAATCCCATGCTCGATCAGAGCGAGCACAACTTCACCGTCATCGATCCCTACAACGCCTACTTTGGCTACGGCAACCCGCAGGTGACCACCACCTTCTCCGAAGGAGATCCATCGCTCCGCGGCCTGGTCGTTCTCATCATTCACGGTTCCGGCCCGGAGGCCTGGCGATCTCCCAAGCCCAAGGCGAAATACGTGGTCGTCAATCTCCCCTACAAGGCTATCTACGTGCGGAAGTTCACCTTGAAAAAGAAGAGGATCGAAGCTCTCTACGTCGAGGAAGCGGGCAGCTTGGGTGCCAGTTCAGCCGTCTTCTTCGACGGTAAGAAATTCCAGTACGTGCCCATGGGCGGAGACATGGAGTAGAAGCAACAGCGTAGGGCCGAAGTAGCCTGGAAATTAAAAAGCAGCAGGATACAAAGAATCAAGGATCTACGTATCAGGGTATCGCTTCAGCGAGACCGAAAGACCCGCCAAACCTTTCATCCCTTCAGTGGCCACTCGTCTCGCAATGCAGCAACCCTTCCGTTCGACGTGCTCCACCAATTGGAATGTCCCGTTAGCGCTCGACAGCCAAGCGCGGAAAACCTCTAGCCACGGGTTGCAGCGGCGCTTCGCGCACGCCATTCAACCCCATTTCTGCGCAAACCACTGTCTGAAATTGGACGTTAAGGCCTCTGGGATGTTGAAATAGTAACAGCACATTCATAAATGCCAACGAAAGCCGTTAAAATTCGGCGTCAACTCAAAGCGCTTGAGCGCAACGTCCACGGACTGTGGCAAATCCTGAAGGCCATCGCCTCGACCGACCACCCGTTGCTCGCGCACCTGATCCCGATCCGCCGCTGCAACCTGGCTTGCACATACTGCAATGAGTTCGACGACTTTTCCCAGCCGGTCGCGACCGACCTGATGCTGCGCCGCGTCGACAAACTGAAAGAGCTGGGCACCTCAGTCGTCACCATCAGCGGAGGCGAGCCGCTTCTGCATCCCGACCTCGACGACATCATTCACCGCATGCACGAGCAGCGAGTCGTCTCCGGCCTGATCACCAACGGATACCTGCTGACCGCCGACCGCATCCAGCGGCTGAACAACGCCGGCCTCGAGTGGCTCCAGATTTCAATCGACAACGTGAACCCCGACGAGGTCTCAAAAAAAAGCCTGAAGGTTCTCGACCGCAAACTGCAGCTGTTGGCCGAGCACGCCGAATTTCACGTCAACATCAACTCAGTCGTGGGCGGCGGCGTGAGCAATCCGCAGGATGCGCTGACCATCGGCAAACGGGCGATCGAACTGGGTTTCAGTTCTACGGTTGGCATCATTCACGACGGCTCCGGCCAGGTGCAACCGCTGGGCGAAGATGAGCGGCGCGTCTACCACGCGATGAAATCGCTCGAGAAGCGCAGCTTTACACGCATCAATGCCTTTCAGGACAACATTGCGCTCGGCCGGCCCAATCAATGGCGCTGTCGCGCGGGCGGACGCTACCTCTATATTTGCGAGGATGGATTGGTGCACTACTGCTCGCAGCAACGCGGCTATCCAGGAATCCCGCTGGAAAACTATTCGGTCAGCGATCTGAGGCGCGAGTTCTATACGGAAAAGTCGTGCGCCCCGCATTGCACAGTTTCATGCGTGCATCAGGTATCGATTCTGGATGCTTGGCGCGCCCCGCAGCGGCCGGCGCCAGTCTCGGCGAGCGGATTGGTGCAGATCGAGTAGTAGCCTTCAGCCGTCAGTCTTCAGCCATCAGGCAAAGCTCAAGAACTCTAAGATAGTGGCTCTGGATAGTTCCGCGCATCTGTTTGTCCACAGAACCCGGCCCGGCAATCCCAAATCGCACTTCTGATGGCTGCCCTTAGAACGTCGTCGCCACCGTAAACCGGAACGTCTTTCTCGGCTCGCGCAGCGTGTACGGTGAACTGAGCGTGTCAAAGGCTTGCTGGAAGGTGTAGTCCCCCGCTCCTTCGGCTTGACACGGTACGCCCCCGCCCGGACAGGGGAACATGCTGCGCAAGATCTTTATAGGCGGGCTCGCGGTGGTGTTGAGACGCAGGGCGTTGTAGGCATAATAAATTCGGAACGGCGCATTGATCACCGGCAGCATCATCTGCAATTCTAGCCCGGTCGACATGCGCGGAACCCAGTTCGTCCCTGGCACCGGCCGCAGCAGTTGCGAAATTCCCAACGATTGTCCTTGAATCGCGTAATTGACATTGCAGCCGTATCCGGCTGTCAGAACCGGACAGCCGAAATACGTGCTGAGCAGGCTGTCGTACTGACTCTGATTGATCTGTAACTGCGATGTCCGCAGGATAGGATCGGTCCCGACATCCATAAACGGCGCGATCGCAACCGGCCCGGCGATGGTGATGCGGTATTCAAGGTTTCCCGTCAATGCCAGGTCGCCGCCGGGCGTTACCAGTTGCTGGAAGGGAATCGGAATATTCCAGCAGTTCGCGATGCACGCGCCGGTCGAGCTTCGCTGCACCGGATAAGCTGGATTAGCAGGCACGTAGCTTCCGTCGGGATTTCGCAGAGAAACATTCTGCACGCTCGACAAATACGCAATCGGCGAAACCGTTCTGATATCGAAGCCGCGCAGATCGTTTTCACCGCCCAAATACGCACGCTCAAACGGCGGAGCAACCACCCCATCGTAGCCAGTAATGAATGAAGCCTGCACGTTGTACCCGAGCGCGTTGCGCCGCTTCTGCATCGGGAAGAACTGTTTGTACTGAATAATCGGGCGGAAAGTGTGAACCGTGCCGCCAATGCCGGCAATCTCGCCGCCGATGAACAGGCTCCGGCCGTGATGCGGAGCGTAAGCCGCATCCAGCGTGTTCATGGTGAAACTCGGAACGATCTTGCTGGTGATGATGCCGTTGAGCGCGTTTGGCCCCTGAATGCCGCTGAAGTTGAGGTTGTCGAAGAGCAGCTTGGAGGCGCTGCTGACCGCGACCAGCGATGACCGGTCGAAAGAGTAACTGATGCCGAACCGCTTGAACGACCGGCGCAACGGGTAGCTCAAGCTAAGCGTAAACCCGGTGCTCGACTGCGAATAATTCTGCAAATTCTGTAGGAAGGGCGATTGCAGGTTGAGGTTCTGGCCCGTAAGAATCGCGTACTGACGTGCCTGATCGTAGCTGACCTTACGCAGGTAGACGTTGAAGCCCGCTTGGATCGGGCGATCAAAGAGATAAGGCTCCGTGAATCCGAAGACGACGTCGCGCTGGCGGGCGCCCAGGCTGGCCTGGACCGAAAGCGTTTCGCCCAATCCTAAGAAATTGTTCGTACTGTAATTGAGGCCCACAAACGCGCCCGCTAATCCGCTGACGCCGCCTTGCAAGCCGATGCTGTTCTTTCCTTTTTCGTGGACTTTGAGCGTCAGGTCAACGGTGCCCTGCTTTTCGTCGAGGTGGCGCTCGGTGGCGTTCGGATCGTCGGGCTTGAGCTGCTCAAAATATCCGAGCTGGTTCAGTCGCAGCAGGCTGAGCTCCCACAGGCGGGAGTTGTAGACCTGCCCTTCCTCCAGCGCAATCTCGCGGCGGATCACCTTGTCTCGCGTGGTGGTGTTGCCCTGGAATTCGATGCGCCGCACATAGAACTGCTTGCCTTCGTCAACGTCGATGATCAAATCGACCGTCTTTTTCTCGTCGTCGAACTTTGTGTCGGGGACGGAAGTGAAGTTGATGTAGCCTGCCTCGCCGTAGGCCTTACGCAGGTTTTCCAGGCCCTTGGCGATCTTTTCACGGCTGAAGATGTCGCCGTCTTTGATCGGGAACAGACTACGCAGCGCATTCACGTTGCGGATCGCCTTATTGTTCTTGAACGTAACCGTTCCCAGGTGATAGCGCGCGCCTTCTTCAATCGGCATCGTGATGTCGACCGATTTGCCTGCTCCGGGCTGGATCAGCGGAATGTGCAGGCCGGTATGCCCAGTGTCGTGAATTTCCGTCTTCGGGTCCTCCACCACCACCTTGAAGTAGCCACGATTCTGGAACTCAGCTCGAACGCGCTCGGTATCTTCCTCGAGTTTGGTTGCGTCGTAGGTCTTGGAAAATATGTTTTCGAGAAAAATGGAGTGCGGAATTCCGATCGGCTTCAGGTTCTTCATCGCCGCCCGCAGCGTGCGCGCCCTGATGTGCTCGTTGCCGCGGAATTGAATCTTGCCGACTTTAACCTTCGGCCCCTCTTTGACGACAAAGCTGATGCCGACCGCCGCCGGTGGAATCGGCCTGATTTCCGTGCGTACCGTCGCAAACTGCCGGCCATGCTCCGAGAGCAGCTCTTTGAGCACCACTTCGGCCTTCTTGACCTTGGTGGGATCGTACTGGCTCTCTACCGAGAGACCAACTTTGCGGTCCTTGAAGCGGTCGAGAATGTCGCTGGTTGAGACCGCGTTCACCCCGACATAGTTGATCTCACGGATGGTTGGGCGTTCCTTGACGTAAATGTGGAGAATCCAACCCCGTTCGCTTTGTTCGCGTTCGAATCTGATGTCCTCGTAGTAGCCGGTATTCCACAAAGCGTTGAAATCGCGCTCAAGCGCGTTGACGTCGTATACATCGCCCACCTTCGTAAAGATGCGCGCTTTAACCGTCTCGGCGGGAATGCGCCGGTTGCCATGAATTTGAATGCCGACGATCAAGTCTGACTGGCTGTTCGAGGGGACGACGAAGACGAGAAGGAGCACCAGAGAAACAAGGAAGCCCCACCTGCGATTGTGCTGCCCGGTACCGGGTCGAGACAAAAACGCGCATGGGGGACCACAGTGTGGGCCCTCGCGGCGGCCAAGGCTCGGGGCGCACACAGGGATAGCCTGATGACGGCGATGAATTGCAACTACCTCGAAAAGTTAGAGTTAGGAAAACGGTAATTATACGGTAGAGAGTGGAAACCGTCCAAGCTGCGACTCGCTTTTTCCCGCGCCGTCACGCCTGAAAAGGTTCCACTTCAACACAGACGGAATAGAACGTCGCCGCGTTGCCCAAGTCGGTAAGTTTTTCTGAGGTGAGAACATTTATGTTGATCGCGCCGGCGCCAAAACGGGCCCAGTCGAGCCGTGCCGCGACGACACCGGCGGAGACCGAGCCATCAACTCGCGCCTTCAAGACAATCTCTCCACGCGTATTAAAAGCGCGAACCTGATCGCCATCACGAATTCCTCGAGCCCCGGCATCGGTCGGATGCATTTCAAGCGTCCCGATCCACGGCTCCATCTTGCGAACCGACTCGAGATTCGCGAAGGTCGAGTTCAAATGGTTGTCCGGCTTGCGCGCCAGAAGTTCAAGGGGATGCCCCTCCGCCCCTGATCCGTGCCGCGATTCCTCTGGCGGCGTGAAATCAACCACCGGATCAAGGCCAAGTTTCTTGAGCGCCTCGCTGTAGAACTCCGCCTTGCCGCTGGGCGTAGGAAAGTTGCCCTTCGCAAAGGGAAGGAAGGGAGTTTCCGCCGCCTCGTCGCCACCAAAATTCAAACGGATCTGACGCTCGTTCTCCAGTCGCTCTCGCGTAATGCCCTTCAGAAATGGATTCGGCGAATCGAGCGCGCTCTCGATCATCGAATCGACAGTCTCTCGAAAACAGTCGTCGTCGAACCCCATGCGTTCAGCGAGCGCCCGGAAAACATCGACATTCGATCGGCACTCGCCAAGCGGCTCCATCGCTTGGTCAGAGACCTGAAGGTAATAGTGTCCGTATGCCCCCTGTAGATCTTTGTGCTCGAAGAACGTCGTCGCCGGCAGCAGAATGTCCGCGTAGTCCGTGGTATCCGTGAAGAACTGTTCGTGCACCACCGTGAACAGGTCGGGGCGCTTGAGCCCGCGAACGACGTCGTTGTGGTTGGGACAAACCGCGGCCGGATTCGAGTTGTAAACAAACAGCGCCTTCACCGGTGGATTGTCCAACGAATTCAAGGACGCTCCAAGCTGCACCATATTCACGACGCGTGCCGGACGCCCGAGCGATTTTCGCATCAATTCCGGCATCTCGAGCGCGGCCTTGTTTAATCCAAACGACCCGCTGAGCGACAACTGTAGCCCGCCGCCAACTTCCTTCCACGATCCGATCAGACAAGGCAGCATCGTGACCGCGCGCATCGACATGCCGCCGCGCTCCGACCGCTGAATGCCATAGTTGACGCGAATCACCGAAGGCCGCTCCGTGGCATACTCGCGTGCCAGCTTGCGGATGTCGTCAGCGGAAATGCCAGTCCAAAACGCAACTTTCTCCGGCGAGTACTGTTGCGCCAGCGTCCGTAGTTCTTCAAATCCGATTGTGTAACGCGCGACGTAATCGGCGTCGTAAAGATTTTCCTTGATGATGACGTGCATCAAGCCGAGCGCGAGCGCAGCATCGGTCCCGGGATTGATCGGCAGATACCAGTCAGCACATTGCGCAGTGCGCGTGCGATAAGGATCGATGACAACCAGTTTCGCGCCCTTACGTTGCGCCTCCACAATGAACGGCCAGAGATGAACATTGTTGCCATGAATGTTCGACCCCCACGCAATGATGTACCGTGAATGCGCAAACTGCTCCGGCTCAGTGCCGAGTTTGACGCCGATGACGGACTTTAGTCCTTCTTCGCCGGCGCTCGAACAGATCGTGCGCTCCAGTTGCGAGGCCCCGAGCCGATGAAAAAACCGCCGGTCCATCGAAGCCCCGTTGAGCGCACCCAGCGTGCCGCCATAGGAGTAGGGAAGAATCGCCTCCGGGCCGAACTCGTCAGCAATGCGCCGGAACCGCGCCGCGATCTCATCCAGCGCCACATCCCACGAAATCCGCTCGAATGCAGTTGGAGTAGCGGTAGCTCGCGTGGCGCGGACACTCCTGTCCGCGACCGCCGTGTGAATATGTTCGTCTGCTTGTAATGCCGGTCCTTTCGGCGCAATCCGCCGCATCGGATAAAGCACCCGCCCCGGCGAATAAACCCGGTCCAGATATTTCGCCACTTTGGCACAAAGAAATCCGCGCGTGACCGGATGCTCAGGATCGCCCTGAATCCGGGTAGCGGACCCATCCTCAATCGTAATCAGGACGCCGCAAGCATCCGGACAATCGTGCGGGCAGGCGGCATGGACCACCGACTTCATGATGCTTCAATTATAGATGCCGCAATTATAGATGTCGGGCGAAGAAGCTTCAGAAATCGATTGATGCCGGAAAAAGGACATCCCTGAATCGAACGGCGAGAGTGTCAACGAGAAAAGTGGACACTCATCCCACTGTCCAGAAAGCCGCGCCAGCATGGAACATCCGAGTTCTCACCAAGACTCGACTCAGTGCTATCGTGAATTCACGCCATTCGCATCTCCAGCCGGAGTTTCCCCCATGCGCACCGTTCTCGTCTCCATCTCTGCAACCCTTCTCTCAATCCTTTGCCTTGCCCCCGCATCTTCCGCACAAACGTGCAGCGGGATGTCCGTTGGCATAGGCGCGTCCCTGAACGGATTCATCCCGTTTCCCGCCGATAGTCTCTGGAACGAAAACATTGCCAGCGCACCCGTCGATCCCAACTCCGACGCTATCATCAATTTCATCGGATCAAACGTGCCGCTGCATCCGGATTTCGGCTCCGGTCTCTACGCGGGGCAGTCCATCGGAATCCCGTACATCGTCGAAAGTGGATCGCCGCTGGTCAAAATCACCTACAAACTCTATGGCGACGAGAGCGATCCCGGCCCAATGCCGATCCCGTCAAATGCGCCAATTGAAGGCTATCCGAAGCCGGGCAACGGCGATCGCCATGTGCTGGTCCTCGATCGCGACAACTGCTGGCTCTACGAACTCTACGGCTCTCACGAAGCGAAAAACGGCAACTGGAGCGCCGGTTCAGGCGCGGTATGGAACCTGCTCGCCGACGAAACCCGGCCCTACACCTGGACTTCAGCCGACGCCGCCGGCCTGCCGATATTTCCGGGACTCGCGCGTTACGATGAAGTCGCCGCCGGCGCAATCAATCACGCGCTTCGTTTCACGCTGCAATACAGCCAGGCAGCATTCACTCCGCCCGCCAGTCACTGGGCGGCAAATTCCGCCAGTCAGTATGCCGCACCCATGGGAATGCGCATGCGCCTCAAGTCGAGCTTCAACATTTCAGGATTCCCGCCGCAGTCGCAAGTGATTTTGCGCGCGCTCCAGCAATACGGCATGATCATGGCCGACAACGGCAGCTCAATCTACATCAGCGGCGCGCCCGACGATCGCTGGGACAACGATGACCTAGGCGCGCTGAAAAGCGTGCCAGCCTCGGCCTTTGAAGTCCTGCTGATCAGTCCGCTCTACACGCAAGGAAACGTTCCGCAGGGAACAAATCCGACGATCACAACCTTCACAGCCAATCCGCAGACGGTTTCGCCCGGAGCGCCCGTCACGCTGAGCTGGAATGTTTCAGGTCAGGAGTACAACATCATCTCGCCGCAAGTGGGCGTAGTGACAGGGACATCGCTGGTAGTGCCGCCGCCGAAGACGACGACATACACGCTGTACTCGACTAATCAGTACGGGAGAACGACGGCCAAGGTGAAGGTGATAGTGAAGTAGGCGGCGTAAAGCGGGCGGCCGTGAAGCCGCGTTCGGAACCGATATAAATTGAATGCAGAGACGGAACCTGTTCGGTCTCCCCGCATGCACTACCACGAATGCGTGGTTATTCCCAAGACGGGGCAGGCCCCGTCTCTACTTGAATTCTAGAACTTCCTTCTCTTTGTTCTTGCTCATCTCTTCCATCTTCTTGATCTCATCGTCGGTCAGCTTCTGAATCTCGTCGAGCGCCCGCTTCTCGTCGTCCTCGGTAATCTTCTTGTCCTTCGACGCCTTCTTGATCGAGTCATTGCCGTCGCGCCGAATATTGCGCACGGCCGTCCGGTGCTCCTCAAGAATCTTGTGCAGATGCTTGACCATCTCTTTCCGCCGCTCCTCGGTGAGCGCCGGTATAGGCACGCGAATCAGCTTTCCATCATTCATCGGATTGAGCCCGATGCCCGCGCCACGAATCGCCTTTTCGATCGCCCCAAGCTGCGAAGTGTCGAACGGCTGCACCGTGATCATCTGCGGCTCCGGCGCGTGGATTTGGGAGACCTGATTGAGCGGCATCTGCTCTCCGTAGTAATCGACCGAAACCGTATCGAGCATATGCACGTTCGCCCGCCCGGTGCGCGTCGCCGCCATCTCGCGGCGAAAATCCTCAACCGCCTTGTCCATCCGCGTCTTGAGTTGGACGTATGTGTCTTTCAGCGCGGGATTCGCTGCCATCGAGGCTTGTGCCATATCGCGGGCTCCAGGAACGAGGATTAAAACGCTCGATTATAAACCGAACTTCTTCTCCGCGGATTACGCAGATTCTTGCGGGTGGGACTTAATTCTTCTTTGATTGATCCGCGTGAGTCCGTGCAAATCCGCGGAGAAGAAGTTTACGCACTGACCAGCGACCCGATCTTTTCCCCAAGCACAACCCGGCGCAGATTTCCGTGTTCATTCAGATTAAAGATGATGATCGGAAGATTATTGTCCTTGCAGAGCGAGATGGCGGTCGAGTCCATCACCTTGAGCCCCTGCTTCAGAACGTCCATATAAGTGATGTGCGTGAACTTCTTCGCATCTTTCACCTTCATGGGGTCTGCGTCATAGATGCCATCGACCTTGGTACCCTTTAAAATGGCATCGGCCTTGATCTCCATGGCGCGCAACGAAGCCGCCGTGTCAGTCGAGAAATAAGGATTGCCAGTTCCGCCAGCAAAGATTACAACGCGCTCTTTTTCCAGATGCCGGATGGCGCGCCGCCGAATAAACGGCTCCGCGACCTGATTCATCTCAATCGCCGACTGCACGCGCGTATATACTTGCTGCTTCTCCAGCGCGTCCTGAAGCGCAAGAGCGTTGATGACGGTCGCCAGCATTCCCATGTGATCGGCCGAAACGCGATCCATGTCTTTCGCCTGGTCGGCAACACCGCGAAAGAAATTGCCGCCACCAACCACGATGGCAATCTGTATCCCAAGGCGGTGAACGTCCGCGATCTCGCCTGCAATGGAATGAATGTGGGCAGTATCGATGCCCATGCCCTTTTCAGCCGCGAGAGCTTCGCCCGACAGTTTCAGGAGGATGCGTTTAAAGACGGGAGTCGGCATCGGAAAGCAGGTCCTTCGCTTCGCTCAGGATGACAAATCTTGTTTTGAGCGCGAGCTTCTCATTACGCGCTTTTTCGTTACGCGCCTTTTCAGTACGAGCGCTTACAGGAAGCATAAATCAAAAGGGGCGCCGAAGCGCCCCTTCAATTACTTGGCAGCCGGTTCGGCCGCTTCAGTCTCATCGGGTTTTGTGGTAGTGAATGCCACCGTCGCGGTCGCGTCGCCCACCTTGAAACGCGCGAAGCGCCGCACCGAAATGTTCTCGCCCAGCTTGCCGATCTTTGCGGCAATTAACTGCGAGATGCTGACGGTCTGGTCCTTGATAAAGGGCTGCTCCAGCAGGCAGACTTCCTCGTAGAACTTTTCCATCTTGCCGGCGACCATTTTTTCGGCGATGTTGGCGGGCTTGCCGCTGGCCATTGCCTGCGCCAGATAGATATCCTTTTCGCGCGCGAAGTCCGCTGCCGTCACGTCTTCCTTGCGCACAAACTTCGGATCGCTGGCCGCGATGTGCATAGCGATGTCGTGCACGAGTTCTTTAAAGTCGTCGGTACGCGCTACGAAATCGCTTTCGCAGTTGACCTCGACGAGCACACCGATCTTTCCGCCGGCGTGGATGTAGTGGCCGACCGAGCCTTCGCTCGTAACACGCGTAGCCTTCTTCGCCGCGACGGAAACGCCCTTCTTGCGCAGCCAGACCACGGCCGCTTCCATATCGCCGTTGCTCTGGGTAAGCGCGTTTTTGCAATCCATCATTGGCGCCCCGGTTTTTTCCCGGAGCTCTTTAACGTGCGCCGCTGAAATATTCGTCATAGTCGTACTCATGATAAATGTTAAAACCTTTCTACAAAACTCGACCCGCGCCGAGACTAACCACGCGGGTCAGACTTTCACGGGTTGGCTGGTAGCTAATAGCCAGAAGCTAGTAGCTGATGTCTAGAGTCAGAGTGCGGTTGCCGATGTTACGACCGGCGTGTCTCCGCTTGAAGTTCGTCGATATCCTCAGCCACGGCCGAAGGCCGCTTCCGCGTTCCGGTGCCGAGCACATCTTCCATGCGAATGTCTTCGCCGTCCGGGACCGCCGCAGCGGCAGCGACGTCGCCTTCCGCGGGCAACTCGCCTTCCACGGCTTCCGGAGCAACTCCGTCAACCTCCGGGGAAATCTCAGCGACAGCCTGAATGTCGGCGATCTGCTTATCGCTGATCGCGTTCACGCCTTCGGCGATCGACTCCGAAATCTTCGACGTAAACAGCCGGATCGCGCGCAGAGCGTCGTCGTTGCCCGGAATCACATAATCCACTTCAGTCGGATCGCAATTCGTGTCGACGACTGCAACCACCGGAATGCCTAGCTTGCGCGCCTCACGCACCGCAATCTGCTCTTTATTCGAGTCGATTACAAAAATCGCATCCGGCAATCGCGACATATTCTTGATGCCGGCCAAGTTTGCCTGGAGATGCTTACGCTCGCGTTCGAGCTTGATAACTTCTTTCTTCGGCAGGAGGTCGTAGCGGCCATCGGTGGCCATCTCGTCGAGCTCTTTCAGCCGCTTCACGGATTTCTGCACGGTGACCCAGTTGGTGAGCAGTCCGCCCAGCCAGCGCTGGTTCACGTAGAACATGGAGCAGCGCGTTGCCTCTTCGGCAATAGCGTCCTGCGCCTGGCGCTTGGTGCCCACGAAGAGAACAATTCTCCCCTCGGCGGCCAGGTCCTGCACAAATTTCGACGCCTCTTTGAACATCTTCAGCGTCTTCTGCAGGTCGATAATGTAGATCCCATTGCGCTCGCCGAAGATGTACTCCTTCATGCGCGGGTTCCACCGCTTCGTCTGATGCCCGAAGTGAACTCCCGCTTCGAGCAATTCCTTCATGGTGATGTTTGCCAATCAACCTCCTTATGTGGTCTACATCCGGACGCGACCGGCCCCGGATTGCCATTCCCGTCCACCCCAACTCGGGGGAGGTGGGGGGATGAATTTAACATCTAAAATCTTGTCGTCAGTCGGTGGTCGTCCGTCGTTAGGCAAATCTGAAATCAGCTGCCTCGTCCGAATTCCGGACGAGTGCCGACTAACGACCGACGACGCAACTTACCGCTTGCTGAACTGGAATCTCTTTCTCGCGCCCTTCTGTCCATACTTCTTGCGCTCTTTTGCGCGGGGGTCGCGAGTGACCATGCCTTCGGCCTTTAACTTTTTGCGCAGCTCTGCGTTAAACAGCATGAGCGCGCGCGTAATTCCAAGGCGTACTGCCTCAGCTTGTCCAGCGACTCCGCCGCCGTTTACACGTGCCAGCACGTTGAAGTTCGCGCTGGTATCGGTAAGAGCAAGAGCCTGCTTGGCGCTGATGCGCTGAGAAGGCGTCACAAAGTATTCGTCGAACGCCTTGCCGTTAACCTTGAATTCGCCGCTGCCCGGACGCAGAAAAACGCGCGCAATCGCCGCTTTCCGCCGTCCCGTTCCGTAGTATTGAACTAAATCAGCCATGAGCTCTTAAGCTGTTAGCTCTTAGCTTTTCCAACGCCAAGCGCCAACCCTGTACCTTTCCTCAAAGTTTTCAAATTCGGCTAACGCAAATTTCCGGTCTTAGCTAACAGCCAAAAGCCAATAGCCAGTTCTACGCAAACACCTTCGCTTCCGGTTTCTGCGCCTCGTGCGGGTGCTTGTCGCCCTTGTATACCTTCAACTTGGTAAACATCTGCTTGCCGAGCTTGTTCTTCGGCAGCATGCGCGAAATCGCCTGCTCAATCACCAGCTCCGGCTTACGAACCATACGCTTCTTCACATCTTCTGAGCGCAATCCGCCAGGATAGCCGGTATAGTGGTGATAAGCCTTCTGTTCGATCTTCATGCCCGTCATCTTCACGTGTTCGGCATTGATCACCACCACGTGATCGCCCGTGTCGATAAACGGCGTGTATTGCGGATTTTCTTTGCCCATCAGAATGCGGGCCACGCGCGATGCCAGACGCCCGAGCGGTTGCCCGGTCGCATCCACTACAAACCACTTCCGCGCGATTTCCCCTTCTTTAGGGAAATAGGTAGACATTGCAACTCTCCCAGAAATTAAAAGAACTAATGATGAAGACCGCTGAGTGCCCTGATCTTTTCTAAAAAGATCGATCTTAAGAATGCTCGCTTAAGAATGCTCTCGGACGCAGAATGCGCGCAAGGTGTTCAGGCGGGCAGCCGCAGGACTTCCAAAGGTTTCTAGAATAGCTGACCACCGGCGCGGTTGTCAACGAACAGATTCAGACGAAAGGGGTTACTGAATAAGCTGTCAGATTTCAGCCGTGAGCCGTCAGGTAAACCGGCAGCCGCAGCGGCGGCACGCCGGATCTATCGAATAGCAGCCGCGAGCAAAACCGTTACCTGGCGGCTGATGGCTGACGACTGACGGCTATTTACCCTCCACCGCCTTCAGGCATTTCCCATAAAGCTCGAGCAGTTGATCGGCATACTCTTCTGGCTTGGCGGCAGCCGCCCCACCCTGAAACCCAACCCCGCCGCCGGCTCCGCTGGTCCGGCCATAACTGGTCGTCATAGCCACGAACTTCATCAGATCAAGCGCGATATCTTCATTCCGGCGACTGCCGAGAGAAAGTGCCGATGCATCCATAACTAGAGCTCCTCGATAAAGTGGTCGATAG
>JBAWBE010000258.1:0-2554 GCA_049589635.1 Terriglobales bacterium
TGCTTACGACTCCCCTGATTTCCGCTCAGGATCTTTCCAGGTACCGGAAATTTGCATTGGGCACAAGCCTAGCCGCGCTTTCGAAGCAGATAGCCCAGGACTCGCACCAGGCGACCCTGATCCACCAAAGTCCCGCGGTGATCCAGGAGTTGAAATATTGGCCGGTGGAAACTTCTTATTCTGCGGTGCCGGCGGAGCCGGTTTCGCAGATTTCATTCAGCTTCTACAACGGGGAGCTCTACCGCATCGCAGTTACCTATGACCAGAACGCCATCGAAGGCATGACCGAGAACGACATGGTACGTGCCGTCTCTGCCCGGTACGGAACTGGCACGAGGCTTTATCCTGAGATCGACTTTCCTGCCCACGATCCGTACATGTCGTCGGAGAAAACGGTCGCCCGCTGGGAAGACCCACAGAGCTTGGTGACCCTTTTTCGCGCCAGCGGTTCGGATTCTTTCGGCCTCGTAGTGCTTTCAAAACGGCTGGATGCCGAGGCCGAGGCTGCCATCGCCGAATCCGTGAAGTTGGACAAGGAACAGGCGCCTCAGAAGGAAATCGACCGCCAGAAAAAGGTAGCCGATGACCTTGATATAGCCAGGCAGAAAAACATGAAAACGTTTCGACCTTAGTCTTGGTCCAGGCCACCACGATCTTGCTTCGGACTTTTCAAAATTAATCAAACGGAGGCGGAAGAAATGGCTGCGAATGTGACCCCACTGCACGACCGCATATTGGTAACGAGACTGGAAGCAAAGGAAGTAGCGAAATCCGGCATCATCATTCCCGACACTGCCAAAGAAAAACCGCAAGAGGGTGAAGTGGTGGCCGTCGGCCCCGGAAAAATCGAGAAGGGTCGGCGAGTGCCGATTGACGTAAACGTGGGAGACCGGATTTTGTTTGGCAAGTACACCGGGAGTGATATCAACATCGACGATCAGGAATACCTGATCCTCCGTGAAGAGGAAATCCTCGCGAAATTCAGCATATTCACAAAAGCAGCAGGCGGTAAAAAGTAGGTCCCCGGCTGAGATCGTTTGTTCCGGGCAGACCTGCACATTCACCCAGGAGGGTGAAATCCAATGGCAAAACAAATTGTAACGGGTGCAAGCTCACGTCAGGCTATTTTGCGAGGCGTCAATATTCTGGCCGATGCCGTCAAGATCACGCTGGGCCCGAAAGGGCGTAACGCCGTGATCGAGAAGAAGTTTGGTGCGCCGATCATTACCAAGGACGGTGTAACTGTCGCGAAGGAAATCGAACTGCAAGACCCGCTCGAAAACATGGGCGCGCAGATGGTGAAAGAAGTTGCTTCGAAAACTTCCGACGTTGCCGGCGACGGCACCACGACGGCGACAGTGCTCGCGCAGGCCATCTTTCGCGAAGGGGTAAGGACGCTAGCGGTGGGCGCAAACCCGATGGCGGTGAAGCGCGGCATCGAGAAGGCAGTTGAAGTCGCCGTCGAGGAAATCAAGAAACTACACAGGGACGTGAAGGGTGACATGATCGTCCAGGTCGGGACGATCAGCGCCAACAACGATAAGCACATCGGCGGGATCATCGCCGAAGCCATGAAGAAGGTGGGCAAAGACGGCGTCATCACTGTGGAAGAATCGAAGACGATGGATACGACGCTCGAAGTAGTCGAAGGAATGCAGTTCGATCGCGGGTATCTTTCCCCCTACTTCGTTACGGCTCCCGAGCGCATGGAGTGCGTTCTCGAAGACGTTTATATTCTGATTCACGAAAAGAAGGTGAGTTCCCTACGAGAGCTGTTGCCGCTGCTTGAACAGACTACCAAGATGAGCAAACCCTTGTTGATTATCTCGGAAGACGTCGAGGGCGAGGCTCTTGCCACACTGGTCGTGAACAAGCTCCGGGGAACTCTGCAATGCGTCGCGGTAAAGGCTCCGGGCTTCGGCGACCGCCGCAAAGCAATGCTTGAAGACATTGCGGTTCTGACTGGCGGAAAGGCCATCAGCGAAGATCTTGGCATCAAGCTGGAGAACGTGAAGATCGAAGAGCTCGGGCGCGCCAAGAAGGTGACCATCGACAAGGACAACACCACGATTATTGCGGGCGCCGGTAAAGCCGCAGAGATCCAAGCTCGCATTAAGCAGCTTCGTGCACAGATCGAAGAAGCCACCTCCGACTATGACAAAGAGAAGCTCCAGGAACGCCTGGCCAAGCTGGTCGGCGGCGTAGCGGTCATCAAGGTAGGTGCGGCGACTGAGACAGAGCTCAAGGAGAAGAAGGCTCGCGTCGAAGACGCCATGCACGCCACTCGCGCGGCTGTCGAAGAAGGCATCGTCCCCGGAGGCGGCGTGGCATTGATTCGCTGCATCGCGGCACTTAACAGACTTAAATTGCACGAAGATGAGGCCATTGGCGTCAATATTGTCAAGCGAGCTCTTGAGGAGCCTACCCGCCAAATTGCTCAGAACGCTGGGCACGAAGGGGCAGTTATCGTCGATCGTGTGCGCGATTCGAAGGAAGAGAACTTCGGATTCAACGCAGAGAGTGGCGAATTCGGCGACATGATCAAGGCGGGCGT
>JBAWBE010000259.1:0-1569 GCA_049589635.1 Terriglobales bacterium
TTGCCAAAGCGCAATTCCGGATCATAAGAGGGGGCGCCTGGGATGCCCTGATTGCTGATGAAAGTACGACCAAGGATTCCGGTCAACTCGTTTTTTTGCGCCGCTGCCTGAGTCATGAAGGTGCAAAATGCCACCAGAGCCCCGATGGCGAGGTGTTTTAGCGACATTATTCCTCACTCCTCCTGAGAGTTGGTCGCTTAGTTGCGACGCAAGTTCCGGCTCAGGTTAGCACGGGCCTGTGCTTTTCGTCGCGTGCTTTGCAGTCACAGTGGTCCTTCCAAATGCGTCGATGGAGGGGATTCAATTCTGTCGATCCGCCAACGACTTGCCATTGTCAGACGAAGTGCGACGGCTGCCGATTCCTTCATTCCTGCTGGCTCCCGATCTCGCGCGGTCGGATAACTCCGCCAGAGGCCCGGAAGCGGCCAAGCCGCAAAGCAGATAAAACATCGCCGCATTCGCGGGAATTTGTAAATTAAAGTCCACGAAGCTGTGGAACAGAATTCCCGTAGACCCCAGCAAGGCTGCGAGGGAGACCGCGCCATCCCATTTGAACTCCCAGCGCCGAGAGGTCGGGAGTCCGTGGCGGTATAAACTAATGACGAACCACAGCATGACCGCGAAGCCGAGCAAGCCGGTCTCCACCAGCAGCTGCGCATAGTCGTTGTGCGCTTCGTTTACGAACAGGTTCGTATAGAAGCTACGGAAACCTGGATAGACCGTGGGGAAAGTTCCCAGCCCCCAGCCCCAAATCGGTCGCCGGGAAAACATCCGCAAGCTATCTTTGGTGATATTCAGACGAATGCCAGGGCTGAGATCTCCAAGGCGTCCCAGTACCTGCCCCCTGCCTAAGAAAATCAGCAGAGCCAAGACAAAAACGCACACTGCCGTCAATCCCAGCGCTATGCGCGGGCTCCGCCTCTTTCCGAGAGTCAGAGCGGCGAACAGCACCATTTCGAGAAGGAAAGCAAGCATTCCTCCGCGCGAGCCAGAGAGAAAGATCGTACTGGCCATCAATACCGCGCAGAACGCAACTAAAACTCGCTGCCCCCCTCTGAGCAGATGCCCCATACTGGCCACAAAGGGAAGCGGCACTAGCATTTCCATCAAGCCGGCGTAGTGGTCGTGGTTGACGTAACTCCCATAGATTGAGCCGCCGTGAAAGTGTGGACTATGGACCCAGAAAATTTTGCCATTGGCAGTCAGCTCTTGGACTAGCGCAAAAAAAGCGTAGCCGGCCCCGAAAAAAATCATTGCGAAGGCGAATATTTTGCGAGCCTCTTCCTCTTTGACGCATTCCGCTGCAATCAGCAGCACAATTCCATAGGACATGTACTGCAGTGCTTCGTATTCGGTAACGTATCCGTAAGCAGACCTGCGCAGCGCAAGCTGCGCCAGGATGAGCCCGAAAAAAAGGAGGGCTGGGAGGTGCAAGGGATTCTTCGATAGCTTCACCTGCCCGGAAACAACCTGTTTTCCCGCCCAAACAAGGAATAGAACTGCCGCACCCGCCTCGAAGACGAAAGTCGACCACTCATCGACCGCACCGAACGCCAACACCGCGAAAAT
>JBAWBE010000260.1:0-15517 GCA_049589635.1 Terriglobales bacterium
GGCGACGACAATGCCAATCTGGACGAGTCGCTTGAGTTGTATTCCCAGAGGAAGAGAAGACGACAAACACGATAGGATGTTATCCGCAAGAGTCATAGAGCCAGATAACCTCCGTCCACCGGGAGGATCACGCCGGTCACCATAGACGATGCGTCCGACGCTAAAAACAAAGCTGGACCGACGATCTCATCGGGCTCTCCCACGCGGCCGAGGGGAATATTGGACATCCACGTCAGCATCAGCTTTTTTGGGTCGAATTGCGGGTCGGCCATGACTTCTTTGAGTCCCGGCGTCATGAACTGGCAAGGCGCGATGGCGTTAACTCGAATTCCTCGATCGGCCCATTCCAGCGCGAGTTGCTTTGTCATGGCGTTTACACCGCCCTTGCTGGCGCAATACGCATTAGCACCGCGCCCTACACCGACCACGCCCGCGATCGACGAGAAGTTTAGGATTACTCCGGCGCCTTTCTTTAACATGACGCGCGCTGCCGCCTGGCAACATAGGAACGTGCCGCGCAGATTGATGTCGAGGACACGATCCCATGTCTCGAGTGGCGTCGACTCGGCGGGGTCATGCTGCGGGATGCCAGCACAGTTCACCAAAATATCGATGCCGCCGAACTCGCCCACCGTGGCATCCACCATGGCAGTTATGTCGTTGGGAACTGCGACGTCGGCCTGAAGCGCAATGGCGCGTCTCCCGATTTTTCGTACTCGATCGGCAGTTCGTTGCGGATTCTCGATGTTGAGGTCGCACGCCGCGATATCACACCCGAATTCCGCGAAGCCGAGCGCGATCGCTTCGCCAAAGCCGACTCCGGCACCGGTGATCAGCGCCACGCGCCCACTGAGGTCAAACATTGTTCGAATATCTATGTTTTTCGTATTCATGGTTCAAATCTCTGGAAGCCCTAACTCGCTTTTGTTCAGTGATTCTTGGCGGCTGAGTTTTCGAATAACAACATTTCTGATGTTCCGGCTGTCTCGAGCCTGATTGGAATACCCAGCGTCATTAGTTGAATGCCGGATGATTCGAAGGTCTCGGCGCGGTTTTCGAACGTGATCTTATATGCGAGCGAAGCGTCCAGACCACGGGGCACGAAATTGTAGATCGGATCGTCGTGGTTCGACGTCCGGAACAAGGCGGCTACACTTCGCTTTTTGTCCGGACTGGCATATTCGAGTACTACCCACGGTGATTCGCTGATGTATGGTGCCTGTGGCGTGTGGTGGTAGACGACACTGTCGCGAAGGATTGGCCTGAGCTCATTCTTATAGAGATCGACTCCCGCGCGGATCTTGTCTCGCAAGATGGGATTCAATTCGGCTAATGACGGCGCGATCCCGCGGAAAATCGGCAGAGACATTTGCACCTGGCGCAGTTGCGAGTCAACGTCCCCATCGCCCGCCAGATCGGGGACTTCGGTGCCGAATGTACGCAACAGGATTTCCGGGGGAAGCACCCAAGTCATTCCGTTCAAGATCTTCACGCCCCTCGGTTCGCGCATCCAGTCAGAGAGTTCGGTATTGTCAAAACGGCGGAGGATGCCCCAGTCCAGTCTGCCGCCACCACCGGCGCAATTCTGAAAGATAACTTTGGGGAATTGCTGGCGCAGGTGATCGAAGATCGCGTAGAGATTTTCGACGTGACGCCATCCTGAATTTTCGACGAAACCGTCGCGCACCTGATTTCCATCTTCCTCAACCGACATGTTGTAGTCGATACGAAAAACGTCAAGATCATATCTTTTAATGATCCGGGCGATCTCCGACTCCATCCATTGGGCGACTACCGGATTGCCCACATCGAGATGACGTCCATTGGCGAAGGGTTCACCGTTGCGGGTCAGAATCCAGTCCGGATGTTGGTTGCGCAACTTCGACGCGGCCCCGGCAGCCTCGATCTCAACCCAGAGGCCGAAACGCATGCCCTTCTTGCGCGCATATTCGCGGATCGGTTGTACGTCGTTGGGCAGCCAATCGCCCGCGTACCAATCTCCGGTGTTGTTGTACCAGACATTCGGTTCCGGCCCATACCAGCCTGCGTCGATGAAAAATGTCTCGGCGCCAATATCGGCTGCCATGTCGATCTCACGATCGATACCGGTTTCGGTCTCGTGATCGACGATATAGCCGCGATGATTGGCCTCGACATCGAAGACATGGTCCGATGGTGGGCGTGGCAGAACATCCCGACGCACGTGATTCAGGAGCGCTTGTGTTACGTGGTCCAGATCCGACTTCATGCATAGGATATGCGTTTCCGGAGTCCTGACCGTCTCGCCCGGTTCGAGCACCCGCAGAACTGGGTCGACCGAACTGGGGCCCATATCGAAAAATAACCCGGCCTCGTTTACCGGACGGTCAATGGAATCGGAGCGATCAATCGGCGACCTTTCTACTTTGCTGGTGATTCTAATTTTCCAGTTTGCGCTCCAACCTAGCGAAGCCACAAACCACTCTCCGGTCGCATTATTGCGAGCAAAGAATGTGGGATGTCCCCATCCCGACTTGCCACGTTCGCCGGAGATAATCTTCGTTTCGTTTACTACGGGGTCGAATCGCCATGCTCCTTCGTATCCCCATTTATCGTATTGCGCGTAGCCAACGTCGTAGACATCTTCAGAACCTGGTGAAAGCCTCTCTGCGAAGTTGGGGGTATGCCAGAGTTGTCCTGCCCATGGCGAAACATTCGAAATGGCCGTCGGGTGTTGGCCGCCATTCTTTATCTCGAGCCAGCGAACCATGACTGGGCCGCCGCTCAGCAGAGTCTGAACCTTGACTCGAATGGGGCGGACGCTGCTTTCAAGTTCGATGGTAACGAGCAGTCCGTCCGGATTGTGGACTTCGGATTGATTGACTCCAATCCATTTCCACGTTCCGGAAAGCTCTTGGCCTTCTATCTCAAGCTTGAAAGCGTCGACCGGCAGACTGTCCATCCGCTGCCGTTCTATATCAATCTGAATGTCAGCGACAATCTGGCCACTCGACTCCCAATAGCGGCTCACCCAACGACCGTTGCGTAGCTCTTCATCGCAAACGGTAAGTCCAGAACTGAAGCGAACGCCTGGGATCGGTCCGGTTCGCACGAAGGCTGAACGCGGGCCGGGTTCTTGCGATGCAAGTGCAAAGAGTAATGAGTGCAGAATAAGGAAAGAACAAAAGATGGAACAAGGGCCCGCGATACGCGTCCAGTTGCGACTGTTGCAGGGCGTACGAATTAAGCTGCCAGGAACTTTCATCGTGCCCCTTACTGGCTTATGACCTTCCACTGTATGTTAACTTCGCATCGCAACTTCATCGATTCGTGCTGTGGGGGATGGTTAGCAGCAACCAGCGAAGTGATTTCATCGACGTGTGGGATTATCTCCATAGGTCCTGGTCTGAACGGCACGGAGATGTCGTTCCAGGCTCTGCCTGCGATTCGACTGAAGCTCAGCAGAAATCAATTCACAATTCCTGCCTCCGCCTGAGCCTATCGAATCTCACCGGAACAATACTAGACTCTTAATCTTATCGTCAACACTTTTGTTGACATAATGCGAAAGAAGATTCTGAAACGCCGCCGTGGCTGCGGAAATGTCAAGGTGCTCAACTCAAAAGGCCGTTGTATTCAACCCGTGCCGGATAGTTGCTAAGCCTGGCCGGCGTAACTCAGAATTGCTATCGCCACTACGAGCAAGCCAACCCCCGCCATCATTGTCCTGATGGGACGCGTGCCGGTGCGAGCCCATTCGCCCGTCAGCACTCCGAAAATTGTACTCGCCACCACAATGGAGGCGAGAAAGACTGGCCACCCGATCGATGTGCCAAGCTCGCCCAGTTTCAAGGTCGAGATACTGTACAGAATGATGCTGCCAAACCACAGAAATCCCATGCTCGCCCCCACCAGCCAGTAGTACCAGGTGCCCGGCAAGAGGAGCGTGCCGATACTGCCCTTCTTGCGCATCAGGATGAAGCAGTAAATTACTCCGGGCAAGAAGCCGGCGTACAGACACGGCAGCCACACTGCATTCGACATCATGGCCGGACTCGCGCCGTGCTGTTGTGCGGCGAGTTGAATACTTCCGCCGAACGCCAAGCCAAGATTGAGCATTGAGCCGAGAATGCCGGAAGTAAAGGCGAGGAGAAATCCGCCAAGAAACCCCTTTCGGACTGTGGCGCTTTGCTGTTGAAGAGCAATCTCTCTGCTCCTTCCGGCAAGTCCGCAAAGAGTCACGCCGAAGATAATCACCGCGACGCCGAGGAATATCAGACCGCCTTGCCGCGTCATAGCGCGGTCGGCGTGCTGAACGAGAAGCGGCGTCAGGGCGCCCACCGCAGCCGAGGTCCCAAGACACACCGCGAAGGTGATGGCTAAGCCTAATCGAGTGAGGGCCAGACCAAAGAACACCAGGGACACTCCCCAACTCGCGCCAAACAGCACCATTTTTGCTAGTGTTCCGGTTGAAACCGCCGTGTAGGTAGACCACAACCCAGGCACCGTGAGCAACGCGATTATAGTGGGAACCACGGCGACGCCCAGGATGGAAAAAGCAAACCATGTATGCTCCCATTCCCACTTCTTATTCAGTTTCATGGGAAGCGCGTACGCGGCATTCATGATTGCGGCGCACAAAACCAACAGGATTGCCTGGACGGTTTGCGAGGTCATGATCTCCTGAGAGAATCTGAGGATTCCGCGTTCAACCGGAAGGCACCGCTGTCCGGCTTTGGCTGGTTGAGTTCAAGCCGAGCCATTGAAGCATCAGCACACTTTTATGTCAACAGGATTGATGACACGAAAGGCACCCCGAGCGCGGCGAAGTGATGGTATTTCAGTCAGAACCGAGATCATTCGCCCAATCATCCGGCGCAAACCCCGGGAAGGCCGGAACTTGCTCGAAAGTGCGGGAATACAGCCCTTCAAAGTATTTTTCTACTTCGCTTTCGATTTTATCGAGCGGTGTTTTTAGGACCAGGCGGACGTAGAGTTCATGATTGTCGCGCCGGTGCGCCAGCGGAATACGAGAGGAATATGCGCGGGCGATGATGAAGATATAAGGATTCATGATCAGATTGAGGGTCCGGTAAAGCAGCGGTTGATTGGCTGCTTTCCAGATCGTGCGGTGTAATTCCATGTCCGCATTAAAAAACATTTCCTCGTTGTTCTTTGCCGCGGCCGCTTTCAGTTTCTTCAGCGCCCGGCCCAGAAGGGCCGCGGGGTCGTGGGACGGGATCTCGCGCATATAGCGCACACAGAGGCCTTCCAGCTTGGCGCGCATGCGAAAGATCACGTCAATTTCCGTCAGTGAAATATCGCGGATGAATGTGCCTCGACGCGACGTGGTTACCACCAGGCCATCGCGTTCCAGGCGCAGGACGGCCTCGCGAACCGGACCGCGGCTGACTTTCAGTTCGCGAGCGAGATCTTCTTCGATGATGCGCTGGCGTGGTCGCAGCTTACCGGCGTGAATAGCGTGACGCAAATGGGCTTCCACCCGTTTGCTGGCGGAAATGCCGCGGTCTGGCTTGGCTGAATGAGTTTTCGGTGTTCGCATTTAAACTCGTCAATACTTATAAGCTGGATTACGATTCGAATACAAGACTGACTGACGATAAAGCTCGCGGCACAATCCCCGTGCCACATTGAGGCCGAGTCCCGCGCTGGCCAGAATACCAAAAGCTCGCTGTCGACACTTTACCATGTTGTCAACAATTTAAGGTGACACACGTTGCCAGCAGGAGTACTCGACGAAGAGCCGCAAGGACGAGTGCTAAGAGAGTCCGCCGGCTGCCCGCATCGGGAAATCCGAAATTGTGTAGACATTAGTGTTGACAATATTTCCCTTGACACTGGCTCGAACATAGGTTAACTTCCGCGACGGTCCATGAGAGCTCGCAGAACCACGTCGGTCGGCTTCAGCGCTAAGGTGCGACGACCCAAAAACCATGTTTCTCGGTGCCTTCTGCTGGGGGCACATTTCCAATCTATCGCGCTGTTGTCTAAGGAGACCCCGCTATGAACTCCACCCTATTCCGTTTTCTGACGGTCATCGCAATTCTTTCCCTGCTTAGTACTGTCATGCTGTTCGGACAAACGGCAGTCACTGGTGGCATCGAGGGCAATGTGACCGACACCTCGGGAGCCGCTGTTTCCGGGGCAACGGTAGAAGTAACCAACATTGGAGATTCGGTGACGCACAACACCGTTACGAACAATGATGGGGCATACCGCTTTCCGAGTCTGATTCCAGGCACCTACACGGTAACGGTTAAGAAAGAAGGATTCGCGCAGTTCACGCGCGAGGCCACCCGCATCGATGCCGGCATCGGTGTTCGTATCGATGCAAAATTACCCGTCGGCGGCACGACGTCAAAGGTTGAAGTGACCGGCGAGGCGCCTCTTCTCCAGACGGACAGCGCTGAAGTGAACGAAACCATTCACTCCACAGAAATCAGCAGCCTGCCTACAGTCGGAAACAATATCACTCGATTGTCGCTTTTGGCTCCTGGAGTTTCGATGCCCGGCGGCCAACTGGATCTTCACCCTGAAAATGCGGGAGAGGATTTCAACCTCAACATCAACGGAGCGGCACCGAACGCTAACGGACACCTGCTGGATGGAGTCGAGAACACCGAGGCGATCCAGGGACTATCGATCATCGTGACTCCGCAAGACGCCGTCCAGGAAGTGAAACTGGCGACCAGCGATTACGACGCCGAGTACGGCAAGGTTGCCGGCGGACTCTGGCAGATCACGACTAAGTCGGGTTCAAATGCATTTCACGGATCGCTTTTCGAGAACTATCGCACCTCTGGTTTCAACGCGCCGGACCACTTCACAGAGCCTAATGGCATTCCCGGCAATCGATGGAATCAGTTCGGCGGCAGTGTGGGAGGTCCGATTATCAAGGACAAGGTTTTTTTCTTCGGCGACTACCAGGGGATGCGAAATAACCTCTTCACATCAGGCAACGAGACGGTGCCAATTGATGCGTTTAGAGATGGCGATTTCAGTTCCGTCGCAGCGATCGATCCGATCTATGATCCGGCAACCGGAAACCCGGACGGAACAGGAAGGACTCAGTTCGATTGCGGCGGCATTCTGAACAAGATTTGCCCCGACCGGATCAGCAATGCGGCGACAAACCTGTTGGGGCTACTACCCGATCCGAGCCCGGGGCAAACCGGGTACAGTGCAAACTATCAGATCTCTCGGCCTGCCACCTTCTACCAAAATCAGTTCGACACACGCGTGGATTACTTTGTTACTCCAAAAACAGTGGTCTTCGGGAAATTTAGTTACTTTCAAGCTTCCTTTAATACCCCAACTGCCTATGGCGTCGCGGGCGGCGGGCCGCCGCTGGGGGGCGTTGGAGTCGCAAACGCAGGATTGTCGGCCGACCACGACAAGAGCCTCATGGTCGACTATCAGCACACCTTTTCTCCATCATTGCTGACTGACGCTCGATTCGCTTTTTCGCGACTCATCATTTCGGAATTGCAGCCGGATTACAACACCGACGCAGCGACGGCCGCGGGCATTCCAGACATTAACCTGGGCACGGTCTACACCTCCGGATTGCCGGAAATACAGATCAGCGACCCACTGACCACCTTCACAATGGGGGACGAGGGTCTGCCGTTCTTTGAGCGCGAGGCAAACTTCGAGTTCTACGACAACTGGACCAAGACTGTGGGCCACCACGCATTCAAGTGGGGTGGGGACGTTGGAAAGTTTTTCGGCATCCGGACCGACGTCAGTGGACGCGGAACCTTCAATATTGGCCAAACACTTACTCAGGTCAATGACACCGCCACCAGTGGGCCATGCAGTAACCCAGCAGCGGGTACCTTTTGCGGATCTGGCTTGGCCGCATTCGAGCTCGGCCTTATTGGCAACCCTGCGCAACCTTACGGTTTTGGAAGAGACATAACGCTGGTTCAGCCTCAGGAAAAACTTTGGAAGCTAGCATTTTATGGCCAGGATACCTGGCGAGTAACTCCCAGGCTAACACTGACCTTAGGCTTGCGGTGGGACTACATGAGTCCGATCTTCACGCAAAACGGCCAGAGCGACGGAAATATCGATGTTGCCACCGACACACTGTTGTTGACGAATCTCGCCGGCAAGTACGCCGGAGTAACCACACCAAAAACCGAATTTTCACCGCGTCTCGGCGTGGCGTATCGCCTGCCGCATGAAACCGTGCTGCGCGCAGGATACGGCCGCAGCTATTACATGAATGCGGACGGAGCAGGATTTGGAACCCAGGGATGTTGCTGGCCGATCAAGCAAAGCCAGACTGATGTCCAGGCAAATCCCTTTGCCCCATTGGCTTACACCCTCGATCAGGGCCCGGGCCTGCCTCCGCCCCTTCCCGCGTTTCCGTCCAATGGCCAGATTTCATTTCAGGGCGCCCCGGGCGGTAGCGAATACTTCGTTGGGGTCGGAACCTATCCGCATAGTTACAACGATACTTACAATGTCACCGTGGAGCATGCTTTCCCCTACCAGGTTACCGCTTCGATTGCGTATGTTGGTAACATTGGGCGCCATCTGTGGGATAACTATAACGTCAACTTGCCGCCGCCGGGACCGGGCTCCTATACTTCCCGCGAGCCGTTCTTCGCCAACTATGGTTGGGCTGTGCCAGAATACCAACGGAACAATGCGGTTTACAATGAGCCCGAAATGAGAAGTAACTACAATTCTCTGCAACTGCACGCGGAAAAGCGCTTTCATCAGGGAGTGTATTTCCTGAGTAACTTTACCTGGGCTAAGTCGCTTGACGTTGGAACCTTCGGTCCGGGAGATGGCAACGGAAATCAATTCTGCTTCCACTGCAATTACGGACCATCAGGCACCGTGAGACCCTGGTCCTGGGTGAGTGCGGCGAACTGGGAACTCCCATTCGGCCATGGCAGGGCTTACGCAAACGGTTTGAGCCGTGGTGCGGACGCCTTGGTCGGTGGCTGGGCGCTCAGTGGAGTTTTCAATTTCGAGGGTGGACTGTATTTCACACCGTATTACTTAAACTCCCCAACCGTGCTGAATTCTCCGATTTATGATAGACCGAACCAGATTGGCGACCCCTTCAAAGGAGGGATGGTTGCAGCCAACCCGAGTTGCGTCGCCCCGGCTCAGGTGAGGACGGTTCAGACCTGGTACAACAAGTGTGCGTACGTCGATCCGGCTCAGTACACCTTTGGGGATGCCGGACGCAACAGCCTATTGGGTCCGGGCTATGGCGAAGTAGATCTATCGTTGACCAAGTCGTTCGCCATAACGGAGAGAGCCCACCTCGACTTGAAGTGGGACGTGTTCAACGCGCTCAACCGTGTTAATTTGGCCCAACCCACCGGTGACGGAGCAGCATTTGTTGATGTTGGAAACGCAGGCCAAATTACAAGCATTGTTGACTTCAGGCGCCGAATGCAGCTTGGACTCCACTTAGTCTTCTAACTCACATTTCTCCCGGACAGACAAACTTGCCTCGGCTCGGCCGGGGCAAGTTTGTTTACCATGTATCTATTATCTTGACATTGCGAGAGCAGTTCGGACTTTTGCGACCCGATTCACAAGAACCGACTAACTACAAGCACTGGGGCTTATCAAATGAGATCACTCCTAGTCGTTGCCTGTCTGACGCTTTGCGTGGCGAGTTCAGCGACTGGACAGGTGTCCATTACCAAGTCTCCAGCCGGATGGGAATTAACCAACGGCCATATCCTACTCACATTGGTTCGCACGGGCGACTCCGTGCGGTTGAAGTCGTTGCATCGGGACGGTGGCGCAGAATGGGCCGTGGCGGGCACGTCGTTGCTCGCAGTTCCGGACAAGTCTGGCGAGCCTTATCATTTCACGGATGACTCCACTCTCAACCTCGAAAAGGGCGGCCAGCAGCTAACTCTGCACTTCACGTCCGATGACGGCGGACTGCTTTCGTTGGGATTGAAACTGTATCCGACCGGCGCTGTGATTCAGACAACCATGCAACTGGAGAATCGCGGGAAGCATGACCTACTGCTTGACGCGCACATCGACCCGCTGTTTCTGACATTGAAGAATCCCGCGGGCGGACTCAAAGCGTATTCTTCGGCGAAGGGCCAGCACGGATTTCACTTAGCTGCGAGTTCGTCTCCGAAGCGCGCCTTTGCCGACTGGCTGGTCCTGGAAAGCGAGACTGCGGGAGAATCGATGCTGGTTGGGGGTGAACCTGGCCTCGGCGTGCTGGGCTGGAAGGCTGACATGCAATCCGCGGCCGCCAGCACCTCGATCCGCGCCGGCACAATCCTGATCAAGGATAAGAAGTCGGGTCCTCCAGCGACCTTCGAACTCGCTCCGGGCGCGACGGTGGAAACGCCGATCAGTTTCTTTGCGCTGGCGAAGGGCGACAGCGATAATGCCGGCAATGAAGCATTCCGCTATCTGAAACAATATGTGTTTCAGGCGCCCTTGCCGGATTCTCCCTGGGTCACGTATTGCATATGGCTCACTGAGAAAAATAGCGAAGGGCAATTGCTGAAAGAACTCAGCCTGGCGAAGCAGGTGGGATTCGATGTCTTCTATCACGACGCAACCTGGTATGAGGGCTCGTCCGTGATTCCTGGCATGAACGATTGGTCGCTGGGAATGGGCAGTTATCAAGAGAGTAAGGAGAAATTCCCGCACGGCCTGAAGAATTTTTCCGATACTATCCACGCCGCGGGTTTGAAAACCGGTCTTTGGGTGGATCCGGGAAACGTCGACGCAGCCCGAGTGGAATCCGGTGAAATTCCATCGGAATGGCTGGCGATGATCGACGGCAAGACGCTTGGAGTTACTCACCCGTCTCTCGCTCCCACCAAACAGCTGTGCCTGGGAGATCCGAAGGTGGTGGCGTGGATTGAGAAGCAACTCGGAGACATAATTGAAAAATGGCACTTAGACTGGATCAAATGGGATCCTTCCACGACCGTAAGCTATGAATGCAATCGTACTGACCACGGTCATGGAAAGACCGACGGCGCGTATGCAGCTTATCGCGGGCGGCTGGAGATCATGCGCTATCTGCTTGAGCGCTTTCCCAACTTGTCGGGCTTCGAGTGTGATCCGTCTCTGCAATTTGCCCGGACCAATCCCGGCCCCCAAAGTCTTTTGCCGGGCGGATATACCAACGAATTCATTACGGGGCCGATGCTTAGTCCAAACGTTTGGGGTTCGCTCGCAACCATCGGACAGGGCGATGCCGGCAGAGAGAATCTCTCGGCTCGCTGGTATAGCGCCTCCGCGCTCGACTACTACTTCCGGAAGAAATTCACGCATGGAGTAACCTTCGGCAACATCAACGGTATGTCGTCGCAGTTCCTATCCGCGGCACCTCCCGGTTTTGTAGAGGCATTGGAGCGCAATCTGCTATTTTTTAAACAATACCGTCATCTTTTATTAGAAGACGTGTACCACCCCAAAGTTGAAGCCGCTGGATGGAGTTCGATCCAATATATAAAGGAAGATTCCAGCGAGTCGGTGGTCTACGTCTTTCGCGATAAGTCCGAGAGCGCCGACACGAAGGTTCACCTGCGCGGCCTGGATGCGAAGGCAAAATATCGAGTGACTAGTCTGAATGACCGCCCTGGACGCGACCGGGAAATGACCGGAGAAAGTTTGCTGAATGGCATCGCGATCCATCTTCCGGACAAGTGGCTGGCCAGCGGCGATGGGGCTATAAAAGAATTTGCCGACCAGCAGCTTTACGGCTCGGATATTTTACTGCTTCGGCGTTTACCGTGACGTTGGTTACACTAATCCCATGATGTTCCTGTCAAGCACTGAAATAGCAGCGCTAGCTTTAAGCCGCCGCCCACGTGACTAAGCCTTCGGGCGTGAATCGCGCTCTCGGTTCCAAGCCCGCCCTCGCCCGAAAACTCGGTTTGTTCGATGCGACCATGCTGGTCATGGGCGGCATCGTGGGCTCGGGAATATTTATCAACCCCTACGTAGTGGCGCAGCAGGTGCACACGCCGGCCCTCATCCTTGGAGCGTGGATTTTTGGAGGCGTAATTGGAATCGGCGGCGCATTCATCTGGGCGGAATTGGCTGCTACGCTGCCCAAAGTGGGCGGTCAATATGCTTACCTGCGTGAGGCCTACCACCCGGCGGTGGCTTTTCTCTATGGGTGGGTATTGCTGCTCGTCATACAGACGGGAGGCATGGCGGCAGTATCGATCACCTTTGCCCGTTACTTTGTCGAGTTCACCGGTTCACAAGCTCCCGATTGGATCATCGCGACCATAGCGCTTGGCACGCTCACGCTCGTCAACTGTCTCGGTGTGAAAAGCGGCGGTCGCACACAGAGTATTTTCATGGTGCTGAAAATCGTTGCTATTTCTGCCATGGTGATTGCCGGGGCGGCATTGGGAGGCAGACACGTAACCGTAACCACCGCAGCGGAGCGGCACTCGTCGCTCACATCGTTTGGCGCGGCCATGGTGCCGGTGCTATTCGCATATGGAGGGTGGCAGACGGCGAACTTCTTGGCGGCCGAGGTAAAAGAGCCGAAGAAAAATTTGCCTCGAGGACTATTGCTCGGGGTCCTGGGCGTGGTGGTACTGTACCTCGCGGTGAACTGGATATGCCTGCGAGCTCTCGGTCCGCAAGCGTTGGCTGCGACCAGCACGCCTGCCACGGCCGTAATGCGGTTGGCGCTGGGTCAGCGCGGCGCGACCTTCATTGCTGGGGCGATCGCAATCTCGACACTGGGATTTTTGAGTCAGTCGATCTTGACCGCCCCTCGCGTTTATTTTGCAATGGCAGACGATGGCCTGTTCTTTCGCGCAGTAGCTTGGCTCGATCCACGCACGCGTGTACCGGTAGTTGCGATCGTGTTGCAGAGCGTGTGGACCATCGTCATTGCACTATCGGGCCGCTATGAACAGATTCTGAATTATGTCATCTCGATGGATTTCTTATTCTTTGGGCTGACGGCCACCACGATCTTCGTATTTCGCAGAAGGGCTGCGCGCGGCGAAATGAAGGCAAGTGACAGTTATCATGTGCCCGGGCATCCCGTGACCACGGCCCTGTTCGCCGCGATATGCTGGTGGGTGGTCGGGAACACCGTCTACCGCTATCCGCAGAATAGCCTGATTGGTTTTGCGTTGCTGCTGGCAGGCGTTCCCGTGTATTGGTTATGGAGCCGACGGGCATCGGCGCGCGCTGCTAATTCTTAATTGAATTACTTCGCACTAAATTTTCTAACAACCGGAGAAGCTCGATATGCATGGTTTGCGGTCGGAGGCGGCGTCGCGCTATCTCGCTTGGGCCAAATTGCACTCGAACGCGCGCTTCAATCTCTCATCCAGCGGCGTTTTGGACTATCCCCTGGCGGAACTGCCTGTACAGATTGACGACCTTGAGATCGGAGGCACAGGGCCATACGGCTTCAAGCCGCTGATGGAGCGTCTGGCCGCGAAAGCAGGTGTTCCGGAGGAGTACGTTGTCTATACGCACGGCACCTCGATGGCAAACTTTATCGCGCTGACCGCGCTGGTACAGCGGGGCGACGAAGTTCTCATCGAGCGTCCTACATATGACCCGCTGCTGACGATTCTCGACCATATCGGGGCCAAGGTCTCTCGCTTTGATCGCCGCCCAGAAAAAGGATTTCGGCTAGGGTTGGGAGAACTGGAACGCAAAATTACTCCGCAAACGCGTCTCGTGGTTTTGTGCAACCTGCACAACCCAAGCAGCACCCTTGCGGATGACAGCACCATGCGGCAGGTGGGTGAGATGGCGGCCAAGGTGGGAGCGCGTGTGCTGGTGGACGAAGTGTATCTCGAAACATTGTTTGAACAAACGTGGCGTTCTGCATTTCATCTCGGGCCGAACTTTGTGATCACCAGCAGCTTAACCAAAGCATACGGGCTCAGTGGCATTCGCTGCGGATGGATTCTGGCGCAGACGGATCTGGTTCTGCGAATGTGGCAGATCGTCGATTTCACATACGGGAGTCCAGTCCATCCAGCCGAACTTCTGGCCGTCATAGCCCTCGACAATCTGAATCGTGTGCGCGATCGCGCTCGTGATCTGCTCGAGCCAAACCGTGCGATGGTGAATGAATTCCTGAAGAAGCATCCTGAGCTGGATTGTGAACCAAGCCGCTTCGGGACGACAGTGTTTCCACGGCTTAAGGTCGGTGATGCGGAGGCGTTCGTAAAAATGCTGAGGGAACAGTTCGAGACGAGCGTAGTGCCCGGAGATTTCTTCGAGCAGCCGCAGCACTTTCGAATCGGATATTGCGGGTCCACCGAGATGGTGCGCGGCGGATTAGAACGTCTCGGCGCTGCGCTTAGTGCTTTCCAGCGGATGCCTCGCGAATAACGTTGGCCGGTGCTTAACGCGCTGAATCCGAATCGTGAAAGACAATAACCGGATCCCAAACGATTGGATCGGCGCGGTTCTCGCCATTGTGCTCCAAGATGAATCGAATCTTGTCGCCCGCCGCTAGATGAAGGTTCGAAAGTGCGTAGCTGGTCGGTTTGTCATAGTCCGCGGAGACTTCGGCCCACCCCGAGGCTGGCCACACCTGAATAGAGTTATGAAGAATTCTTACAAAACACGACGCCCCATTCGCGGCGCTGGGATCTTTGCGGATCGAGCCGGACGTACTGATCGTGCCGGATGCTGGAGCAATGAATGTGCGCGAAAGGTCGTTTGCGGCGGAAGGCTGCATCCAAATTCTTCCAATTCTTCCCAGTCCCGATCCAGTCCATCGGCCTTCGTAGCCGCCTTTATCCCACACTAACTCCTTGTATGTGCCGTCGTCGGCAAGCTCCTCATACGCCCAGTGCCTGCTGGATTGAGTCGGAGAAAAATCCCCGAGAGCTTCATAGGTTTGAGGTTCCCCGGTTGTACTTAGTGCGGTTACGGTTGGACTGTGGTTGCCATCTCCGTCGACCGCCTCCACTTCGAACCGGGCCGCTATCTCATTGCGGGCGGTGTCGGAGTGATCGAAGAAGAATGTTCCCTTCGCAGTCTTTCCGACAAGCCGCCCATTCTTATGAATTTCGTAATATGAAATCCAGTTGTCGTCATGGCTGGGAGACCATGAAACTTCGATTCCCTCGGCACCGAGATTTGTCCCGAGCCGCTTGGTCACGTGGGCGGTCGAACTCGGAGGAATATGATCCGTTCCCGACCCTGGATAGTTGGGCAGGTTCAGAAATATCATCTCTCCACCGGAAATTTTGTCGAGATTGATTCCGTCGGACATCAACTGGGCGCCAGTCTTATAAAGACGCAGGCGAGCGCTGCTCGCGCGCACTTCATAGGTCGCGGCAGCTTGGAGTCCGCGCGGATAGATCACTACCGGTCTTGCGGAAACACCAAGCAAAATGGGCTGAGTAAGGCGAACGTATTTGAAGCCTATCGCGTCTGGATGGGCTTGGCTCATGTCCAGGTCGGCCACCGCGATGACCTTGTTATCATCTGCCCGTATTAGGGATAGCGTGTAGCTGCCGCGGTTGTTCCCGGGGTCGAATTGGCCCAACTG
>JBAWBE010000261.1:0-5850 GCA_049589635.1 Terriglobales bacterium
ACCCTGGTGAACGTCAAGATCCACCACCGCCACGCGGCGAATGCCGCGCTCGGCGCGGAGCGACGCGATGGCGACGGCGATGTCATTGAACACACAGTATCCCGAGCCTTCCGCGCGGAAGGCGTGATGAGTGCCACCGGCTAGCGTTCCGCTCCAGCCGAGAGCTAGAGCTTCTCGCGTCGCGGCCATCGTGCTTCCTACGGAGGCTAGGGTGCGTTTGACGAGGCCTTCGGACCACGGGAAGCCGATTCTCCGCATGGCAGCGTCGGGCAACTTCCCTTCGACGAATGCGCGCACGTATTCGGAATCGTGGATCCGCTCGATGGTTGGGAGGTCAGCCAGCGGCGCGGGTTCCAGAGTGAATGTGCCGTCTGATTCGAGCAGCTCGCGCAGCAGGCGATATTTTTCAATCGGAAAACGATGGCCGGGTGGCAGAGGCAAAACGTAGTGATCGGTGTAGAAGAGGCGTGGTGCCTTCGCGGTTTTGTCAGGATGCGGCATGTAAACTGATTGAAGCTGCCATGTTGTGCTAATACGACGCCAACGCGACGCGCTAATACGTTGCCTTAATACGATGCGCTGCTACCTCATAATATTTGCTTTTGTCGTCGCGTTCTCAATGGCCACGGCATCGCAGGCTGCGCCCAAGGGGGCAACGCCCGCGCCGAAAACGCCGCCGCCGTCGCAAGACGAGCAACTCTACCGCAATGCAACGTTCGGATTCCGCTACAAGGTCCCTTATGGGTGGGTGGAACGGACGGAGGAGATGCGGGAGCCAGCGGAGCCAAAAACGGATGCGGCAAACGGTCCGGAGGCGAGTTCCAGTTCGTCAAACTCTGATTCGTCCAACTCTGGTTCATCAAATTCCAGTTCGTCGAACTCGAAGGCCGCTTCGCAATACAAATCAGAGAGTCACAAATCGGCAAACAACAAATCCGCGAACTTGAGTGATGTGCTGCTGGCGGTGTTCGAACGTCCGCCGCAGGCTACGGGAGACAGCGTGAACTCAGCGGTCGTGATCGCCTCGGAGTCTGCGGCTGCATATCGCGGACTTAAGAAAGCGGAAGATTTTCTTGGACCGCTGACGGAGTTGACCACGGCGCAAGGGTTTAAACCGAAAGGCGATCCTTCGGTTTTGGAGATCGATGCGCGTGAACTGGTGCGTGCCGATTTTTCAAAACAGTTGACGGACAAACTCACGATGTACCAGTCCACGCTCGTGCTTCTGGCGAAGGGTCAGCTGGTCTCGTTTACATTCGTTGCCGGAAGTGAAGACGAGGTGGATGATCTGATTGAAGGTTTGCGCTTCGGCTCGCCCAAATCCCGATAACATAAATCTCCAGAAATCCGGCAGCTTTTTTTTGCGTTTTTAATGGCAAAATGAACGATCGGTGCGACCGGAATTCCTCTCCCAAAACGGTGCTTCTAAAGCTAACAAAAGCCAAGGTTTATACCGACACCTCCTACTCAAAACCACTCCGATTTATGGTAAAATAAACCTAGCTCAGACGACAGCTAACTAGCAGAAATTTCAATAAGTTGAGGTCACTGAGCGGTCCCGGCAGCGCGCTTCCAGCCTTGCGCCCGACCGGCATTCTCCACGGAGCAGAATGGCCACCAAAGAATTGAACGCGGAACTCGCTGACGCTCAGAACGTCGAAGCGAAGAACGTCGACGTAAAAACGAAGAACGGTAAAGCTACGAACGGCGACTACACGGCCGATTCGATCAAAGTGCTCGGCGGCATGGAGGCGGTGCGCAAGCGGCCCGCGATGTACATCGGCTCGACGGGCGAGCTCGGCCTGCATCATTTGGTCTATGAAGTGGTCGACAACTCGGTCGATGAAGCGCTCGCCGGTTACGCCGACAAGATTGAAGTCACGATTCACCTTGATAATTCGATCACCGTGGTCGACAACGGGCGTGGCATTCCGGTCGACAATATGGATATCGACGGGGAGAAAATTCCAGCCGCGCAGGTCGTGATGACGACTCTGCATGCGGGCGGTAAGTTCGACAGCAACTCCTACAAGGTTTCTGGAGGCCTTCACGGAGTAGGTGTGAGTTGCGTCAATGCGCTCAGCGAAGAACTCGATCTGGAAATTTGGCGCGACGGGTTTACGTGGGAGCAGACCTACTCGAAGGGCGAGCCGACCAGCAAACTAAAGAAAACCGGCGCCGTCAAAGCGAAGACGGGCACGAAGGTTCACTTCGTTCCCGACAAGACGATTTTTACTACGGTCGTGGAATATAACTTTGACACGCTTTCGCAACGCCTGCGCGAACTCGCATTCCTGAACAAAGGCCTCGTTATCACGCTAACGGACGAACGCCAGACCGATTCCAAGACCGGCGAAGCCAAGCGCACCGAATTCAAATATAACGGCGGCATTGCGGAATTCATCAAGCATCTGAATCGCGGAAAGCAGACGCTGCATGAAAAGCCGATCTACATGGAAGCGGACAAAGACCAGGTCCACATTGAGATCGGCATGCAGTACAACGACGCCTATTCAGAGACGGTCTTCAGTTTTGCGAACAACATCAATACGGTCGACGGCGGCACGCATCTTTCTGGATTCCGCACGGCGCTGACGCGCACTATTAATTACGCCGGGCAGCAGATGGGGTTATTTAAGGATGTGAAGGAAAATCTGACGGGCGACGACGTTCGCGAGGGATTGGTCGCCGTCATCAGCGTGAAGTTGCCGCAGCCGCAGTTTGAAGGGCAGACCAAGGGCAAGCTTAACTCGGATATTGCCGGAATTGTGCAGGCGGTGGTCAACGAGAAGCTGGGTGCTTTCTTTGAGCAGAACACTACCGTTGCCCGCAAGGTCATTAACAAAGCGATCGACGCTTCGCGTGCGCGTGAGGCTGCGCGCAAGGCTCGCGATCTGACGCGGCGCAAAGGGGCGCTGGATGGCGGAGGCTTGCCGGGCAAGCTGGCTGACTGCTCGGAGCGCGATCCAAATCGCTGCGAGCTGTTTCTGGTGGAGGGCGAGTCCGCAGGTGGGACGGCTAAACAGGGGCGGGACCGGCGGTTCCAGGCGATTCTGCCGCTGAAGGGAAAAATTCTGAATGTGGAGAAGGCGCGCTACGACAAGATGCTGGCGCACGAAGAAATCCGCGCCATGATCACGGCGCTGGGCACCGGCATCTCGAAGGAGGATTTCGATCCGACGAAGGTGCGCTACGGCAAGATCATCCTGATGACCGACGCCGACGTCGACGGCTCGCATATCCGGACGCTGTTGCTGACGTTTTTCTTCCGGCACATGCAGGAGTTGATCAAGCGCAACAACGTGTATATTGCGCAGCCGCCGTTGTTCGGCATTCGTAAAGGGAAATCGCACCAGTACATCAAGAACGAACATGAATTCGTGAAAGTTATGGTAAAGCGCGCGTCGGAGGGGTTGGTCGTGCGTTATGGAGATGGCGCAGCGAAACTCGAAGGCGCTGCGCTGACGAAGTTCATGACTGTGCTAAATGAGTATCTCGGGTTCTTTGACAAGCTGAATCAACGTTTGCGCGAAGAGAAGATTACGGAATTACTGCCGAGGCTCGATCTCGCCAAGCGCGCCGATTTTGAAGGCGACAAGAAAGCTGCGCCGAAGAAAATCGAGAAGCTGGAGAAGGAGCTTAAGCGTCTCCAAAAAGATTTGAAGTTGAAGAGCGTGGAAATGCGGTTCGACGAAGAACACAATTTGTGGGAAGTGATGTTCGTCAACTCGCAGGGCGCGGAACACGTCATCAACTGGGAGCTGGCGTCGACTCCGGAGGGCCGGCAGATGATTTCGAAGTTTAAGCAGATTGCGGAGTATCTTGAGCCGCCGTTTGTGGTGGAGAGCATGCCGAAGGCGGCTGCGAAGACAAGCGACGATGCTGCGGATGACGCGGCCGAGGCAGAGGTTGCGGAAAGCGAGGCGGGTGACGCGGCCAAGGGCGAGAAGAAGTCAGCGAAGGCGCCGGCGCGGCGAGCCAAGGAGCCGGAGATCGTCGAGAAGGCAACTGCGCGTGAACTGTTCGATTACGTTCTCAACGAAGGGCGTCGCGAATATACGATTCAGCGCTATAAAGGCCTGGGCGAAATGACCGCTGAGCAGCTCTGGGAGACGACGATGGATCCGGAGCGGCGCACGCTGCTGTCAGTGAAACTGGAAGACCTCGCGGAGTGCGAGACGATCTTCACGACGCTGATGGGCGAGGACGTCGAGGGGCGGCGGAAGTTTATTGAAGAGAATGCGCTGGATGTGAAGAATCTGGATATTTAGCGGGAGCCACTTCGTACTTCACTTCCGGATATGCACGAGTAAACGAAAACCACAGCACAACCATCAACAGAAAGAGTAGATAGCTTCCTTCCGGGCCGACTGAGCCTCCAGTCAGCCAGGCTGGGCCGTGGAACGTCGAGTTCAGCAAGTGGCCGCGGGAGATGGTTCCACTGTCGGGGACGGAATAGAAGTAGCTCTCGCCCCAGTCCCAGGACATGTGGAAGCCGACCGCCCACCAGAGAGTTCCCGTGCGGCGAAGGGTTAGACAGAAGAAAAATCCGATCGCCATTACGGCGGCAATTCCTATTCTCGCTTCGCCGGGGTTCAGGAGATGCAGGACTCCGAAGAGAACTGAGAGCAACGCCGCCGCCGGCCAGAAATGCATGCCCTGGGCGAGCACCCACTGCGAATAGCCGCGCATAAAAAAATCTTCGAAGAATGCGACGATCAGGAAAAAGACTGCGTAGTAAAAAGCGAACTTGAAGATGCGCGCGCCGTGCAGACTGAGCGAGCCGAACGTGAAGGCGCCGAAGGCGGCGAGAGCCAGCATCAGTACGGTGAGCGAGGCGATTCCCCAAACCGCGCCCGCCCAGAAGTCGCGCCCGAAGGCTCGTTTCACGGGAAGACCGAAGTCGCCGAAACGACGACCTTCGATGCGCGCCATTACGAATGCGGGCAGGATAACAGCCAGCATCATGCGGGATTCGACGACCATCGTCCACCAGATTGGAACTCGTTCCGGGCGCAAGCCATCGATGAGAAAGTTCAGCAGGCCGAAGGTGATGTAAGCCAGCGCCAGATAAATGAGCCAACGCGTTCCAGGATAGAGGCCTTCGGGGCCAACGAAGATTTCGACGAGCGGCGTGATCGCGGATTCGCGACGGATCGGCGCTGACAGCTGTGGGGGTGAGACGGGTGCGAGGATTGGGAGCGATCCGGAGGCGGACGGCGAATCGTCTGGACACGAATCGGAAGGCGGCTTCCGACGCGAATCGGCTTGCGAATCGCTTTGCGATTCTGGCTCTGAGCCGAACGGTAGCATAGGATCGGTATCCACGGTCGTCCTCGACATGGTAAAACACTCGGTCTGAGCTTGATACGCCGATTTCTCGATCCCGACTCGATTGGCAGGCCGCAGTTCATTGCGGGCGCGCTCCTGCTCATCTATTTGTTGCAGTGCGTCTGGCTGATTCGCGTGCAAACGCTGCATGGATTTCTTCCCGAGTCCGATCATGCGCTCTGCATTTACGGCGGGCTCGAGCAGTGGAAGGGTGGGGCAATCGCGGGGACTCCGCAGGCATTGCAGGCGGAAGCCGCTACTGGCTTGGCTTCCGCGGGACGCGCTGGGCACCTGCGCGTGCGCGATGGGTACGATGTGGACCGCTCTCCTTTTTACTATCTGATGGCGGCTGCGCCGATTCTTGTCATGCCGCGAGCTTTGGCACCGGATTCCCCGCTTGGGCAGATTTGGATTGCGACGCCCTATTTATTTTTTGGGGGGATGCTCGGGGCGTCGCTCTGGTATGTAGCGCGGCGTCTTTACGGAAATGCGGGCGGATATATTGCGCTCGTTCTCTAC
>JBAWBE010000262.1:0-2612 GCA_049589635.1 Terriglobales bacterium
GCCATATCGGGAGCGTTCCTCGCCGCAAATCACACGCGGTCCGACAAAGGTCAATTCACCCGTCAGCACCTTGAAAAACTGCGGAAATTCGTCGATGCTATACCGCCGCATGAATCGGCCGACACGCAACAGCCGCGGATCGTTTTTCAGCTTATGGTTACGCGCGAACGTGGCCCTCAGTTCCGGATCGCGGCGCAGAATATCGTCGGCATCCTTCAGCATCGTTCGGAATTTGCGGTAATAGTGGATCCTGCCGTCGGTCCCGACGTATTCGCGAAGGTAAAAAACTGGCCCGCGATCCTCCCAATTCACAATTGCAAATACCAGCGGAACGAGCAGCAGCGCCACGCTGCTGCCGATCAGTCCGATGGTTATATCCATCCCACGCTTCAGGACGCGCTGTACCACGAGCGACCACTCGGGCCTGGGGTAGAAGCGAAAACCGCCCGAGAATTCATCGTGCTCGTGGGCTAGATTGGCCGTTGCCAGCACGCTTGAGTACAACTCCACATCTACGCGTAACGACTTGCAACGATCGACCAATTCGCGCAGCCATTCTTCCTCGCTTGCCGTCCGAGGCTGCGTGACGATCAGAAGATTGGCCTTCGACGCGTTGAGAATACTTTCCCATTCCGATGTCTCTCCGAGGATGGGTAACCCCAGCAATTCGTCGGGATGACGCTCGAGGCTTCGCTTGTCGAGAAGCACGCCCGGATACTCATAGGCACGTTGGCGCTGGGTCCTTAGCAAGTGCCAATACTCTGATATCCCGCTAGCAGAACCGACGAGCAACGCGCGCCTCTGGCATAGACTTCGTTTCCACAGCGTGGCGTAAACGCTGCGCACAGCGAATCGACCCGCCACCACCAAAATCGTCGAAAGCAAGAACCAGGTTACGAGCAAGTAACGCGAAAACGGCCCAGACTTAAATACGACAAAATTAAAGAGCACCAATCCGAGAAAACTTGCAGCGACAGCCTTGCAACCGTGCTCTAGTTCCTGTTCGGGCCGGCGCAGTACCGGACTCTTGTAACCTCCGATGATTGCCAGCACCAGCGCGAAGTACGGAATGTAGTAACGGTGATACGCGGGCGGCATTTGCGCGGACATGGTGATTTGCAAGAGTCGAGCTAACAGATGGTCCGCCAGTATGTGCGCGAGCGTGATCGCAGCCAGGTCCGTCAATAACGCCAGAGCCTTCTGCGCTAGCGGATGGGATAGGAGCTGTGCCACGGCGTTCGTGGGGAGAGTGCTAGCTGTGGGCAGCCTCTCTGCCTGAGCTCTTCGTGAGATCACTGGATTTTGGACGGCCATGGTCTCCTTAGGGATTGCCTGTTCCACTTGGCCAGGGGTGCGGTTAACGCCCTGCGGCCGTACCGACGCCGGCCTTGGCTTCACGAATCAGGGTGGCGGTCTTCTCGGCGTCCTGCACAAACTGCCGCACGGTTTCGCGCGTGTAATGGTGGTCCACCATCTTGGGAAGGAATTGGGGCGGTATGGTGATGATGTGGGCCCCGGCCAACGCGGCGTTCTGAATGTCAACCACAGCGCGGATACTGCCCACAATAATCCGTGCAGGCAAGTCCCACTCGTCAAGCCAGCTGCGCACGCGGCGGATTACGATAGCCGGGTCATTTCCCTCATCGGCCACACGCCCTGCAAAGATGCTCACATAGGTCGCCCCAGCCTTGGCGGCAAGGATGGCTTGGTTGAAAGCAAGAATTGCGGTGGCATTCACGCCGATACCTTCTTGCGTGAGCTGGTGAATCACTCCGAGGCTCGGTTCTCCGAACTGATTTACGATGGGAATTTTGATGACGATATTTCTGGCCCATGTCGCGAACAGGCGCGCCTGCTTTAGCATGGTTGCATGATCATTCGAGGTGACTTCCACGCTGAGCGGGCGGTCTCCCAGCAAGGCCGCCAGCCTCCGCGCGCCGTCCTCCAGATCCTTCACGCCGTCTTTGTACATTATGGACGGATTCGTTGTGGCTCCGTCCACAATGCCTTGTGCTAGCCACGCTTCAATCTGCTTGACGTCCGCCGAGTCTATGAAGATTTGCATGGTTTTCTCCACTTTTGAGTTCACTCTGAGCGTTGTTGTGCCAAAACCCGGGAGATGAAAATCCTGGGAGTTGTCCGTAGGCGGCCAGGCAGTCTTCCACTGCCGCGCCATCCCAGGAGAATTTTTCTCTAATACGTTGCCTGGCATTTTGGCCAAGCCGGAGTCGAAGTTCGGGATCTGCAAGCAATCTCTCGATTGCCTCACCAAACCGCGATGCGTCGCCGGGAGACACGAGTAGACCGCTTTCTCCGTCAACGAGGTAGTCAATGTTCTGGCCGACGGTCGTTGTCACAACTGGCTTTCCCATCACCATGTAGTCAACGATGCGGGCAGAGCATTTGGCCTGATAAATCGGCGTGTCAGGATACGGGAAAGCGGCGATATCCGATGCCGCCACTAATTGCAGAAACTGTTCATGGGGCAGTCTGGGAAAGAAAAGCGCGATCAGTCCGCCGCGCTGCGCCAAAAACTGCTTGACCTTCGGGATCTCCGGACCCTCTCCAACGAACACGAGCGTCGCGCCAAATCGGCGCGCGGCGTGCTCTGT
>JBAWBE010000263.1:0-22111 GCA_049589635.1 Terriglobales bacterium
ACAACACGCAGGCTAACTGGAGTTGGAAGTAGATTGGGTTTTGCACAGACACACAAATGAAAACCACGGAGGACGCTGAGGATGCGGGGGATTTTATGATTCAAGACGCTAAGTTCTCTGCGTCCTCCGTGGTTTTCATTTGGTTCGCTGTTTTCGATCGGAAGAGTTTGCTTTGCGAGTAGATTCGTCTTTTGAATAGTTACGGCGTCGCGGCCGGCAAACGTGCGCTCCACCGCGATTCCGCAAATTGCACGCCACAATTCGGGCGCACAGACACTTGGAGGAACTAGTGAAGCACCAAATGAGGATGTGGGGCCTCGTAGCCGCAGTCGGCGCTCTGATGTTTCTGGGCGCATGCGCAAAGAAAGCAGCTCCGCCTCCACCAACGCCACCGCCATCGCCAACCGCTCCGACCGCCTCGCTCTCCGCGAATCCCAACACCGTCAACCAGGGGCAGCCGACAACTCTGACGTGGCAGACCACCAACGCGACTGACGTCAGCATCGATGGAATTGGCGCCGTCGATAGCAGTGGCTCGCGCCAGGTCGCGCCCGCGGATTCGACCACTTATCATCTCGTCGCCAAAGGCCCAGGAGGCACGCAGGATGCGACCGCGCGTGTGACCGTCAACGCCGCGCCACCACCTCCGCCGCAGCAGACTTCGTCGGCAACCGAGGAAGAACTCTTCGCGCAAAATGTGAAGGATATCTACTTCGATTACGACAAGGCTGACATTCGAGCGACCGATCAGTCGACGATCCAGGCCGATGCGCAATTCCTCCAGCAGCACGCAGGAATCCACATCACCATCGAAGGTCACTGTGATGAACGCGGCTCAACCGAGTATAATCTGGCCCTCGGAACCAGCCGCGCCGACGCTGTGAAGAACGCGCTCATTCAGGCTGGAGTCGGTGGCGACCGCATCAAAACGTACAGCTACGGCAAAGAAAAGCCGTTCTGCACAGAGTCGAACGAAAGCTGCTGGCAGCAAAATCGCCGCGGCCATTTCGTGTACGAACACTAGAGCGTTGCAAACAACTCTCGGGGACGGGGCTCTGCTCCGTCCCTTTCAACGCGTTGGGGATCGCTGTATCTAACAGGTGACTTTTTAAGTCATCGATTCAGGTCAATTTATGAAATCAAATCGCATTGCTCTTAGGCTGACAGTTCTTACGCTCGCGCTTTCCGCAGCTCTTGTTTTGCTTGCCACGGTCACTCCCGCGTCCGCAGCCAACCGCGACATCGTTCAACTGCAAACGCAAGTCGACCAACTGCAGCAGTCCATGACGCAGATGAAGCAGTCGTTCGACGAGCGCATGGGCGTCATGAAGAGCATGATGGAGCAGAACACCGTCATCGCCAACAAGGTCAGCGCCGCGATCGACAACTTGCAGTCATCGCTCAACCGACAGCAAACAGATCGCGCCGGACAGGTCGACCAGATCTCCGGACAGATTCAGGCGCTGAATGACACCATGGACGAACTGAAGGTCCGGCTGGCGAAACTCAGCAAGCAATTTGAGGAGATGCAGGCGGCTCAGCAATCCATGGCCGCTCAACAAACGGAAGCACAGCAAAAGGCCCAGCAAATGGCCGCAGCGCCTCCGCCCGACGTGCTCTACAACAACGCCCTGCGCGACTACAACGGCGGGAAGAACGACCTGGCGACGCAGGAATTCGGCGACTACGTGAAGTACTATCCCGACACGGATCTGGCGGGAAATGCGGATTTTTATCTAGCGGAAATCGAATTCAAGGCCGGGGATTATCAGAAGGCAATCGTCAACTATGATCTGGTGGTGCAAAATTTCCCGAGCGGAAACAAGGCGGCTGCGGCGCAACTGAAGAAGGGATTCGCACTCCTCGAACTTGGAAAAAAAGACGACGGCGAGCAGGAACTGAAGCGCGTCATTCAACGCTATCCGCGAACCAACGAAGCCGTGCAGGCGCGAGATCGACTGCGAAAATCTACAACCACGCCGTCGAAAAACCGCTAGGCATTTTGGGGCAACCGCAAGAACGACGTTCAGCGCCGCGCCGTATTCGGTACTTCGACTCCGCCTTCAATTTTCGGGAGACCGAAGTGTCCGCCGAGATGCGCGATGTCGATTGGGCTGATCGATCCGCTGACCACGAAGAAGTCGACCTCATTTGATTTGGCAACCAGAATTGCGACATTGCTGATCGCATTGTTCTCCAACCGCACCCAGACATCGGTTAAGCCCGTCCCGCCGTTCTTCTCAGATTTGTTCATCACCTGCTTCCAGCCAACGGAGCGGTAGTCCTCCCTGACGGATTCAACCGCCTGCGGATCAAACGTGCCAGGCTTCGCGTAGCGGAAATTGTGCACCGAGACGCCACTCACCCCTGCGATCACACGCCGCAAATCCTCGTTATTCGGATCGAGCTTGGAAGCGAGGATCAACATGGAGTGGTCGAGAGTGAATTCGGTCTTGGAAGAAGCACCCTGCCGCAACTCGTCAATGCCCTGCGGCACAAACTCGCGTTGAGACGGAGGAGGGGAGTTCTGCTGCTGCGCTCGAACAAACGCGATCAATGAAACAGTCATCAAAACCAGAACTACAACGCGGGAAAGTCTCATACTGCGCCTCAAAGAAGTTGGATGATACTTAGACGCGGGACTGGCTCAATCCTAGAGCTAGCCCCACGCCGTAAGAACCCAGCGCATCGCAATTAGTTGTATGGATTCTTTACCACGCCTACAGCTTCAAACCGCGTCGGCCGCCGAAGCTTTCTCCATCATCACACCCGCGGGCCGGAGCGTCACCCAATCAGTTTGCGTGCTCTCCCATCCTTGAATCAGGAATCCGTAAGCCTCAAAGAGCTGCCGAATACGCGGACGTGTCCATCCCGCGATCTCTTCGAGTATCGGAACGAGCGTAGCCAGCGCATTATCGCTGAGCACAGTTCGCTTGGCAATCTGCGCGACATGCTTCGATTCCGAAACGGCAATCGTGAACCCATCATGCCGGTTTACATGCAGCATCACGTGAATATCCGAACTTCCGTCGCCGACATACACGACGTGGTCAAGCGGAACTCCCAGTTCTTCCGAGAGCTGCTCAAGCCGCGCGACCTTGCCGTAGCCGGCCGTCGCTCGCACCAGCGTTTCTATTTCTCCGCTGGTGCTGTACTCAAACTCCGTGCCAAAGATGTGATCACGCGGCACAATTCCCTCCAGCGCCGACTGGATCACTTCCACAGGCGCAGCTGAGAGAACGTAAAAGTCAAAGTGGAATCCGTCGATGCGACGGTCGAGAATTTCGTAAATCTGCTCGATGTTTTCTTTCAGACGAATGCGCTTGCCGACTTCGACAAGGTCATCGCGACGCACTCGCGAGCGAAACTCGGGATCATGCAAGAGCAGGTAGGAAAGTTCGGCGCCCTGCTGAACCAGGCTCAGCTTGGCCATACCCTTGATCTTGCGCTCGAACTCCGCGACAGAAATGCCCACGAGCTCGCTCAGGACGTAGCCCGTATCGTTAAAGGTCAACGTCTGATCGAAGTCGCTGGCAAAAAGATAATGTTTTCGATTTTTGCTAGCCATGAACTATCTTAGATTCAAACGTAGGTTAACCGACGATAAAATTTCCCTATCGTAGCGATCACAACAACTTGCGAAGCCTTCCCGCCATCTGAAGCATCATCGAATACGTCGGATACGTCCTCAACGGATACGTCGGACACGTCCTCAACGCCCGTATTTGCCCCACCATGAGGTTTACGTGTAGCCTCGTGAATGTCGTTATGAATATCGGTTCTTAAATATCGCGCAAATTGCGCAAGAGGTTTGTCATGCCGGATAGCACCAGTGATCATCTTAAGAATGATCCCGACCGCCACAAGGGCTCGCTGGAGCCCGACGAACGCAAGGAAGCCGGAAACAACTCGATGACAGGCCAGCTTTCCCACCGCGACGAGCATCCTCTGGTCGAGGGAGCAGACAGCGATTTTCCCGAACCCGGCGAGAGTCCCGAACATTCATTCGAGGGAAAGCGTCCCGAGAAGAAATAATCGATCCTACGATCAGCGCTTTGGCTGGTAGCTCCATGTCAATTCCGGCAATTGGATTTTTCCGATTCGGGCAGAGCGCGTCGGACTTGCGCATCGGACTTGATTGTTGAGTCCGAAGCGCCTTCCAGTTCATCTCTTGTCATTGTCGTTCGTTATATTGGTCCGTTACATCCCCAAGCTAAATGAGGTATTCCATGTCTCGCATGAAAGCTGTGCAAGTCAGCAAGCCCGGCGGAAACTTTGAACTAGTCGAACGCAACATTCCCGAGCCCACTCGCGGACAGGTACGCATCAAGGTCGAGGCCTGCGGTATCTGTCACAGCGACGCGATCGTGAAAGACGGTCACTGGCCCGGCCTGCAGTATCCTCGCGTCCCCGGACATGAAATTGCCGGTCGCATCGACGCCGTCGGAGAAGGCGTAACGCAATGGAAAGCCGGTCAGCGTGTAGGCGTCGGCTGGCACGGCGGGCATTGCTTTATCTGCGATCCGTGCCGGCGCGGCGATTTTGTTCTCTGCAAAAACGAGAAGATCACCGCCCTCAGCCATGACGGCGGCTATGCCGAGTACCTGATCTCTCCTGCCGAAGCGGTCGCCGCCATGCCCGACGACCTACCCGCCGACGAAGCAGCGCCTCTGCTATGCGCCGGCATTACGGTCTTCAACGCGCTGCGCAACTCAGGCGCGCGTTCCGGCGATCTGGTCGCGGTGCAAGGCATCGGAGGCCTCGGCCATCTCGGAATCCAATACGCACGCCAAATGGGATTCCGCACGATCGCCATCGGCCGCGGCGCCGACAAACAACCACTGGCTAGCAAACTCGGCGCACATCAGTACATTGATTCCGGGGCGGTAAATCCTTCTGAAGCGTTGCAAAAACTTGGCGGAGCGCACGTGATTCTCGCGACCGCCCCAGACTCAAAATCGATGTCGGCACTCGTCGATGGCCTCGGTCCAAACGGCAAGATGATGGTGGTAGGCGCAGGCTCTGACGCCCTGACCGTCACCCCAATTCAACTGATCCTGCAAAACCGCGACCTCAAGGGCTGGGCGTCCGGATCATCGATCGATTGGGAAGACGCCCTGAATTTCAGCGTTCTGACCGGCGTTCGGCCGATGATCGAGCGCTATCCTCTGGAAAAGGCCGCGGAAGCGTATCAGCAGATGATCAGCGGGAAGGCCAGATTTCGCGTGGTACTGACGATGGGGAAATAACCGATGAAACGATGAGTTCCGCTAGCCGATCTAGCCAAGTGAAGTTCGGCAACTGTAAGTGACGACCATCAACTCGGCGCAAACAAATTGAGCCGGTCCCCGATAGGGCCGGCTCAAATTTCTGCTTTGATTGCAACAAGCTACATCAACTCTTCCATGCACTTCGCCAGCACTTCCCTGCCCGGCCGCACCGCGGATTCCGGCAGCGTTGCCAGCGGCGCATCCGTCACGTTCAGCATATCGATGAAGCTGGGGGCGTTCGCGTTGATGTAGAACACGCCCGTCAGCACCTCGCCCTTTGCGTGCGATTCCATCAGCCGCCGGACCGCGTGGATCTTGTCGGTCGGATCGTAGTCTTCTTCCAGTTTCTTCAAGCGCAGGCTTGATCCGTCGTGCATAGTGACTTCCATTGTCGTCCCCGGATCGTAGTCGACATTGATCTCTTCGAACGATGGCACGAAGCTGACCTCATGCAAAACTTCCTCATGCGTCTGCATGTACTTGTACGATTTTGTCGAGCCTTCATGATCATTGAAGGTCACGCATGGAGAAACGACGTCGAGCATCACAGTGCCGTTATGCGCTATCGCAGCCTTCAACATGGTGTGCAACTGCTTCTTGTCGCCCGAAAATGAGCGGCCGACAAATGTCGCGCCCAGTTGAATCGCCATGGCACAAGTGTCTACGGGAGGCAGATCGTTCACCACGCCGCTCTTCAGCGTCGATCCGAGATCAGCCGTCGCCGAAAACTGGCCCTTCGTCAGCCCGTAACAGCCGTTGTCCTCGATCACGTAAATAATCGGAAGATTGCGTCGCATGAGGTGAATGAACTGGCCGGCCCCAATCGAGACCGTGTCGCCGTCACCCGTTACGCCGAGGGCCAGCAAGTTCTTGTTCGCGAGGATCGCGCCGGTGGCCACTGACGGCATGCGCCCATGCACAGAATTGAAGCTGTGCGATCGATTCATGAAATACGCCGGGCTCTTCGACGAACATCCGATTCCGCTGAATTTGGCCACGCGCTCGGGCGAGACGCCCATCTCGTACATTGCATCGATGATGCGTTCCGAGATCGCGTTATGCCCGCATCCCGCGCACAGCGTAGTCTTCCCGCCGCGATAATCGATGACCTGCAATCCAATGCGGTTGGTCTTGGGCGCCGGAGTTGGTGTGGTTGTGGTCCCCATTTACTTACCCTCCATCATCATCAGTTCGTCAGTCACCGACCGCGCATCGAGCGGCAGTCCGTGAATATGGCAGATTGAACGCAAACGCGGCGTCAGTTCCGCTTTGATATCGAGTTTTAGCAGAGTGGCCATCTGCCCATCGCGGTTCTGCTCCACGATGTAAGTGCGCTCATGCTGCGCGATAAAGTCATGCACCTCGCGTGTGAATGGATACGCCCGCAAACGCAAATAATCGGTTTCCAGGTTGTACTCTTTCGATAGCTGGTCGCGGGCTTCGATCAACGCCCAGTGCGAGGTTCCGTAAGCAATGATTCCGACCTTCGATTTCCCGCTCCCCGCGAGTTCCGGCCGCGGCACGGCGGAACGCGCCGTTTCAAATTTCTTGTTGATGCGCTCCATGTTGCGTTCGAAATCATCCGGCCGCTCGCTGTACTGGCCCTTCACGTTGTGGCCGCTGCCGCGCGCAAAATATGCCGCCGCGGGATGATCCGTGCCCGGCAGAGTGCGGTACCCGACGCCGTCTCCGTCGATATCCGCATAGCGTGCAAAACCGCCGAGCCTCTCAATATCCTCCTTGCTCAGCACTTTTCCACGGTCAATTGGCTTCTCGGGATATGGGAACGGATCGGACATCCAGTTGTTCATGCCCAAATCGAGGTCCGACATGACGAACACTGGCGTCTGAAAGCGTTCCGCCAGATCGAACGCATCCTGCGCCATCGTGAAGCACTCGATCATCGAATTCGGAAACAGCATGATGTGCTTCGTGTCCCCGTGGCTCAGAAATGCCGTGGAGAGTATGTCACCCTGCGCAGTCCGTGTGGGCAAGCCAGTTGAAGGCCCGACGCGTTGAATATCCCAGATCACCGCCGGCACTTCGACGTAATAGGCCAGCCCTACAAATTCCGCCATCAGCGAAATGCCCGGCCCAGCAGTCGCAGTCATGGAGCGCGCGCCGGCCCAGGCCGCGCCGATCACCATGCCAACCGCCGCCAACTCGTCTTCGGCCTGCACAACCGCAAACGTCGCCTTGCCATCCGGCCCGATGCGGTATTCCTTCATGTACTCAATCATCGTCTCGACCAGCGACGACGACGGGGTAATCGGATACCACGTCACCACCGTGCATCCGGCAAACATGCAGCCCATCGCAGCGGCCGAGTTGCCGTCAACGATGATCTTGCCCTTCGTCTTGTCCATGCGCTCGATGTAGAACGGATCGCGCTTAGTCAGATTGGCGGCCGCGTAATCGAATCCAGCCTTCGCGGCAGCGAGGTTCAGGGTCGCGGCCTTCGCCTTGGTCGCGAACTGCTTGCGGATCGCCTTCTCCACCTCAGCAAAGTCAATCTCAAGCAACTGCGCCGCCACGCCAACGTAAATCATGTTCTTGATCAGCTTGCGGAGCTTGGCTTCCGAGCAAACCGCCGTCACCAGCTTGTCGTAGGGCACGGCATAAAAAGTCAGATCACTGCGCAACTTATCGAGCCCGAGCGGCTCGTCATAGAGCACACTCGCTCCTGGTGCCAGCGTCTTTACATCGTCTTGCGCTGTCTCCGCATTCATCGCGATCAGGAGATCGATCTCCTTTTTGCGCGCGATGTAGCCATCTTTACTGGCGCGGATCGTGAACCAGGTCGGCAGTCCGGCGATGTTCGAGGGGAACATGTTCTTCCCCGAAATCGGCACGCCCATCTGAAAGATACTGCGTAGCAGTACTGTATTCGAACTTTGCGATCCCGACCCATTCACGGTCGCAACCTGAATGGTCATGTCGTTAACAATGCGTTTTTGCCCCAGTTGGCCCGATGATTCCTGAGGCACGATATCCGTAGTGGCCATTTCCCTGCCTTCCTTTTGTTTAAAAAAGTACCAGTTAGCGCCGGACACCTTGCCCGGAAGTTGTTCGAAGTGGGAGCGGAAAACCCCTTATTATACCGCCCCGGACGGCTGTTTCGACCGATTACTGGAAACGGATAGTGTCCAACTTTATGCATACCGAACAGGCCGTTCAGTATGCTCCGCATACCTTGAACCCAAGCCCCCTGAGACCTGAGCCAGAAAGCAGTGGCGCCCCACTCGGTTCCGAAACGTGTGGGCAAAAAAAAGGAGCCAGACACAAACCGCAAGAAATATTCGAGAGCAGTACATGGATGTCTGTAGGCGAAGTCGAACACGCACGTCTTCAAGACCATCCCACGCACGCACACAAGAATTTTGACATGAACTTAACACCATCGTGACACCAGGCTTTCCGGAACTGCCTACCGTAAGTCTGCGGCGGTTCCGTTTCCAGGCCTCGAATCGCCGGACATCAACTTTGAAAAGTGGAGTTTCATTTATGACAGAAGAAACGCTCGCACCATTGGCACCTTCCGAATCCACCAGCTCGCCGTCCCGAGACGGCGTGAAACGTCGTTCTTTTCTAAAGGGCATAGGAGTAGCCGGCGCGGCTCTTTCGGCCGGCTCATTACTGGCAACTCTGGGCGAGGGCGAAGCCGAAGCTCAGTCCCCGAAGAGTCTCACTGCGGGCGACGCAGCCATCCTGCGCTTCCTGGCTGCGGCCGAGATCATTGAGACCGATTTGTGGGATCAGTATGCCGAACTCGGAGGAATCACCTCGGGCAAACCAAATACCTATCAGAAAGCTTTTCTAAAACTCGATGGCGACGGCTCGCAATACATCACCAGCAACACGCTCGACGAACAGAGCCACGCCCAATTCCTGAATGCCTATCTCCTGTCGAAGGGCGCGCAGCCCGTCGATCTGGATGCCTTCCGAACCCTGCCGAGCAGCCAGGCCACCGGCGCGCAGCAGATCGGCCGGCTCACCAATCTGATGAACCTCACTGTCGACACGAGCTGGTTCACGCGTTATCGCAGCACGACCAATCCCGATTTCGGAGATACGTTTCCGCAAGCGATCGACCTCGTCAACCTGCCGGCGATTCCCCGTAACGACGATGATTTCGCACCGGCGGATCACATCCAGGCTATCGCCAACACCGCTGCCTTCCATTTCGGAACCATCGAACAGGGCGGCAGCACCCTCTATTCCGCGATGGCGCAAAAGGTCAGCAATCTGGAAGTCCTCCGGATCGTCGTCAGCATCGGCGGAGACGAAGTTGCGCACTTCCTTGAATGGGTAGATTTCGCCGGCAACGGCGTGCAGCCACCGGTCGCCCCCTTCACCGACCCCACCAATGGACTTACCTTCCCGAATTTCAACGCCACCGGAAATCCGTTGCTTCAAACCAACTTGATCTTCCCGGTTCCTTGTGAATTCATTAACGCGAACCTGCCGCGATGCGCGGTGATTCGCCCGACAAATCCCAAGGGAATCGCCGCGGGAGTGGTCGCGTTTCTGACCGCGATGAATCTGTTCGACGGTCAAACGCCGGCATTCTTCAAGACGCTCAACACTCTGGCAAAGCAAGCGGACGCGGCTCAACGCGGCTTCTGATTTGCTGAACCATCTTCGCGGGCGCTGTGGGAATAAATTTCGACGGCGCCCGTTATTACTATGAGCATCACGCAGTCAGACCGATTTCCAAGGAGTCTTATGTTTGAAGGATTGTTTCAACCGACGCATCTCCTCGTGATTTTTGGAATTGCATTGCTGGTATTTGGGCCGAAGAAGCTGCCGGAACTCGGCAAAGGAATCGGAGAAAGCATCCGCGGCTTCAAGTCGGCGATGAAGGAGCCTGAAGCCTCGCCGGAGAAGACCGGCACGTCAGCGAGCTCAAAGTCGGGAGCCGTGTAATGGGATTCGGCACCGAGGTCCTACTGCTGGTGGTCATCGGATTTCTCGTACTCGGACCAAAGCGTATGCAGGAAGTTGTGCGCAAGGTGGCGAGCCTCAAGGCGAAACTCGAGCAAACAACCCGCGAGATCAAATCACAGCTCGCGGCCGAAATCGAAGAAAAAACTGACAGCCTGACCATTGCTCAAAACGCCCCGTCTCGGGAGTGTCGCCCCGATTTGCTCGGGCCGCTACAATGTTCAGGAAATGGCTCGCAAATCGGCACCAGCGTCGTTGAGCACGGCTAAACCGAAGGCTAATCGGCCGGAAAACAAAATCTGGAAGGTGGCTCTGGCGGGCTTTGGAACCGTCGGCAGATCTGTTGCCAAAATCCTCGTCGAGCGAACGGGCGATGCGTTGCGCCTCACCCACATTTGCAATCGCAACGTCGCACGTAAGAAGGTCGATTGGCTTCCTCCCGGTCTCGTCTGGACCGAGAACATCGACGACATTCTCTCCTCAGACGCCGACATTCTCGTCGAAGTAATCGGCGGCCTTCATCCCACCGAAGACTGGGTTCGCCGCGCGCTCGCTTCCGGTAAATCGGTTGTTACGGCGAATAAGCAGTTGATCGCGCACTGCGGTCCGGAACTGATCGCCCTGGCCCGCCAAATGAATCAGCAAATCGAGTTCGGCGCATCCGTGGCCGGAGGAGTGCCTGTGATCTCGGGTCTCCAACAAGGCTTGGCGGGCGATGAACTGTTCAAGATCTGCGGAATCCTGAACGGCACCTGCAATTACATCCTTACGCAGATCGAAAGCAACGGCGTTCCCTTCACCACCGCGCTGCGCGAGGCGCAAAAGCTGGGCTTCGCTGAAGCCGACCCCACCGAGGACATCGACGGCCTCGATGCTCGCGCAAAACTCGCCATCCTCATTCGCGTAGGACTGCATTGCAACGTTGCGGCTGGCAGCATAATTGCGCAGTCAATTTCTCCAATCGACGCAATCGACTTCGAGTACGCGAATCAACTGGGATGCACGATCCGCCAAATCTCGCGCGCTGAGCTTAAAGACGACAGGTTATTCGCCACGGTTCAGCCTTCGCTGGTGCCGCTATCTTCGCCACTGGCGCGCGTCGAACGCAGCCAGAATCTGGTGATGGCGACCGGCGTCTATGGAGGAGAGACAGTTTTCGGCGGTCACGGGGCAGGTGGACATCCAACGGCAGTTGCGGTCGTGTCCGATATTCTGGCTATCGTCCAAGCGAAGCAGTCTGGAAATAGCGGTGCCGATGAAGGCGCCAAAGAATCGCAGTTCGTGGAGAAATCGGCCGTGGTTTCGCCGGACTTCGTCACCCGGCATTATTTGCGCTTTCTGGTGAAAGATCGCCCCGGCATCATCGCCAGTCTAGCCACTATCCTCGCAAAGTCCGGCATCAACATCGACTCAGTGCTGCAAAAGCCAGGCTGCTCAAAATCGCACCTGCCGTTTTTGATTACTTTAGAAGAGTGTAAGGCGTCGCTGGTGGATCAGGCCCTGAATCAAATCAACGCGCTGGATTTCATGGTGCAGGCGTGTTTGCACATGCCGATTCTGTAGAAGTGAACTAAGTGCTTTCAGGAGGAAGGAGAGCGACGCTTGCGGGCTTTAAGGACCTGCAATGCGATGGGTTTGACTTTGTACCCACGCAGTTCCGGGATGTCCGCCTTGAGTCCCACCTTTGAAAACAAAGCGGAGATTTCGGTCCCTAGCCCATACTCACTGACTGCGAAGCGATTAGGCCTGGCTTCGGTGTAGTCGAACCGATATTCGTCGGCCAGTTCAAGCTCGGACGTCGCGACGCGCTTGTTACCCTTCGTTTCTGTCATAGTCCAATTGGTCTCGAAAGCAGAGAAATCCTAAGCTTCCACCTGAAAGAACTGCGCCATCTTGCGGAACTTCTGATAGCGGCTCTCCAGTAACTCGCGTGTCGGCACTCCCTTGAGTTCCGACAACTCCTTGGTGAGCGCCGCATCCAGTAACTCCGCCGCCCGCGCGTGATCAGTATGTGCGCCGCCGGGCGGCTCGGGAATAATGCCGTCAACACAGCCCAACTCACTCATGTCTTTGGCGGTGATTTTCATCGCCTCCGCGGCCAGCTCTTTCTTGCTGGCGTCGCGCCACATAATCGACGCGCAACCTTCCGGCGAGATCACCGAGTAGACCGAATTCTCCATCATCAGCACGCGGTCCGCGACCGCAATCGCCAGAGCGCCGCCACTCCCGCCGACACCAATAACCGTCGCAATGATCGGTACCTCGAGCCGCGACATCTCAAGTAAGTTCCGCGCGATGGCCTCGCCCTGCCCTCGTTCTTCAGCATGCAATCCCGGATAAGCGCCATCAGTATCGACGAACGTAAAGATCGGCCGCCCAAATTTTTCGGCGATCTTCATCACCCGCATCGCCTTGCGATATCCCTCCGGATGCGGCATACCGAAATTTCGATAGACGCGCTGCTTCGCGTCGCGCGCCTTCTGCTGCCCAATCAGGACGACTTCTTCGCCGTGAAACCGCGCCATTCCGCACACGACCGCAGGATCATCCCGAAATCCGCGGTCGCCATGAATCTCGCTCCAATCAGTAAAAATGCGCTCCACATAATCAAGGGTGTAAGGCCGCTGCGGATGCCGCGCCAGATTCGTGCGCTCCCACGCATTCAAGTGCAACGTTATCTCGCTCCGAAGAACTTTCAGCCGATCGTGCAATTGCTCAATCTGGCGGCGCGTCTCACCGCTCTGTCCTTCAAGAGACTGCAGGCGCGCGATCTGCTCCTCGATCTTGTCCAACTCCTGTTGCGCTCTCAGTCCAGCGTCCATTCCGATGACATTCCCATTCCTTTTAGTCTTGTGCGTTTCCACGATAGAGAGAAGAAATTCCGTGCCAGTAACGGCGGGATGCGCCGCGTCCGGCTCCGGCCGACGTGCCCGCTTTATTTTGGCGCGACGCATTTATCGAATCGTCGTATCACTGAAATCAAGAATCAATGAGAGCACAAACCACCAAGGTCAACTAATAACGCGCACGCTGCCGCGGCCGCACAATTCCTCAATTCGAGTCAGAAAATTGCGGTCCGGCATCACATTATAGCCTTCGGCTTCCATCACCACCATGAAATCGCCGTCCCGCTCCAGGTCGAACAATACCTTTGCCTCGCCTTTGTGCTCGTTAAACAGCGTGTACAGAGCGTCAACCGTGCCGTCACTTGCGCTTTCGAGAAGAAGTCGAATGCGGAGCGCCTTGGGCAAGGGCACGCGCGCGTCATCCAGCGCAATGATGTCGTTGGCGGTGAGCTTGGCGTTCGCGCCTTCTTCGATGCGCACGCCGCCGCGCACCAGCACGGGAACCTCGAGCTTGACCTTCTCCGCGAGCTTTCTGTAGGCCTCCGGAAAAATCAGCAACTCGATCTTTCCAGACATATCTTCGAGAGACGCCTGGGCCCACAGCTCGCCGCTGCGCTTCGCCTTGGCCACACGTACGCCAGAGATCAATCCCGCCGTTGTGATGGTTTCGTCCTTGGCCGTCGACTTTTTCATTGCGCCAACCTCTTCGATCGAGAGCGCATTCAAGTCCGCCAACTTGTCTTTGTACTTTTCCAGCGGATGGCCAGTGATAAAAAATCCCAGAACTTCTTTTTCCGCAGCCAGACGAACCTGCTCGTCCCAGTCCGGTGTGTTAGGAAGTGCGTCATTCGCATGTTCTTGCTGTTCGTCCGCAAACACTCCAAACAGGCCGTGCTGCCCCGACTCGGCGTCGCGCTGCGACTTCTGCGCCCGCTCAATCGCCTTGTCGAGCGCTTGCATAACCTGCGCGCGCCGTCCAAAGCAATCCATCGCCCCGCTCTTGATCAGCGACTCCAGCACGCGCTTATTCAGCAGCCGCAGGTCGACTTCTTCGCAGAATTCATAAAGCGACCGGAACGGCCTGCCCAGTTTCTTCCGCGCCGCCACAATCGATTCGATGGCATTGCCGCCGACATTCTTCACCGCCGCCAGTCCAAACCGAATCGCCTGCTCGTGCGGAGTAAAGTTCGCGTCGCTGATATTGATATCCGGAGGCTCAACCGCAATTCCCATCTCGCGGCATTCGTTGATGTACTTCACTACGCTGTCCGTATCGCCCGTGATCGAAGTCAACAGCGCGGCCATGAACTCGATCGGATGATGCGTCTTTAGATACGCCGTGTGATACGCGAGCAGCGCGTACGCCGCCGAGTGCGATTTGTTGAAACCGTATCCGGCAAACTGTGCCATCAAATCGAAAATCTTTTCGATCTTCTTCTGTGGATACCCGCCCTTAACCGCACCGTGCACAAAACGTTCGCGCTGCGCCGCCATTTCTTCCGGCTTTTTCTTGCCCATGGCGCGCCGCAGCAAATCGGCTTCTCCGAGGGAATAGCCGGCGAGCTTGTTGGACGCTTGCATCACCTGTTCCTGATAGACAAATACGCCGAGCGTTTCCTCCAAAATCTCTTTCAGCTCCGGCAATTCGTATTCGATCTTGCGCCGTCCGTGTTTGCGCTCGATGAAGTCGTCGATCATGGCCATCGGGCCAGGACGGTAGAGCGCATTGAGCGCCGTCAAATGCTCAATCGAATTCGGCTGGTAGCGCCGTAGAACATCCCTCATGCCATGCGATTCAAACTGAAATACGCCGGACGTTAATCCGCGATGAAACACCTTCTGGTAGGTCCCTTCATCCTCAAGGGGAATGTCATCAAGCGCGAGTTGCTTGCCCCCCTGTGCCAGCAACTTGATCGTGTCGTCAAGAATCGTGAGCGTCGTCAGCCCGAGAAAATCCATCTTCAGCAGGCCCATCTTTTCGATGGCGACCATATCGAACGCAGTCACGATTTCGTCGTTCTTGGTTTTATGCAGCGGCACTAGCTCAATCAACGGCCGCGGAGAGATCACCACGCCCGCAGCATGAACTCCCGCGTTGCGCACCATTCCTTCGAGTTTCCGCGCCGTGTCGAGCAACTGCCTTACCTGCGGCTCTTTCTCATAAGCCTCGCTTAGCGCCGCCGAATCTTTCAGGGCATCGTCCAGCTTAATGTTCAGCGTCGTCGGCACCATTTTTGCAATGCGGTCCACATCGCTGTACGGCATATCCATGGCGCGTCCCACATCTTTAATCGCAGCCTTCGCGGCCATGGTGCCGAAGGTAATAATCTGCGCGACATTTTCGCGGCCATATTTTTGCGTGACATATTCAATCACTTCGCCACGCCGGTTCATGCAGAAATCAATGTCGATATCCGGCATCGAAATGCGCTCCGGATTTAGAAAACGTTCAAACAGCAACTCGTGCTGAATAGGATCGATGTCGGTAATTCCGAGCGAGTAAGCAACCAGCGCGCCGGCAGCCGATCCTCGCCCCGGACCCACTGGAATTCCCCGCTCGCGCGCGTGACGGATAAAATCCCAAACGATCAGGAAATAGCCGCCGAACTTCATCTGCTGAATGATGGCAATCTCGCGCGATAGCCTCTGTTCGTAATCCGCCAGCGAGTGCTTAAGCCGGCCCTGTTCGGAAAGCCGGCGTAAAACTTCCATCCGCCTCGCAAATCCCTGCCGCGTAATGTGCTCGAAGTAGCTGTCGGGAGTAAATCCCTCCGGCACATCGAAATGTGGAAATGGAGTCGGAACCTTCGCCATTTCGAAATGGCAGCGCTCGGCAATGGCCATCGTGCGCGACAAAACCTGCGGCGCATCCTTGAACACGCGCAGCATCTCGTCGCCATTCTTGACGAAGAACTGGTTGCCCTCGAACTTCAGCCGGTTCGTGTCCTGAATCGACTTGCCCATCTGGATGCACAGCATCACATCCTGCGCATGGGCGTCGTCTTCGCACAGGTAGTGACTGTCATTCGTAGCCACCATCGGCAGCCCAAGATCTTTCTCCAGTTGGAACAACGCGGGATGGATGAGGTGCTCCTTTTCGAGTCCCTGATCCTGAATCTCGAGGAAGAAATTCTCGCGGCCAAAAAGATCGCGATAGTATGCGGCCGCTGTCCGCGCCGCATCGTAGTTCCCTTCCATTAACCGCTCAGCCACTTCCCCTTTTAAGCACCCGGAAAGTCCGATCAATCCCTTCGAATGTTCAGCCAGAAATTTCTTGCTCACGCGCGGCTTGTAATAAAACCCATGCAGCGAAGCCTCCGATGTGATCTTCACCAGGTTGCGATAGCCTTCTTCATTTTCGGCGAGCACCAGCAGATGGTTGTAGGTATCGCCTTCTGGCGGAGTCCTTCGAATGTCGTGGTCGTCTTTCTTGCAGATGTAGAGCTCGCAGCCGACAATCGGTTTGACGCCAGCCTTGTGCGCCGCATTGACAAAATGCACGGCCCCAAAAATGTTGCCGTGATCCGTCATTGCAACGGCCGGCATGCCCAACTCTTTGACACGATCGACCAACTTCTCGACGTCGCAAGCGCCGTCGAGCATCGAGTAATCGCTGTGCAGGTGCAGGTGGACGAATTCAGACATAGGGGCTCGACATCATCTCTTTTAGTGCCAACTGTGTTGCGCTCATTTTAATGGCGAATGGAGCAAGAAGAACTGCCAACTTATCCACAGAAGTGCAAAAGCGGCGGAAGGAGCGCGCTCTTACTGTCCCGGACTGACTCCGGGTAAGCGAAAATCCACTCCACGATTCTCATTAGCCTGCATCGTGGCGGGAACATCAATCGCTGATAGCGACACCTTTTCAATGCGCGTCGGCGTGAAGATCCACAACATTTCATCAACGATTGCGTAGTTCTGAATCTCACGCGTGCGCTGATCCCGGAATATCAGGATCGTCGTCGGATCGTTGTCTGCCTTCTCGCTCACCGTCGGCTGCGACGGGCGAGGCCGCGGCATCCGCCGGGCATACAAATCCTGATCCTGCTCGCGCAGAGCCTGCTGCTCTTGCAGATTCTCCGCGTTCATCTCAGCGGCTACCCCGCGTTGCTCGTCATCGTCCGACGGATATGTATCCCACCACCAGTACGGATCAACGCCGCCATAGTATCCATAATACGGATAGCCGAAGCAGCCGATGCAACGATTCCTGAAGGCGAGTCGTCCGTTGCGGAAACGGTCCCCGCCGATGAACCGCGTCCCCGAACCAAAACGCGAACCGGAGCGCGAAGCGAAGCCCGAACCGAAGTGAGCACCGCTGCCCCCGCCCATAGAATGCCCAACAAAGCCCGAGTGCCCGCTGAAACCGGCGTGCCCACCACCCATGCTGCCGTGGCTTCCGCCCGAGGCATGACCGCCGCCGCGCTGGGCGCAGACAGGCACCACCAAAAGTATTAGGAGAAACGCCGCGAAGGTCAGCAGGCGACGCATGGGAACATTATACGCCAATTTTCGTTCCACAAATCTTCGGAATCCGCACCAGGCGCCGATTTTGACTCTAACGCCGACGACTTATCGGAAAAACTACCTGTCGCGAAACCCCTATTTCTTTTTGCCCTTCTTAGGCTCGGGTTTCTTTGCCGCGGCTTTCTTCGGCGCGGGCTTCGGTTTTGCCGCTGGCTTAGCCGCTTTCTTAGCTGGCTGTGCCGCTGGCTTCTTGGCTGGAGGTGCTTTCTCAGGCTTCGCTTTGGCTGAAACCGGCGGTTTGGCGGCAACGGCAGCCGTCTTGACCGCAACCGCAGGAGTGGGTTTAGCAGCCCCAACCACTGGTTTCGCTCCGCTCGGCACCGCGGGAGCGCCAGGCTTTCCAGGCTTACCCTCTGTCTTTGCTGTGGCCGGAGCCGTGACGGCTGCCGCCGGCGCCGCCACCTGCGCTTTATCCTTATCCTTACCCTTGGCTTTAACTTTCCCTTTGTCCGCAGCCACGGCTCCCTTCGCCCGACCGCGCTTGACAGGTGCCGGCGGTGGAGGAGGAGGCGGCGGCGACAACGGCTTCAAATACTTCAACGTCTCCGTCTTCGACCGCAGCTTGCCATCCAGCAAGAGCATGAAAACGTCGTTCGCAATCTTCGGATACTCCGGCATCTGCGGCGTAATCCGCAGCTCAGTCATCTCAGGCAACGGAATCTTCTGCTGCACCTGCCGCCACTTCGTAAAGAAGTTCTTGATCTTCTGCGAGACCGCCTGCTGCCGCGCCGTTACCGCGAGAAACAACACCATCTCCGGCCGCGCCGACGACAGCAACTGCCACGTACGCGAAGGGGTCGCGGCTTCCTTGCCCATCAGTCGTTTGGCCAGGTCGCGAGCATTGTCGTCCAGATCCTTCCACGCCTCGACTAAATCCTTCCGCGGAATCGCCCGTCGCAAATCCGCAACATCCTTATCGCCCATCCGCGCCGTCAAGAAGTGCAGAACCGGAGCCGCCATGTCCGGCAGGTAGCCGAGCTCGTTCATCTGCTGGCGAGTCTTCGCCAGCGCGCTCAATCCGGCCGAATCTACTTTTGCCGCGCTCCACCGCGGATTCAGAACCTTCAGCCATCCTTCTTTTTCGTACGCCTTCAGGACACCGAAAGCGTCATCCTCATAGGCCAACTGCTCAATCTCGCGGCCGATGCTGTCATTCCGGATGTGATCGATGTACCCGTTTTCTTTTCCCGACTCATATCGCGCCTGGGTGCGTTCCTCGAGCGGCCAGTGAAAGCGCGTGGTAAAGCGCGTCGCACGAATCATTCGCGACGGGTCTTCCAGAAACGCATAGTTGTGCAGAACGCGAATGACCTTCGCTTCAATATCCGCGACGCCGTTAAACGGATCCATCAGCAGCCCGCGCGATCCCTCATTCAACGACAGCGCCATCGCGTTCACCGTAAAATCCCGGCGCCGCAAATCGTCAATAATTGTTGCAGGAGCGATCACGGGAGGCTTGCCGGTTTTTTCGTAGCGTTCAGACCGCGCCATCGCAATCTCAGCGCGCACCCCGCCCGGCAACGTCAGCAGCAGCGACCGAGTCCCTTCATCCGCATCGCCAATCACCGCGCCGGCCCGCTCCAGCTCTTTTTGGAGCTTGAGTGCATTCCCTTGGACGGTGAAATCCAGATCGCGGATGGGAAACCCGGTGACGATGTCGCGGATGGCGCCACCGGTGAGATACACGTTCATCTCCGCCGCCTTAGCAGCGTCTAATACCGATGTGACTGCCTTTTGTTGGTCCGGTGAGAGCCGGGTTTCCAGGGTATAGATGTAATCGGCCATGCCGTCCTAATCGTCTTGCCGGGGCTGGATCCGGAGATTATTCACAGTTTTTCCACAGGTGTATGCCGGGTCCCTTGATGGCTTCCCAAATGCAGAATCTAACTCGCTCTAGCCATTAGACTTATACAGCAACTACGCAATTTCAGCAAGCTACAGAAAATAACACAAGGTTTACCGTTTGGCTACTGTGAACGCACAAACTGTTCGATTTCATGCCGAAAGTGCGAGAATCCTCAACAGGAGCTTCGATTCGACCGCGGGTGCGAACCTCGGGTGCCTCACACGCTCGCGCCTTTTGCGAATGTGTGGTTGCCGCATGCGCCACCGATCACGAAGCCGTCCCAGCCCATGCCCTCGACACACAAGAAGGTAATTGTCCGCAAAGCCGATCGCGACTCGATCAGCGGATTTGTGTCGCCCGCAAACTTCGTCGTCGACGGCAAACTCGAACTTCTCAACACTACCGGCAACGTCGTCGCCATCGACTTGCGCGACATCAAGGCGGTCTATTTCGTCCGAGAGTTTTCCGACTCCGATTTGATAGTCAGAAAAACCTTCACCACCAGGCCGCGGACCGAAGGCCTATGGGTGCGCCTCAAATTCAAAGATAGCGACGTGATCGAAGGCATTCTGCCCAACGACCTCACTCAGAATCCAGCTGAAGGATTTTTGATTAATCCTCCCGACCTCCGATCCAACACACAGCGAGTTTTCGTGCCGCGCGAAGCGCTCACATCGGTCGTGGTGTTAGCGGTAGTCGGCGCCGCACGCCGCCGTCGTAAGGGTCCGCCTGACACGCGGCAGGTTACGTTGTTCGAGTCGTAATGGCGACGCGATCCTCCACCGTGCGCGGTGCCTCCGAGTCCGATTCCGCCGGGATTCTGGCTTGTCTCCACGCAGCTTTTGAAGTCTATCGCAATCGCTACTCGCCGGCAGCGTTTGCCGATACGGTACTCACCGCGGCCACGCTGCAACAGCGCCTCGCCAGCATGCGCCTCTTCGTGGCGATCAGCGATGCGGACGACGTTGTCGGCACGATTGGCTGTCATGTGGTCGAGGCAGGCGCCGGTTCAAAAGAAGGCCACATCCGTGGAATGGCCGTGCTTCCGGCATGGCAAGGCTCCGGAGTCGCCGCGCAATTACTGAAATCAGCGGAGGCGGAACTGGGCACACGTGGATGTTCATGGATCAGTCTCGATACAACCGAGCCACTGATCGCCGCCCAGCGTTTCTACGAGAAGAACGGCTACAGCCGATCCGGGAAGATAACAGATTTTTTTGGCATGCCGCTCATCGAATACTTCAAGACGCTAACAAGCTAAGTCGCGACGAACATAGGCCGCTATCTGCACGGCGCTTCCGCGCGCTTTGATCTACAGTTGGTGAGTTATAATTCGGGCGACAATGGGGCTAACTTCTGGCCATAAACTCGGGCCCTACGAAATCCAATCTCCTCTGGGCGCAGGCGGCATGGGAGAGGTCTACCGCGCTAAGGATACGCGCCTCGATCGCACGGTCGCCGTCAAAGTTCTTCTTACTCATTTAAGTTCCAACTCCGACCTCCGCGCACGTTTCGAGCGTGAGGCCCGCGCCATCTCCGCCCTGCAGCATCCCAACATTTGCGTGCTGCACGACGTCGGCTGCCAGGACGGCGTCGACTTCCTGGTGATGGAATACCTGGAAGGCGAGACACTGGCCGCGCGCCTCGCACGCAAACCGCTCGCCACCGACGAGGCGCTGAAGATCTCTATCGAAATTGCCGACGCGCTCGAAAAGGCCCATCGCGCCGGCATCGTGCATCGCGATCTGAAACCGGGCAACGTCATGCTGACCAAGGGCGGCGCAAAGTTGATGGACTTCGGCCTCGCCAAACCCAATGCGCTGGCTACAGGGCCGTCCTCTGGATCACCCAGCATCTCTTCGATGGCAACCATGGCTGGTAGCATGGCGAACCTGGCTGGCAATTTAGCGGGCACTATGTCCAACATGGCGTCGCCCGTCACGGTCGCGGGGACGATGGTCGGCACCGTCCAATACATGAGTCCGGAGCAGATTCAAGGCAAAGAGGCCGACGCGCGCAGCGACATATTCGCCTTCGGCGCCATGCTCTACGAGATGCTCGCCGGTAAACGAGCCTTCGAAGGCAAAAGCCAGCTTTCGGTGGCGAGCGCAATTCTGGATCGAGAGCCCGAAGCTCTTTCGACCGTGCGACCCCTGACGCCGCCTGCCCTTGAGCACGTCGTTCGCACCTGCCTCGCGAAAGAACCAGAAGACCGCTTTCAAAGCGCGCACGATTTAAAACTGCAATTGCAATGGATTGCTGGCGCGGGAAGCCAGGTGGGCGCGCCGGCGATTGTGACCTCGCGGCGAAGAAGCGCCGGCAAAATTCTGATCGCTGCCATGGCGGCGGGCTGGCTGGTCGCGATCGCCGCAGCGGTGCTCGCGATAATGTATGCCGGACGCCTGAACTCGGCGCAGCAGCCGGTGCACGCCAGTCTTGAAGCGCCGGCGGGCTTCGAGCTATCTCGCGTTATCACCGGAGCCCCGGTGCTGTCTCCGGATGGAAAGCAAATCGCTTTCTTGATGACGAAGAAAAACGTGGCATCCGCATCATTTGCCAGGGCGCCGCACTCAATCGACACTTTCTCGGCGCACTCAATCTTCTTGCGGAACATTGACTCGAACGAGGTCACTTCCCTGCCCGGGACGGAAGGAGCGCTCTTTCCTTTCTGGTCTCCC
>JBAWBE010000264.1:0-2402 GCA_049589635.1 Terriglobales bacterium
GAGCGGGAACTGGGACAGGGGCGGGGGCGCCGCTCGGGTTGGCTGCATATAACGCCGGTAATTTGAAGAGAACACCGACGGTGAGCCAGAGGTATGCGTTATCCACGAAATTTTGGTAGGGCGCGAGCCCGCCATAAGTGAACGGAAAGAGCAACACGAACGCATACCACAGAATTGCGAAGCCGATCGGGAAGAACCGCGTCGAGCGCAGACGACGCACTACGCGCCAGCCGTACACGAGTAGAGCCGCGGTCCAAAGAATCCAGAGAAGCGGAGCCGAGAAGCCCATCTCGAGGATCATTTGGCCGTAGCCCTCTTCGACCCACACTGGAATCTGAGGCTGGTGGAGGATTTTTGCCACATACTGGCCGCCCAGCGAAGCGGTCCCGATACCATTGCCTACGAGCCAGTGAGGCTGCTCCAGGGCGCTGATCAGACCGCTCATCGGATAATCCCAGGTGCGGGTGCCAACCTCGAAGGCTGAACTGCTGGGATCGAGAGTCTCCATGTAGAAAGCGACACGCGGGGCAGCCTCTTCGGGAAAGATCAAGAGAATCGCCGTCAGGCCCAGCGCGCTTACGATGAAAACGCGGCGGATCGCCTTTATCATGCGATGGGCCTGTTGCCAACGCCATGGTGCGCCCCAGAGAAACACAGCAGTCAGACCAAGCGTGCTGGCCAAGACGTACATGACCGCTCCGCGGGATCCGCAGAACAGAGTGGCTACCACGATGATTCCGAGAACCACGAAAACAAATTTTCGGTTCTTAGTGGTGTGCAGCAGCAAATAGCCGGCGGTACCAACGGCTAGTACAAATGCAAGCACCAGATAAAGGCTGTAACGGCCCGCGCTGACAAATATGGAACTGGGAATCGAAACCAACTGGTTGGTGAGAGGCGTGTAGCGGTCCAGCTCACCGAGGTCACGAAGCTCGGGAGCGAGATTCGTGGGATTCAGAAAAGTGTGGCCGAGTATGGCCTGCATAATCCCGATTACGCCGATGGCGCCGGCCAAACCCAGATTGATGACGAGAAATTTTCGCAGGTCGTCATCACTGCGGATCAGCGCATATCCGACGAACATAAGCGGCATGTAATAGAAATAAAGTTTGAAGCCCATCAGGCCATACAGGATGCTCGGCGAATTGGAATTGAAAATCTCAACAGCGCCCAAGAAAAGGAAAAAATAGAGAAACAGCAAAAAGGGCGGGCGAAATAGTTTTATGCGGCCCTTACGCACCTCGACAAACAACGAGACAAAAACAAGGCCGACCAGAACATCCTTGCCGAAGTAAATGGCCATGTTGTTGCCGAGATACTTGCGCACCAGGTCCTCGCAGAGCACCCACACGAGGAACATATAAAATCCCAAGCGCCAATTCCGCAGGATTGTAAGAGCGACCCAGATGGCGGCAAATCCGAAAGCGGCGAATTCGACTGTGCTCATATCGCCGCCGGCGATTTTTCCGCCCAGCTGATAGGCAGCGAAAATGCCAAGGAAGAAAACGCTCACGCCGATGAGCGCTTGGCTTCTCATTGCGGGAATGCGAGAGCTGATCAGGTTGCAGCCTTTCTTTACGCCAGTAGCGCATTCTGAAAATGCATTATCTTGCCTGGTAAAAACTCTAGCTCAAGCGTCGTACACGGCGAAACGACGCACGACCCGGCCATCCAGTTTGCTACCCATAAGGGCGTTCGTACAAACCCAAAATTGAGGTGATGAGGCTCGACCGACATCTTCTCGATCTCGGAGAGCGAAGAGTGGGGCGGCGCATGCCGCTAGCTACGTTACGCCCTTTCCTGCAGAAGAGCTCGATAGAGGGAGGCATGTTCCGTAATGAAACGCTCCACGGTGAATTGATTCAAGGCTCGAGCACGGGCCAGGGACCCTAGCTGGACGAGGTCTCCGGGTTTATTGGCGATGCTCAGGAGGCGCGAGCACAACTCTTCAGGGTTTCCAGGGGTGAACTTGAGGCCGACGCCGTCCACTACTTCGGCTAGACCACCAATTTCGGAAGCTACTACGACGCCTCCGGTCATCATCTGCTCCATGGCAGCGAGGCCGGCGGTTTCCTCGCAGAGGGAAGGCATTACGACCACATCCGTCGTGCGGAGGATGTGGTCAACCTGCTGGCGTTGGAGCTCACCTGCGAAATTGACTCGGGCGGCCAATCCCAAATCCGCGGTTAGCGCTTCCAAATTACTTCGCTCGGGGCCGTCGCCGATGAGATTGAGCTCGAAGTTGCAGCCAGTTTTAGCCAATAGATGAGCAGCGCGCAGTAAGACGGGCACGCCCTTTTCCACGACGAACCTGCCGACGTATGCGACTCGAAGAGTTGGCGCGGGATTTGTCGCCAGCCGCGGCAGGCGAGGTTCCAAAATTTCGATGCCGTAATAAATGG
>JBAWBE010000265.1:0-29442 GCA_049589635.1 Terriglobales bacterium
ACTTCAACCTCTCCGCAACGCACAAGGAACGGAACCTCCGCCCCCACCGCGCCCAGATTTTCCAGAGTGACGGTAATCATCTGCGCGCTCTTTTTTCCATCTGGCTTCTCGTCTTCCCAAGGATGCGCCAACTGCACGCGCACATCCGGCAAGCCGCGATCATGATAGACCCAATCATCAAAAAACCACCCCAGGTCGCGCTTGGCGGCCGCCTCAATCAGGCTCTCAACATATTTCGGATCCTTATCATCCGCCGCCCGGTACTTCGCAATCGCCGCCTTCAGCGCGTCGTCGCCAATCATGTCGCGTAGCATCCACCACACATATGCCGCCTTGGTGCGGTAATACACTTCATCAAAAGTCGTTGCGAGCGGCGGCCCAATATCCTTTCCCGACCCGCCCGGCACATCCTTCTCCCCATCCAAAAGCGCCGCGCGATGACTGGCCAGAAGATCGAGCGCCGCCGGACGCCCTCCCTGCTGTTCGCGGTACGCCGCCTCCGCAAAGTGCGCCAACCCCTCGTAAACCCAGGGGCGCGGCGACGCGAGTGCCGAATGCACCAGCTCATGCACCAGATTGATGCCCGCCAGCTTGGTGTCCGCGTCCTCCATCGACGCCATCAACAATGTGCCGCTCTCAAAGGGAGCCGCATGCGGGTCGGCAAAATCCGCAATCGCAATTGGAACACTAGGCTTCCCGAACCATCCCGTCACGAAATTCGCAGCCGGATCGAGCGCGTCCGCATAAGTCTTAGCGCCCGCCTCGTGATCAGCCAAGCTGAGCAGATTCAGCGGTGGCTTCGACTCCGCTCGATAATTTGCGATCACAAGAATGGGAGTAATCGAACCCAGCGCCTTCCAAGAACAGTTCGCAGGCGCAGCCTGCTTGGGTCCAGATTCTGCGGAATATGAAACGTCCTCGCCCCCGCACAATATCGTAGGCGGCGCTTCATCGCGCTGCTGAGCGGACTGAAGGCTCACGCGAAACTCGCTCCCGGCCTCCCGCGCGCGCAGCCGGTCGGTAACCTCGAACAAACTATTCCCCTCAGAAAAATCCGCCGACTCGCTGGTGATGGGATACCACGTCACATATCCCGCACCCCGCACCACCGTGAACGACGCGCCAATATGATCCCAGCTGGTATGGCGCGCGATCGCTTCAGGCACGCCCACGCGCAGCAGCCTTGACGCATCCAGTGGGATCACTCCTTCGTACCCGACTTCCAGCTCAATGGAATCGTTGGGCCTTATCTCAGCGGGCAGCGTAACGATCGCTTCCGAGAGCGCCCCCGTGTGATCGATATCGGAAGTGAATGGCTGCGAAACGAACTGTAGTGGCTTATCGTTGCCCTCGGCCCGAATCGCCCGCCAGTTGAGCGAAGAGGAAATCTGGAGCGCGACAACCTTCTGTGGCTGCGCCGAGTCATTGCGCAATGTAATCTTCCCGCGCGCGCCCAGCCGTTGCTGCTGAGGCTCGATGTGAACTTCCAGATCGTACCGGGTGATGGTGAATGCTTCGCGATCGAGCGCGGCGGCAAAGAAGCTTGAACCACAAAGAACGCAAAGCACACAGAGGAGGCTCGCTGCGGATCTCATGATTGTTTCGATGCGCCGAGGCGCCTCTGCCGCACAACTTCATACAACACAATGCCTGCCGCCACCGACACATTCAGTGACGGCACCTGGCCGAGCATCGGAATCGACACCAGAAAATCGCAGTGCCGCCGGACGAGATCGTGTAAACCCTTGCCCTCCGCTCCGAGCACCACTGCGCAATGCATCTTGTAGTCGACCTGATCGTAAGTTTGCTCGCCGCGCTCATCGAGCCCTACGATCCACAAATCTTTCTCTTTCAATTCTTCGAGCGTGCGCGAAATGTTTGTGACCTTCGTGATCGGCAGATGCTCGCTGGCTCCCGCCGAAACCTTCGCCACCGTCCCGGTCACGGAAGCAGAGCGCCGCTCGGGAATGATGACGCCATCGGCGCCCGCCGCGTCCGCTGTTCTCAGAATCGCTCCCAGGTTATGCGGATCCTCCACGCCATCGAGTACCACAATCAGCGAATGCTCGCCGCGCTTTGCGCCAACCAGATCGTCCAGATCGCTATACTGCTTCGCTGAAGTTGCCGCCACCAACCCTTGATGCGCCGCGTTGCCGGCGAGTTCGTCAAGCTCCATGCGCGACACAAAACGCACCGGGATGCCCATCTTTCGGCACTCGTCAATCACCCGCTGGAGGCGAATATCTTTGCGCTCCTTGGCGACCGCGATCCAGGTAAAAGCTCGCCCGCGCGCCTTCAGCGCCTCGGTGACAGTATTAATTCCGTACAAGATATTCATGGTATGGTTTGCAATTTTGTGAGACGCGGCTTGCCGCGTCTTTTCGCCGCCAAATCGTGCTCAAAACACGACCACTCAGTGTATCGCGCCGCGAGCACGAGGAAGGCTTCCTCGGTGTTCCTCTTTGTACCCTGTGGTGATCGCACTTTTCCGCCACAGAACAAAATTCGACGAATGCTAAACTCAAGTCATCCAAGAATCGTGAACCCCGTCTACATTCTTTCCGCCGCGCGCACGCCAATCGGCAAATTCGGAGGGTCTCTCTCCACGCAAACCGCGGCCGATATGGGCACGGTCGCAGCCAAAGCCGCCATCGAACGGGCCAACATTGAACCGCGGCAAATCGAAGAAACGATCTTCGGCAACGCCCGCCAGGCTGGTGGAGGCCCCAATCCCGCGCGTCAGATTTCGATTCGCAGCGGCGTCCCGCAGGAGGTTCCGGCTTACACGGTCAACAAAGCATGCGCTTCGGGTATCAAGTCGATCGCGCTCGCCTTCAACGAAATCGCCACCGGAAACCTGGAATGCGTTCTTGCGGGAGGCACCGAGTCGATGTCGCGCGTTCCGTATTATCTCGACGGCGCGCGTTGGGGATACCGCCTGGGCAATCAGGATCTGGTTGACGGCATGTATCGCGACGGCTTTTTCTGCCCGATGGCAAAAATGGTGATGGGAGAAACCGCCGAGATTCTAGCCGAACAATATAAAATTTCCCGCGAGGATCAGGATCAGTTCGCGCTGACATCGCAAGAGCGCGCCGCCGCCGCACAATCCGCCGGACGCTTCGATGCGGAAATCGTCCCGGTGACGATTGAGGGCAAGAAAGGCTCAACGATTTTTTCGCGCGACGAACATCTCTTCCCCGAGGCAACGCCAGAAAAAATGGCCAAACTGCCTCCCGTCTTTTCGAAGACCGGCACCATTACAGCCGCCAATTCTTCCGGCATTACCGATGGCGCCGCCGCCGTGGTCCTCGGCAGCGAAAAATTCGCCACGCAAAATAATCTCAAGCCGCTAGCGCGCATCGCTGCGGTCACGTCCGCGGGAGTCGACCCGCGCATCATGGGCATTGGCCCCGTGCCTGCTATTCGCAAGCTCGAACAGAAGTACAGTCTCAAGCTCTCCGACTTCGATCTCATCGAACTCAATGAAGCCTTCGCTGCGCAGGTCATCGCGTGTGACCGCGAACTTCATTTCGATCGCGACCGCCTCAACGTCAATGGGGGATCAATCGCGCTCGGACACCCCATCGGCTGCACAGGCACGCGGATCACGGTTACCCTTCTCCACGAATTGCTGCGCCGCAAAGCGCGCCGTGGCCTGGCCACGCTGTGCGTCAGCGGAGGCATGGGCATGGCACTCGTCATCGAGAACATGATCGGATAATCCTTCCGGCACGATCGAGCGTGTCGCAAGATTAATTCGGCCGTAATTCAGGCTAGCCAGTTCCCGCGGCGCTCTGCGGTTCCGGCGTGAGAATAGGCTGCCGCGAGGCGGCAGACAACCACCCGAATCTCAGATCTAGGCTCGTCGCGAACGGAAATCTATGGTTTCGTCCTGATCTCTAAGTCCTCTTATTTCGCTTCTTCGCCTCTCCGATCCATGCTATACTCCGCGCCAATAGCGGGGTTAGGCCGATTAACCTCGAATGGGTCGTCCGTGGATAATTTCCCCTCCATGGGCCTGCTTGGCGTTAGACGTCTCACTAAAATTGCAAGTTGCGGATGAGTGCTATGAACGACTCCAACAAGCCGCTCGAAGCGCTGGGATATGCTCTACGCGCCCTACGCCGCGAAGTGCTGGAATTCAGCTTCACTTATCCGCTCGAGATTGACCCTGCCGGCGGACCCAAAGATTCGCTCCACTATTACCTCTACAGCGAGAAGCTTTCGTGGAGCATCATGCGCATGGACCCGAACGGCGTCCCGCGCGTGCGCAACCGGCTTACCGGCATTGTCTACAAACCCGCTTATATTGCATGGTGGGGCCTGGTCAACCTCGGACACTATCTCCACCACCACGACGATGCGAGCCGCGATGCTTTCCTTAAGCAAGTCGACTGGCTGGAAGCGAACGCCGTTACGCGCCCGGATGGCGCCGTCGTCTGGCACAACAATTGGGATATTCTCCATGGGCCGACGCTGCTCAAAGCGCCGTGGGTTTCGTCGTATGATCAGGGACTCGCGATCAGCGCGCTCGTGCGCGGCTATCGCCTCACTAAACGCCCACATCTGCTCGAACTGCTGCGCGGCGCCAGCCGCATCTTTTCGCTCAATTGCGATGAAGGCGGGGTGCGCGATCCCCTTTCCATGGGAGCGGTTTATAGCGAACTCCCGGGCCAGCCTGTCCCGGGCATCCAGGACGGCTTCATGACTTCTCTCCTCGGACTGTACGATCTCTACGTCGAGACGGAAGATCCAGCCGTGAAGGCGCTATTCGATGACGGGATCGCGGGCCTCAAAGCGAGCCTTCCAGTGTGGGACTATCGAAATAAATGGAGCTGGTATGGCTCGCGAGGATATCTTTGTCCGCCGTCCTATCACTGGCTCAACCGGCTGCTGCTTCAGGTACTCGGCGGTCTCGCCGGCGAAGCCGAGTTGTCAGAGTACGCTCAGGCCTGGAATCCGAGTAGCCTCTCGGCTTTGGGGCGGGCAGAAATCTTTCTCTTTTTCCTGATGACGAAAAATGCGGCTCGCATCCGCAATCGCACCTGGCGACTTAATGCCGCGAAGGTCCGCGCGCTTGCTGACAGAGAAGCCAAGCCGCCCATGCGAGAAGATGTATCTCCGACTTCAGCTGTGGCAGCACTGCCTGAATACTCACGCCGCGCTTGACGGTCGCGACAGCGACCCATAGCGCCGCCGGGGCCGTAGCACCGCAACCGGCGGTTTGAAGACCGCCCCGCATTGCTCCTTCCATACCACGCCGCTATACTTTAACTATAACTTTAGATGAGCCGCATAACGCGCGGCCAGCATCACATCTTCATGTCTCTTTCAGCAGTTATCGTCGATGACGAGCAATTGGCCCGCGACGAACTTGCCTACCTGCTCAACCACTCCGACGTCAGCGTCGTCGCGCAGGGCAAGAACGGCCTGGAAGGCGTCAACCTGATCCGCGAACACAACCCCGATCTCGTTTTCCTCGATGTGCAGATGCCCGGCCTCGACGGCTTTGGAGTGATCAAAAAGCTGCTGGACCGCAAGGTCCCTATGCCCAAGATTGTCTTCGCCACAGCCTTCGATCAATATGCCGTGAAGGCCTTCGAGGTGAACGCGATCGACTACATCCTGAAGCCCTTCGACAAAAAACGGATCGCGCAAGCGATCGAAAAGGCGCGTGCCAAAATTGCATCCGGAAACGGTCCAGTCGAGAAACTTGAAACACTTGTCCGGATGCTCGAGTCGCAAAAGCCCACGACCGCAAAAATTCTCATCAAAGCCGCGGGCCGCCTCTTCCTCGCCGATCCGAAGGATATTTGTTTTGCCACCATCGAGGACGGCGTGATTAGCGTCACCACCAGCGGGCACATGGGTATGGAAGGGCAATCCAATTGCCGGACGCTCGAGGAACTTTTCGAAAATCTCGACGCCAACCTCTTCTGGCGCGCCCATCGTTCATTTCTGGTCAACAAAAATCACATCCGTGAAGTCGTGCCGTGGTTCAAGAGCTCCTACCAGCTCCGCATGGACGACAAAAAGCAGACCGAAATTCCAGTCAGCCGGGCGCAAACGCGGCGTCTTCGCGAATTGTTCAACCTTTAGCCCAATAACCCGTAACCGATAATCAAAGATGGAATGGGGAGGCCAGAAAGCGCCCCGGAGGGGCTTTTGACAATAGCCCGGCATTTCCAACGCCTGGAAAGGTGCTCACGGTCACGAGTCCCGGAGGGACGGCTGAACTTATCCCCATGACATGCGCAGGATCGCATTCAATTCCAATAAAAAAGGGCAGCCGCAAGAACAACCTCCGGCCGCCCAGGGGAGGGACTATCGATCTCTAGCGTCGCTCTTATGCGATCGCCTGGAGCGCAATGCGGTTCGGTATCACCAGCATCGAGCCTTCGATGCGAATCAGTTCCTTCCGTTTCATCTCACTTAATAATCGGGTCACCGTCTCCCGCGATGACCCGATCATCTGCGCGATCTCCTCATGCGTGAACTCCGATTCCACGCGTAAGTCCCGGTTGTGAGTCTCTCGCGCCACCCAGGAAAGAAGCAGGCGCGCCAGTTTCTCGGTCGAACTGCGTGCCAGCAGCAAATCATGGACGTCCCCAAAGGTGCCCGTAACCTCGCGCGCCAGCATAGTGGCGCAGGCGAGCGCAGTCCGGTTGTCGGTTTGGAGCAGCCGCATGAAGTTATCCTGCTCGACAAACTTGATTTGGCAGAAGCCAATCGTTGTGACCGTCATGGGCGACGGCCGGCTGGAAACGAGCGCGCTCAATCCCAGCACATCCCGGTCACCCGCGATCTTCAGGATGATGGTTTTTCCGTCGCGCGCTTGCACGGACAGCTTTACTCGTCCAGAGCAGACGATGTAGATACCTCGCGGGATCTGTCCTTCGGTAAGGAGCACCGCATTGCTGGGGTATATAGTGATGTGCCCCATCCCGTTGAACGTGCTCATCAGAGGATCGGGCAGTTGGCAAAAGTCCCCGTTCTGCCGCAGCTTACAGTTCAAACAATCATTTGGCGCATGGTAGCGCCGAGGTGCACCCACGAGGCAACTCCTATAGTTTCAAAGACAATTTGCTCGAGAATTCTGCACACGGGGGAGCGGTGCGAGCAATCTATCTATGCATTCCCGTTGCCATCGTAATCAATCCGCCAAGCTCTTCTTACTTCTCTACTTACAGATGCACCTACGAATTACTGCATCTCTGAAGGTGCCGTTTAATAGGCGCGTCTGACGAAAGGCGGGCACGACCTAACTCAATCGAGATAGTCACCGCGCGAAATTCCCAGCTTCTGCATCTTGTGTTGGAGAGTCGTCCGCTTCAATCCCAACCGCGCCGCTGCGCCCTTTAATCCCGACAATACGCCCCGCGTCTCACGGAGAACGGCCACAATCTGATCCCGTTCCCGCTCCCGCAAAGTACGCTCCGAATCCGGCTGACGCTTCCCCAGTTCCTCACGCAACTCAGAAAGCGGCGGCCGCAGGCGTTCGTCATCCGACAAAATGACCGACCGCTCGATAAAGTTCTCCAACTCTCGAATGTTCCCCGGCCACCGCCAATTCATCATCACTTCCACTGCCTCATCCGGAATCAGCGTAATGTGCTTGTGCATACGCGCCGAGCTCTTCTCCACGAAGTAGCGAATCAGCAGTGGAATATCCTCACGCCGCTCCCGCAGCGACGGCAGATGCAGAGGAAACACATTGAGCCGGTAGTACAAATCCGTACGAAACTCTTTTTGCTCAACCGCCAGCACCAGATCTCGATTGCTGGCTGCGAGCACGCGCGCATCCACCCGGATCGTTTTCGTTCCGCCCAACCGCTCAAACTCCTGGTCCTGGAGAACCCGCAGGAGCTTCGGCTGAAGTTCCAAAGGAATTTCCCCTATCTCATCCAGCAGCAGAGTGCCGCGATCCGCCAGTTCGAGCCGCCCAACTTTCTGGGACACAGCGCCCGTGAACGCACCCTTCTCATGCCCGAATAGCTCGCTCTCCAGGAGCCCAGTCGGAATCGCCGCACAATTCAGCTTGATAAAGTTCCGGTCTCGGCGCGAACTCATCAGGTGAATGGCGCGCGCAATGCGTTCTTTTCCCGTTCCCGTTTCACCCGTGATCAAAACGGTCGCGTCAGTATTCGCCACGATGGCCGCATAATCGAGCACACGCCGCAACGCCGGGCTGTTTCCCACAATGTTCTCCGGTTGCTGCTCCGCGTGAATCTCACTCTCCAGGTACCGTTTCTCCTGCGCCAGCCGATCCTTGGCCTGCGCCACTTCCCGGTAAGCGCTCGCATTGTGGATGGCTGGCGCGATCTGCCTCGCCACTTGCTGGAGATACTCGCCATCCTCCCGGCTGAACGCATTCTCGCGCGTTGCTCCGAGGAGCAGGCTTCCGAGCGCGCGGCTCCCCATCAAGAGCGGCACGCAGCACAGCGAACGAACTCCCGCCTCCTGCATCTCCTTGACGGATGAACTGCCGAGCCGGCCCACCTCCGCGGCGTCAAGAAACATGACGGTGCGCCCCTCGATCGCACGGGCCGAAATGGCGCCGGCCAGAGGCAATCGTGTCCAGTCGCGGGCCGCGGAACTCTGCGCGGGCTCAACCGAACGAATCCGCAGCGTCTTCGAATCCGGTTCCAGCAGCGCCAGGCGGGCGTAGTCGTAGTTAGTAATCTGTTGCATCTTGGCAAAAACGATCATTAGAAGCTGGTCAAACTCGAGGGTTGAAGTTACTTCGCGCCCGATCTCAACCAGGCTCTGCAAGCGGTTCTGCTGTTTCTGCCATTCTCCGTGGATTTCATGATTTTCGACTGCCAGCGCAACCAGGCGCGCCGCCCGTTCCAGCAATACCAGCGTGTCCGATGCCTCCGGTTCGAGATCGTTGTGGCCGATTCCGAGCGTCCCATATCGGCGCCGAGAAGTACTCATCGGCACAACCATGAACGACCGCACGCCATGCTCGCGCAGTTCCGCCACCGTCTTCGCAAAGCCCGTCTCCCGCTCTGCGTCTAGAATCCGCACCGGTTCCTGATGTTCCCACACCCAGCAGTTCGGCGAATCCTGAGCGTGCGAGGACGACGAATCCCAGGGATGGACCTCCATCCCTGTTTTCCAAAACGATCGCACCACACAGTTCCGCGCCGCATCGCACACTGCGAATTCTGCAAGCGCGCACTTGGTCAATTCGCGTAATAGCGGAACTAATTCCTGAAATAGCTGCGGCAACGCTCCTCCGCCGACAATGAGATCCGTCATGGCCAACAGGACCTCGGCGCTGGAACGTCCGACAATTTCTAATTTTCTTTGCTCCTGCCCCCCTGAGTCGTCCGGGCGCAGATTAGTATCTGGTTCGCGCGCAGCTCCTTGCATGCGGAGCGAGCCTTTCCCTTAACGGGCCCTTCCTTCTAAAATGTTGAGCAGTTCAGAGAAGTGAATGCGGCGTGCCAAGCCGCGTGAAGCGGTTCACCGGTAGCAATCGCGGTTGTCGATTCCATCTCGTGGGAACCGATCTGATACTCCTTGAAACAGGAGCCCCCTCAGTCCGCGTCGCCGATCCCGAGCGCACAACTATGCCCGAGAAGTTAACATCTTATTCTTCTTCCTGATGCAATCAAGTGTTTTGTTTGGTAATTTACGAAAAGCGAACGATTCGTAACCCAAGTTGGTAATCGAGTAACTCTCATTATGGCACGCGGTTGGGAAAGTAAGTCCGTCGAAGGGCAACAAGCCGACGCTCTCAGCGAGCGTAATTCACCCCATCCGCGTCTCTCCCAAGGCGAGCAAAAACGGAACCGCCAGCACCAGAGCCTGCTCCTCGCCCGTAAGCGCATCGCCGGACAACTGGATTCCGCCCAGAGTCCTCGCCTCCGCCAGATGCTGGAGCAGTCCCTCGCTGAACTCGATAAACAACTGTCCTCTTTTGATACTGTTACCGACCCTCCCGCACCGAAGTGAATGGCCCTGTTGAATGCCTCCTATAAGCAAAACCGGAGCCGCGCCCGCCTCCGCCTGACGTATAATCTGACTTGCGATGAAAGCGTGCCGATGAAAGCTCAAGTCTACGTCTCCCTCAAAAAAAGCGTCCTCGATCCCCAAGGCAAAACCATCCATGGAGCCCTCAGCAAGATCGGGTACACCGGCCTCGAGGAGGTTCGCCAGGGTAAATACTTTGAAATTACTTTGAACTCGGCGATTTCAAAAACCGACGCCAAAGCGGAAGTAGAGAAAATCGCGCGCGAAGTTCTAACCAACCCGGTAATAGAGGAGTTTCATTTCTCCCTCGAAGAATAAGGGTTGCCTTTGAAGATTTTGGTTTGAAGGGCTGTCTTGAAGAGTTTGCTTGAAGGGCTCCATTTGAGAGTTTGTATTTGGGTGGCGCAGCGCTTAAGCGCTGCGATAAAGAGCCCGACTCTGATGCCGGCTTTAGCCGCTGAGGTAGCGGGCGCTCTGTATCACGGCATCGCTTTAACGGTCCCGAACGCTCTACGAAATCACACGCCCCTTTAGGGCCACTTCCTCCCCTGCAAACGTCGTCAAGGAGAATCCCGCATGTGCGGCATTGTCGGATACGTAGGTAAAAAGCCGGTCGTCGACGTCATCATCGAGGGCCTGCGCAAGCTCGAATACCGCGGCTACGACTCCGCCGGCATCGCTGTAGCCGGCAATGGCCAAGGCCTGCAAATCCGCCGCGCCGAAGGCAAACTCCGCAATCTCGAAGATGTAATCCGTATCAAGCCGCTCGATGGAACCTACGGCATCGGCCACACCCGCTGGGCCACTCACGGACGCCCCACCGAAGAAAACGCTCACCCGCACCGCGACTGCACTGGCAAAATCGTCGTCGTCCACAATGGGATCGTAGAAAATTATCTCTCGCTGAAAAAGAAGTTGATCAGCGAAGGCCACAAGTTCACCACCGAAACCGATACAGAAATCATCGCGCACCTGATCGAGAAGTATTACTTCAACACTGGCAACGGCCATCGGCCATTACTCGAAGAAGCCGTCCGCAAAGCCGTCAGAGAACTTACCGGAGTCTTCGCGCTGGTCGTAATCGCGACCGACGACCCGCGCAAAATCGTAGCCGCCCGCAACGGCCCGCCCGTAGTAATCGGCATCGGCAAAGACGAATACTTCGTCGCCAGCGACGTCCCCGCGCTCCTCGACCACACGCGTGACCTCTTTTTTCTGGCCGATGGCGATCTCGCGGTAATCACCGAGCAAGGCGTGAGTGTCACCGATTTCGACGGTCATCCCATGGAGCGCAAAGTTCAGCGCATCACCTGGGACCCGATCATGGCGGAAAAAGGCGGCTTCAAGCACTTCATGCTCAAAGAAATCTACGAGCAGCCGCGCACCGTCCAGGAAACAACACTCGGCCGCATCTCCCAGGACACCGGGAGAATTTTTTTGGAAGAAATGCACGTCGATGACGCCGAATTCCGCGCGCTCAAGAAAATCAACATCGCCGCTTGCGGCACCAGTTGGCATGCAGGACTGGCGGGCAAGTTCATGATCGAAACGCTGGCCCGCGTCCCGGTCGAAGTCGACTATGCCAGCGAGTGGCGCTATCGCGATCCCATTCTCGACTCCGAAACCATCACGCTCCTGATCTCTCAATCCGGAGAAACCGCCGACACCATCGCCGCCCAGCGCGAGGCCAAGAGCAAAGGCTCAAAGACACTAGCCATCTGCAACGTAGTCGGATCGATGATCACCCGCGAAGCCGCTGGAACGATCTACACGCACGCTGGCCCTGAGATCGGCGTGGCCTCCACCAAAGCCTTCACGGGCCAACTGACTGCTCTTTATTTATTCGCGCTGTATCTGGCGCAGGTTCGCGGCACAATTACGGAAGAGCAATCGAAAACCGCCGTCCAGGAACTAACTCAAATCCCGGGCAAATTAGAGCAGATACTCACTAACGACGACGCATGCGACGAGTTAGCAAAAGCGTATGTGCGCGCGCAGGATTTCTTATTTTTGGGCCGAGGCATCCACTACCCGATAGCCCTCGAAGGCGCACTAAAACTAAAAGAAATCTCCTACATCCACGCCGAAGGCTATCCCGCTGGAGAGATGAAGCACGGCCCGAACGCCCTGATCGACGAGAATTTGCCAGTAGTAATCATCGCAACGCGCGACCAGAACAGCCCGCAATCCATGCTGCGCTACGAAAAGACGATGTCGAATCTGAAAGAAGTAAAGGCCCGCAGCGGCATAGTCATCGCGCTAGCCACAGCGGGAGACAAAGAAATTACCGAAGAGGCCGACCACGTCCTCTATGTTCCACCGGCTCCGGAGGAGTTGTCCGCGATTCTGGAGATTGTCCCCTTGCAACTCCTCGCTTACCACATAGCAGTTAGAAGGGGATGCGATGTAGACCAGCCGAGAAACTTGGCCAAGTCCGTAACAGTAGAATAGGACCTTACCGCAGGGAGCTAACCGCTACCAACAAGATTTTTTGCTTGTCACTAATTAGACCTTAGAGTATTCTCGGCGGGCGGTTGTTCGCACCCCCCGAATGGCCCGCGCAACGCCCCAAGTGTTTGAGATTCCAGGTCCGTCGCCTGTCAACGACCGAGTAGCCTCAGGAGAATTAGTATGCCCGTTCAAGGAATAGCGCTCGCAAAAAAGTTCCTCAAAGTAACTTCAAGCTCTGTAATCTTCTTGTTCGCAATCGTTTTATTCGCTTCGGTTCAACGCATACAAGCACAAACCGAAAGTGTGTTCTATAGCTTTGCGCCCGGGGGATTCCCCGAGTACGACTTGGCGATCGACGGGCAAGGCAATCTCTACGGCACAACTTTCAACGAGTTTGGTGGAATCGTGTACAAACTGTCGCCTTCTGGCGAGTTTACAACGCTGCACACATTCAGTGGATGCTGCGGTACCGACGGATACGGTCTTGCGGCCGGTGTCATTCTTGATTCACAGGGCAATCTTTATGGCACCACTACGCAAGGCGGTTCAGAAGACGCAGGCATCATCTTTGAAATTTCTCCTTCGGGCACGGAGACGATCTTGTACAACTTTACGTGTCAACAGGACGGATGCTCCCCGATCGCTGGAGTGGTCATGGATAGTGAGGGGAATTTTTATGGAACGTCTTTAGGGGGAAGCTACTTTTATGGAAATGTTTACAAGTTTGTCCCATCGACCGGTACGGTGACTACACTCTACAACTTTACCGGTGGTGCCGACGGCGGTATTCCTTTCGGAGTAGTCCTTGATAAAGAAGGTAATCTTTACGGGGCGACGCAAAACGGCGGCACTGCGCAACAGGGAGTCGTCTTCAAGGTGACACCTTCAGGGGTGGAGACCGTGCTCCATAGCTTTGAACCAAATGGAAAAGATGGATTCGCGCCTGCCGCCAGCGTAATTGTTGACTCCAAGGACAACGTATACGGAACAACGCACTTGGGTGGCAAAGTCGGCGTCGGCACGGTATACAAGATAACTCCAGCGGGAAAGGAAAGCATATTGCACAGCTTCAGAGGAGGGAAAGACGGCATTTTCCCTGAATCGGACCTCGTGTTCGACAAAAATGGCAATTTGTACGGTACTACCTATTACGGTGGCGAATTCGACTCAGGCGCAGTATTTGAACTGGCAAAGTCGAAGGAGACAATTCTGCATGGCTTCGAACCGAACGGAACTGACGGGGTTTTGCCTTTAGGCGGCGTTGTTTTCGACGCGAAGGGCAATCTCTTCGGAACAACCTCGTTAGGCGGCACGAACCCCGACTGTGGGTCCGGATGCGGGACGGTATTTAAGATCGTCCCCCAAAGCCAGACGGCGACACCGCGGGAATAGCTGGATCGAAATAGGCGGCACCGAGGTGCAGGTCATTCCTGCACCTGCTCTACAACCGCGCTCACCACACTGTCCGCACGGCCCGCACCCGCCGAATCTTCGCATCGGCCGTAACCAGCGCCATCCCTTCTACCAGTGCCGTCGCGCCAATGACCCGGTCCGCCGGATCCTTGGGATAACTGGCGGGCAAGGTGAGGGTGCGTGCGCACGCGCGAGCGCTGATCGGCAATACCACAAACTGCGCCTCCACCTCTCGCAAAAAAGACTCCAGTGCCATCTCCAGAGAGACCCGTCCCTTGCCGTAAACCGTGGCAATCTCCAGCAGCGTGATACCGCAAATGGCCAGGCCATCCTCGTTTTTCCGCGCGTGGTCGATCGCGGCTTTGGCGTTCTTCGAGACCCGCTCCGGTTCGAGCGCCAGCCAAAGGACGACGTGCGTATCAACCAGAATCAATAGAGGTCTCCCCACTCCTCCGGCGTAAGTGCAGGCGATACTACGTCGCCAATGATTTTCCCTTTGCCCTTGAGGAAGCCATAGATCTCATCTTTATCCTGGTCCGCCGGGACAATCTTTACGACCGGTTTGCCGTGCTTCGTAATCACGATCGTTTCGCGCTTCTTCTGAACTTCATCCATCACCCTTAGGCAATGAACCTTGAACGCACCCGCCGCCATCTTCTTCACGTTCACGAGCTTCCTCCAATTATGATTATGGTCATCCTACCATAGTCATATTTAAAGAACAAAATTTTTCTTCTCTAGCCCGCAGGTCGTAACCGCATTTCTATTGGTCCTTGCTCGCAGCTCGCCACTCACTTCGGCATATTCACCGGCTCGTCCTTCGGCATGGCCTCGAGTGTAGCCCGATCGATCCCCAGATGCGCAATCACCAGCTCCGGCGGCGTATGTGTCAGCCATTCCGAAAGCGCCAGGTCCTGATAAAAACTGCTCTTGAACATCTCCAGGAATTTCAAATCCGTGTCGCCCGTATTCTGCACATAATGCGGAAGCGTCTTCTGGATGTACCCCACATCGCCCGCCTGAAAATCCATTGTGCGCGCCCTGCCTCCCGTGGCAAATACCGTCTGCCGCCCGGCGCCGGCAATGAAGAATTGCCACTCATCGGCATTCGGATGCCAGTGCAGTTCGCGGATTCCACCGGGATGCACGGTAACAATGGCCGCCGCAATGGTCGTCGAAACTTTGAACTTGCTCGAATCGACGATCCGCACCTCGCCGCCCTTGGTGCGTTTCGTAACCGGAAATTGCCCCATATAAAAAGCGAATTCCTGCTTCGAGAGGCCGAGTGTCCCGGCCGTCGCCTTCAAATCGTCCGCCAACGGGCCGGGCACGGGAGCCTGAAAAATAAATTTCTCCCGCCGCACCATCTTCTGCATGGCCGCCTGATCAACGCCAAAGTTCGCCGCCAGCACGTCATGCGGAGTGTGCGCCATCCAGTCGGTGAGCAGCACGGTTTCGTATTCAGAAAAATTCCCGTCGTCGAACACGAGCAGAAATTCGCAGCCGTCCGGATTCAGTCCTTGAATCGAATGTGGAATTCCGGTGGGAAAATACCAGAGATCGCCTTCCGTTATGTCCGCGACAAAACTCTTGCCCTCGGCATCGAGCCCGGTGATGCGCGCGTTTCCGTAAAGCATGATGGCCCACTCCGCCGCCGTGTGCCAGTGCAGCTCGCGAATGCCGCCCGCCGTCAATCGCATGTCCACGCCGGCGATGGACTTCGAAACCTGCAACTCGCGCACCGTAACTTCACGCGACCATCCACCCTCCTGCATCCGCTTGTGGCCGAGGCCAAAAGGATATTTAAAGGTCTGAACTCCCCCGGCATCGCTTTGCGGAGGCAAGAACGAATCCGGATTCTGCTGGTCGAGCACCGAATTCCCCGGTCCCGGCGCGCTCGAACTCTTATCGCCCTTCGTGGGATAAGGAGCACGTTCCTGCGCCGCAATATCCTTCGCTAATATGCCTGCTGCCGCCAGCGCCGCCGATCCCATTCCCAGAAATCCACGGCGCGAAAACGTATCGTTTTTTGCATCGTCGCTCATAGAGTTTCCCTTTCGAATAAAGTTCAACAAACTACGCCCCTCATCCTGACTCGATTGCGAAAACAATAGGCGGGACGCTTAGAGATGTCAATGGGTTGGAGGCTTGAATTTAGGTCCACCCGCTAACTGGTCCACTGCGCGTCTTCGTCGACATCGGCGACCAACTGCCGATCCAAGTCATCTAGATATCGGATGGCTCAATTCCAAACTCATTCTGCGACCTTGGTTCGCTCTATCGCGCTCTCCGATTTCACGCGGCACCTCGAGTTCGAAGTCGACGGCGTGCCGCACTTCGGCTTCGTTCCCGGCCAGTGGCTCTCCATCAAAGCGACAACGCCCGATGGCGAAGAGATCACGCGCGCCTATTCGATTGCCTCGCCGCCTGAGAACGGACACGTGGCGCTCTGCCTGAATCGCGTACATGAAGGCTTCATGTCGAACCATCTCTGCAATATGGCCGAAGGCCAGCAGATAGCCTTCCAGGGGCCATTCGGAAATTTCATCCTGCATCCACCCATGCGCGATACCATCTTCGTCGCAACGGGAACAGGCATCGCTCCATTCCGCTCCATGCTGCACTGGCTGCTCGCCGATCCGGAGCGGCATGAGGGAAAAGAGCTGTGGCTTTTGTTCGGCGCTCGCACCGAACACGATCTTTATTACGCCGAGGAATTTAATCGTCTCTCGGCGGCACACAAGAACTTCCACTTCGTTCCGACTCTGAGCCGCGCAATCGCCGAGTGGCGCGGGCTGCGGGGCTACGTTCAAGAGCACGTCAAAGAAATCGTCGGCGATCGAAAGAGCGAAAACATGCACGCTTACATCTGCGGACTCGATAAAATGGTCAAGGCGAATCGGGAACTGCTCAAGAGCATGGGCTGGGACCGCACCTCGATCCGCTATGAGAAGTACGACTAGGCTGATGGTTTTTCTCCGTTATCTTTTCCTCAGTTATCTTTTTTTTCGCAATCGTTGTGTCCCTGTGGTTAAGCTTTTTCTGGTCGGCTAAACTGAATCCGAGCCTTTGACGTGCCTTGAAGGAGAACGCATGTACGTTGCTGACAGCCATCGTTACGATTCCATGGAGTATCGCCGCTCGGGACGGAGCGGCATCAAGCTGCCCGCCATCTCGCTCGGGCTCTGGCACAACTTCGGAGGCGTGGATAATTTCGAGAACTCACGCGCCATGCTGCGGCGCGCCTTCGATCTCGGCATCACGCATTTTGATTTAGCCAATAACTACGGCCCACCTTACGGCTCTGCGGAAGAGAACTTTGGCCGGATTTTCAAAAAAGACTTTCGACCGTACCGGGATGAAATGATCATCTCGACCAAGGCCGGTTGGGATATGTGGCCCGGCCCGTACGGTGACCTGGGCTCCCGCAAGTACTTACTGGCGAGCCTTGATCAGAGTTTGGCTCGGATGGGGCTTGATTATGTTGACATCTTTTATCATCACCGGCCCGATCCTGAGACGCCTATGGAGGAATCTTTGGGGGCGCTGGACACTGCTGTCCGCTCTGGACGGGCGCTCTATGCGGGGATCTCGGCTTATACGGCGGAGCAGACTTTACAGGCTGTCAAGATTCTTCGGGAGCTGGGTACGCCTTGCCTGATTCATCAGCCTAAGTATTCGATGTTTGTGCGGGAGCCGGAGCAGGGGTTGCTTGATGTACTTGGGAAAGAAGGGGTTGGGTGCATCGTCTTTAGCCCGCTGGCGCAGGGATTGCTTTCTGATCGGTATCTCTCGGGGATTCCTGGGGACTCGCGGGCGGCGCGGGATTTTTTTCTTAAGAAGAGTAGCATCGACGACAAAACGATGGCTAAGATTCGGGGTTTGAATGAGATAGCTCGGCGGCGCGGACAGACTCTGGCGGAGATGGCGGTGGCCTGGGTGCTGCGCGATCCCCGGGTTACCAGCGCCCTGGTGGGGACCAGCAAGGTGTCGCAGGTGGACGACAACGTGGCGGCTCTTAAGAATCTTAAGTTTGCGGCGGAGGAGTTGCAGGCTATCGACGCGGTGCTGGCGGGGTGATGATGTTTCCTTTTTCCAGGAGGTTCCATTTTAGGATGTTCCATGGGGAACATTGTTCATAGTGTTCCACGTGGAACAGTTGACATTTATGTTAGTATGATTGTGTACTTACAATGAGGTCCAGATGAAACATAAGAAACGGGTTAGCGGACGGCAGAAAAAAGGCGGGAAAATTACGAAACTGGCAGCTGCGGCGGGGTTGCGGACGGGACGACGGCAGCGGGCGCGATACTTGCCGGAGGAACTGGCTGGCATGTATCGGCCGATGAAAAAACCGGTTACTTTGCGGCTGGATGCGGATGTTCTGGAATGGTTTCAACGAGATGGGCGCGGGTACCAGACTCGGATCAACGAGGCTCTGCGGGAGATCATGGTGAAAGAGCGCAGGGGGTAAGGCGGTCCGAGGGTTTCCTCATTGTGCATGCTCTATTGTATGTACAATGCTTGTTAAAGTTGCCGGCCTGGATGCCCTTTGTAAGCGAAGACACAGCAATACAATAAATTTGATTTTCGAATGAGCAGGACGTCCTCAAGATGAAAATTCGAGAGCCAGCCGCGTGAGGGCAAAGTCTCGTTCTGAGGGCGGTGTGGATGGGCCACTTCTCGAAAAGCACGAGAAGTGGCGCACCCCCCGGTTCTTTTGTGTCAGCGTTCAAAGGCAAGGCCCGGGCTATACTCTCCGCGCTGATGTGGCCCACCCACCTGCCAAATGAAAATCCCAAGCGGTCGGTGGATGTGGGGTCCCACCCTTCAAAAACCGAAGGGTGGGGCAGCCGGCGAAACCTGGGACATCCGACCGTGATATGGGAATTAAAACAGAGAAAGGGCATGACTCCGCTGTGCCCCTTCTCTGATGGGTACTACAACTACACTTATCGAGCTGCGTCTACTGCGTCGGGGGAGGGAATATCGTCATCAGGTAGCCGTGATACAAGTTATTTTGGTCAACGTAGTATCCTGCAAACTGCTGCCCTCGGGGATGGCCCCTCTCCCCATAGGGGATGATTGACCCTCCTACGAAGGTGCCCTGTCCGGGCGAAGTGCCTGCGCCTGGAGCATCAGGGAGTGTGGTGATGGAGCCACGGATGCCGCCCCGGCCGGGGATGAACAGGAAGCAGTGAGATACATTGCTTCCGTCAATGAATTGTCCGTTAATAACTCCAAACGCGTCGATGTTCTCTCCCTGGGTGCCCTGGCCGGACGCCGTGCCTGCGCCGGGAACGTCGAAGGTAGTTACGGCACCATGCTTAAGGCGCTGGAAGCCGTGATAGACGTTGTTACCGTCGATGTAGTATCCCGAAATCGTGTCTCTTGGGTCGATGCCTCGGGGATATGTACCTTGATAGGTGCCTGGGCCTGAGCCCGCGCCCGCGACGTCAAATGTGGTCATGGTGCCATCTGCAAGAACGAGTAATCCGTGAACGACGTCGTTCCCGTCAACGTACCCTCCGGCTACTGCACCCTTCCGGGTGAGGCCATCCTCGGACGCGGTTTGGGTGCCCTGGCCGGGGCCTGTGCCAGCGCCGGGAGCGTCAAAAGAAGTGAAGCGGCCGGGGCCGGGCACGAGCACGAAGCCGTGAGTCACATTACTGCCGTCAATATATTCACCCGCAATCTCCTCTTCCGAGTTGATGTTAAAAGCGAGAGTACCCTGGCCGGAACCGGTACCCGCGCCGGGAACGTCGATGGAGGTGATGGCGCCGTCGGGAGAGCGCAGGTAGCCGTGAGATACATTGCTGCCGTCAACGTAATATCCCGTGATCTCGCCTTTCGCGTTGATGCTCCAAGCGCTGGTACCCTGGTTTGCTCCAGTACCCGCGCCCGCGACATCAAAGGTCGTGAATCTCCCTTTAGGAGTGCGCACGAAGGCGCCAAATGCGTTGTTCGGGAAAATGTAGTTTCCCACTATCGTCGCTGCCGAGTTGATGTCTGACGGAAGGGTATCAGTCGCGCCCGGAACGTCGAACTCAGTGAAGTCTTGGGCGAGTAATGGGACCGAAGACAATGGAACTGAAATGGTTAGCGCAGCCAACAGGGTCATTGCGGCAACGCAGCCTGCTGATGTGGACTTCATCTTTTTCTTTTCTGTCTTCTCTGTCTTCTTTTCGTGGCTTTTCATAATTTTCTCCATTATGTTTTTCTTGTTAGTCGTTCCTTTCGTCTCTCACCTTCGTTTCCCACGACGTTTGTCCGGGCGCGGGGGCGGAGCGCGGCCCGAATCTCCCAGGATCCGTGGGGAACGGTCATCGACGGGATCGGTTTCCTGCGAGATCGAACCGTCAAAAAGGCGAGCCCTTGCCTGTTCCGCTTGCGGCGGAGCTAGCTTGCTTCCGCAAAGTGGGCAGAAATCGACGCGCGCCGCCTGGCCACGCACCACTAGGGTCGTGCGTTCCTGCCGTACCGTCACTTGAGTGCAGACTGTGCGGCCCGTACGGTCGTCGGAACCGTCAGATCTGGACCTGTCAGGGCTGAACCTGCCAGAGCTGGACCTGTCAGAACGGAAGAAGCTTGTCCGCTCGGATAGCCACTGATAAATTCGGTTCATGCCGCCTCATGGTTCAGGCCGCGAATGTTGGCGCAGTCGCGCAGAAAAGGCGAGTCACACGATCTCAAAAGTTCTCAACGGTCCTCACTGTCCTCTATGTCATTAAAAACAGAAGGGATATTCCAATTTGGAGAATTTCGGGTCGATGCCCTCGCGCGCACGCTGCGACGGGAAGCGGAGGTCATCACGCTTAACTACAGGGCCTTCGACGTGCTGTTGTACTTTGTGCAGAACTCAGGAAAGGTTCTTACCCGCGACGAACTGCTAAAGAATGTCTGGCCAGACACTTTTGTCGACGAGCACAGCCTGGAGCAAAGCATCTCCGTGCTGAGACGGGCACTCGACGAGAAGCGGGGCGACAACAGATATATCGTCACACTAGCGGGGCGAGGGTATCAGTTTGTGGCGCCGGTGCAGGTTGTTACTCCCGATGGAAAGGTTGTTTCGGAGTTAGCCACCGCAGACCGAAGCGACACCAGCGAACTCATTTTTCAGAAAGAGACGATTGAGGCGAGTGTCATCACGCAAGAGAAAGAACGGGCGAGTTCGACAGTTTTCGGAAGTCGGGTCGCACTCGCGGCGATAGCCGGAACGTTGGCGGTATCAGTCGCCATCCTTGGCGCTGCATGGTACTGGCGATCGCAGCGGGCGCCAAGGTTCACGGAAAAGGACACCCTCGTCGTCGCCGACTTTGAAAACAGGACGGGCGACCCGGTTTTTGACGGCACGCTCAAAGGGGCGGTGGCCGTGGACCTGGACCAATCGCCATATCTGAACATTGTTTCCGATCAAAAAATCAGCGAGGCGCTCAAGCTGATGGGGCGGGATGCCGGGATCCCGATTACGGGCGACATGGCGCGCGACCTCTGCCAGCGAGTGAACGGCAATGCGATGCTGCAAGGCTCGATCGCCAACCTCGGCCAGCAATATGTTGTTGTGCTCACAACGATAAATTGTGCTACTGGAGATTCGCTGGGAGCCGAACAGTTTCGGGTTGAGAGTAAAGAGAGGATACTTCCGGCGCTGGACAAGGCGGCTGCCAGTTTGCGCGGCAGACTGGGGGAATCTTTAGGATCCATTGAGAAATATGCCATGCCGGTGGAGCAGGCGAGCACTCCTTCGCTGGCAGCATTGCAAGCTTACAGCGAGGGCCTGAAGGCTTTGGAAGATAAGGGGAACCTGGCCGCAATTCCGTTTTTCAAGCGCGCCACCGAACTCGATCCGAATTTTGCCATGGCGTACGCGTACCTCGGACAGGCGAGTTCCGATGCAGGCATCGCCGGTCAGCCCTATGACGACACTACAAAGGCCTTCGGACTGCGCAATCGGACGAGCGACAGAGAAAGGTTTTACATCGATTCCAGTTACTACGATGTGGTGACGGGCGAGTTTGAAAAAGAAGTACGGGTGCTGGAACAGTGGCGTCAAGTGTATCCACGGGAAGCGAAGCCTGCGCGGATCCTGGCCCATCTTTATAGGTACCTTGGCCGATACGAAGAGTCTCTGCGGGAGGCCCGAGAATCCGTGCGACTGGAACCCGACGCCGATAGCAACTACGAGCAATTAGTAACGTCAGCCCTCATGTTGAATCGACTGGATGAGGCGCAGGCGGCCTTGCAAGCCCGCGACCCGGATTCATATCGCAAAGCACCAAACTTGTACCGGTTGGCGTTTCTCCGGAACGATCCCGCCGGCATGCAGAGGCAGGAGGTCCGGATAGCGGGCAAAGAAGGGGAGGGCCTTCTTCTCTCGCTGCAATCGGACACAGAGGCATACCACGGCCGCCTTCGGAAGGCGCGGGAGCTCACTCGCCGTGCGACCGAAGTCGAGGTGGGAGACAAGGCTGCGGGCTGGCGGGCCCTCAAGTCCGCCTTTGAAGGTTGCTTTCGTGAAGTCTTTTTTGGTTCCGAGGAAGCGAGGCGTGACGTTACGGCGGTGCTGGCCGTGCGCGGCGGAGGAAATGGATACCTTCCAGTTATGGCGCTTGCTCTGGTTGGAGATGCTCGACGTGCTGAAGCACTCGCCGCCGAATGGAGAAAGAATTCGCCGGTGGACGAAATGGTCAACCTGTACGGAATGGCGACAATACGAGCTGCGATTCAGCTATCTCAAAATAATCCGGCCAAAGCTGTGCGCGACCTCGAGGTCACGTCGCGCTATGATCTGGCGCAGACGGTCGCACCGCCGTTTCTCCCCATTTATGTGCGCGGGCAGGCATTTCTGGTGTTGCACCAGGGGCGGGAAGCTGCCGCCGAGTTCCAGAAATTTATGGATTACCCAGGTGCGGTCGGGAACAATCCCATCGGCGCCGTGGCGCGGGTGGGCCTAGCCCGCGCTTATGCCATGCAGGGCGACACTTTTAAGGCTCGGGCTGCGTATCAGGAATTTTTTTGCTTGTGGAAGGACGCCGACCCCGACATTCCCATCCTGAAGCAAGCTAAAGCGGAGTATGCGAGGCTGAAGTAATTTCGGCGCTTAAGCCACCAAGCCACCCACTGTTCATTCAAGGAAAGAAATCTCCTATAAAAATGGGGCCGCTTTGCGCGGCCCCATTGTGGAGGTTTGGTCGCCCCTCCGGGGCTGGTTACTTAGAGCCGCTTACTTGCCGGTTCCTGTCAGGCTTGAGGACTGCGGACTGCCGACTGCGCTGTCGCTTACCTGCAAGCTGCCTGTCCGCGTGCCGGTCTGCGTGGGAGTGAAGATCACGCTGATCTTGCAGTTGGCTTTGGCGGCCAGACTTGTCGAACAGGTCGATGAAGAGACACTGAAGTCTCCCGTCGTCGAGGTCGAGATTCCGGTCAGGGCTACGCTTTGTTTGTTGGTCAGAGTGAAGACCTTGGCGCCGCTGCTCGATCCCACCTTGGTGGCTGGGAAGGTCTTGGTGGCGGGCGTCAACGTGACTGGCACGGTGCCTGTGCCGGAGAGGGCCACAGTCTGCGGGCTGTTTGCAGCGTTGTCGGTGATGGTCAAGGTTCCGGTACGGGCTCCAACCTGAGTCGGAGTGAACGTAACCTCGATCTTGCAATTCTGTCCCTGAAGCAGGGTTGCGCCGCAAGGCTTGGTGCTGGTGGTTAGGGCGAAATCACCGCTGGTTGCGATGCTCGAGATGGTGAGCGTCGCCGTCCCAGAGTTAGTCATGGTGACAGTTTTTCCAGCGCTCGTGTTTCCTACAACGACGTTCGCGAACGCCAGCGAGGTTGTCGACAGAGTAACGGCCGGGCCGCCTCCGGCGGTGATGGTGAGCGCGATCGTTGTGGTGCTGGTCAGGTTCCCGGATGTGCCGCTGATGGTTACGGTCGAGGTTCCCTTGGTGGCAGTTCCACTAGCCGAGAGCGTGAGGGTGCTGGTGGTGGATGCCGGATTCGGAGCGAACTGTGCGGTTACTCCGTTCGGAAGACCGGCGGCCGTCAGGGTGACGGAGCCATTGAAGCCGTTCGAAGGAACGACCGTGATGGTGCTCGTGCCGTTGGCGCCTTGAGCGATGCTGAGTGTGCTCGGGCTGGCGGTCAGGCTGAAGTCGGGACCGGCCTGAACCGTAACCGGCTCGGCGTTCGACTCGATGCCGTTGGCGATCACTGTCAAGTTGTAATTACCACCGGGGATGCCGGCGGGCAGGTCGAACTCGGTGGTGTTGGCAGTGAAAGGAGCGATGGAGTGAGTTGCTTCATCGTGAGTAGTGGCGTAGTAAACGCCGTTAGGAGCATTTACCTGCGTGAGCTGAACGAGCGGGTAGTTGGTCGCTCCCTGATAGTCGTCACCGTAGGCATTGTTTTCGGTCAGACCGTTCAGTTGAATGCCCGAGAGGACGTTGTTATTCGAGGGGCTGTTTAGGGATGAAGGGACGGAGCTGACGGTCGGGGCTACGCCGGAAACTGCGCCGGCGCCTGGCGTGTAGATTTCGACCAAGCCGCTGAAGTCGGTGAACATGATCTGGCCGGTGGGGAGAACCATCAGGTGCCCAACGTAGGAGGAGTCGGACGGGCAGTTGGTGGGATTGGCGGTGTTCGACAAGGTGTTGGCGATCGGATCGTACTCGACGAACTGGCAACCGCCTTGGAAGAGGCCGGGGCTCAACATGGCGAGGACTTTGCCGTTCGGCTCAAGAGCAGCGGGGCCGTCGGCTTGATCCATGTTTTTTGCTGGAGTTGGGCCGGCCGTCCAGGTGTTGCTGGCGACGTCGTAGATCGCGGTGGCAACGACGTTGCCGCCGAACTGCATAACTTTGTTGTTGTACATCAGAACAGCGGCGCCCAATTCTTCATCGTTGGGGTTGTAGAGTTTGACGGGAGTGTTGGGACCGCAGGACCAGACGCCGGTGACCTGATTGTAGAGTTCGGAGCCCGTGCTTCCTCCGCATGAGGAATTTTTCGTATCCACGGTGAGCACTTCGTCGTTGGTCAGAAGAGTAAAGCCGGATTCATCGTTGCTGGACTGGTTGACCGAGCCGGTCGCGGTCCAGGTATTCGGACCACCGTACAAATCATTCTGCGACGTGCAGCAGTTCGCTTGCATGTAGGTTCCGTCGGCGAGGATCACGCTCTCGGCGTCGCCGACGGTAGACCAGCCGGAGGGAGGATTGTTTTTTGCCCAAGTGATGGAACTTCCGGAGATGGTGCCAACCGCACCGAGGGTGGTCCAGACCTGCGAACCGTTGTTGTACTCTCCACCTTCGACCACGATGGTCTTGCCGTCGAGCAGAACCTGGGAACCGAAGAACCAGGGAGCGTAGCCGGAAGGCAGTTTGCCGCCGGAACTCCAGGTGCCGTTGATGTAGCTGCCGGAGGCGTCGGGGGTGAGGATGTGCCACATGGCGGAGTTTCCGCTCTGTTCTTCGTGAACGAGGATCCTGCCGTCTCTGAGTTGGAGCATGACGCCAACGTTGGCGCCGGGTTGATTGTTGAGAGGTGTCCAGGTTTGGGCACCGGCTGCGCCGGTCAGGGTCAAGACCAATGCGAAGATGAAAACGGACGTGATGGTGAGCCTTGCGTGCAATTTCAAGCGGAAATCCCCTTTTTTTTGTGGTGGAGAACTACGAGAAGCGACCTTTACTGTATACGGGTTTTGAGTGCTTGGGTAGAGTGAAAAGATTGTCAGCTAAAGCGCAGGACTAGGGAAGATAGTATCCAGAGCAGGCTTCTGGCGGGGCATCTGGCGCGGACATGGCGTGGGTCGGATGTATTTATGGGCCACTATGCCCGAACTATTTGGGAGCATCATTGTTGCATGACTTAGGAGTACCGCGAGAGCAGATCCTTCGCTCCCCCACCACGCGAAAAGCGTGCGTGGTGGGGACCCCGGTCACTCAGGATGACAAGGTGAATTTAGGGGCCGTCGCTGTGGTGAGTTGGGTCTGAGTCGTGATTGAGGTCGTCTGAGATGGAGGCGCTCGGGTGCGACGATGACACGTGGGTCGTGTCTGCTTCTTGAGGTGATTCTTTTTTGGTCGCGGGCGATTCGCGCGCGGCGACGGTCTCAGCCGCGGGCTCGCGAAGGTTAGCCTGCTTCGGCATGGTTTGCTGAAGGAGGTTCCAGTCGCGGGAGAGGTCGCTTCGCGAGATGCCATTGGGTGGCGCGTGGCGCAATTCCGATTCGAGATGGGCTGCGAGAATCTGCTGGGCGAGTTGCGGCGGAGCTGTGCCATTCAACACGTTGGTTGCGGATGCGCCGAGGCGGATTGGTTGATCTCCGGCTTGCGACTGCAGAATAAGGATGGGCGCATCCTGATCGTCGAAATCTGTTGTTGCTTTGGACTGGAGGCGCTCCCAGGCTTTGGCCTGGTTGGCGGCAGAATCGGATTGCGCGAGCAATTCCTTCAACTCCTGCTGATAGGCTTTGCGATCTTCTCGGGCAATGGGCGGTTGGGGATCGCTGCCGGGATTGAAGACGAGAGCGTCGCGATCGGGCTGGAAACGGCCTGCGCCTGTGCCCACGTAGACGGCGACGACGCAGCCGGCAAAGATCGGGCTGGCGATGGCGCTGGGCACAATGTACTTCTTCGATTTGAGGAAGGACTCGACTACGCCTTTGGGATTCGTGCTGCGCGGCATGCTGCCGGGGACTTGCGCGATTACTAAACGCGAAAAGGCGATGTCTGTGTGATGCGTGTGGAACTTTACCAGCAATTTTGAAATTTGCTTTGGAGTGGTGATGCCGGCGTCGGCGACTACGCTGCGGTGCAGGGTTTTCGGGTAATAGAAATTGATGATGTCTTTCGCGAAGTCGGCGCAGTTGCGGGAGAGCAGGTGGAAGTGGGAGCGATTGGGCGAGGCGCTTAATTTTTTTATTAGCTCGGCGTCCTGCTCTGGCGTCGTTTCGATTTCGAAGCCATAGATAGTGCGATCGTACGAGGAGCCGGTTAGCTCATACCAGTTGCCTCCTGGAGTTGTGCCGTCGGCGTTGTCGGCGACAATTTGTTCGAGATGCTTGCGGCGATAGCTGTCGCGGAGGAACGCGGCCATTTTTGCGTCGGCGAAAAGCGGGATGTCTTCGGGGCGATCGACGGCGTAGAGATACGGGATGAGCGGGATCGCCAGCCAGTCGTATCCAGCAACGCCATCGTAGCGGCTTATGACAACGCCGGTTTCACCTTCCTTGCAGGCGCGGAGGACTTGCGGAGCATCCTTATCGGCGCAGATGTTGCTGAGATAGACGGCGGCGTGGCCCGTGCCGGTGAAGAAGCCCATGTGTCCATAGGGCTCTTCAAGGAGCAGAGTGGCGGAGGCGCTGGCCATCGAGGCGCAGGTTAGCATCGCTACTAAAGCGATTAGCGCGGCGCGGATTGAGGGAGTGGGCATGGTCGTCCTTTATCCGCTGGACTCTGGTAAGAACCCGGCGGACGGAGATTAGTTGCTGGGAAGCAGCTTGCCGGTAAGCCCTAGAGGGGGCTGGATTTTGCTGTAGGGCTGCGCCTGCGTTACTAATGAATTACCCCGCTTTCGCGGGAGAATTCCCTGAAGCGGCAGATCGGGCTGTTTCATTGTTGCGGTCCTTCGACTCCGCAGTGCTGCGCTGCGCTTGCACTGTTCCGCTCAGGATGACAGTGCTTGTTTCGAAACGCGAAATTCTGAGTGCAATTCTGTACCGCTAGGAAGAAGAGCGCTGGGCGGATTGTTTGAGGAACAATTCCTGGCTGTTTTGTTCGCGGCGGTGAGTGTGGCGTGAGTCGCGGGTGTAGACGCCGTCGGAGTTCATGTGGCGGGCTTTAACTACTTCATTGAGATAGGTCGCTAGAATTTCGTCGCGGAGATGGCGGACCAGCTTCGGATCCTGAACGGGGAATGCTAGTTCTACGCGGCGATTCAGATTGCGCGGCATCATGTCGGCGCTGCCCAGATAGACTTCCTCTTTTTCGCCGTTGTGAAAATAGAAGATGCGGCTGTGTTCGAGGAAGCGGCCTACCACGCTGGTCACGCGGATGTTTTCGCTTACGCCGGGGATGCCGGGACGCAGACAGCAGATGCCGCGTACCAGGAGATCGACCTGCACTCCGGCTTGCGAGGCTTCGTAGAGAAGCTGGATCATGCGGCGGTCGACTAGCGCATTCATCTTGAAGATGAGATGGCCGTGGCCATCCTTTTTGTGGTGGTCGATTTCGCGGCGGATTAACTGCTCGAAACGATCGCGCAGATTGACAGGCGCTACGAGCAATTTTCTGTATTCGACTTTTGCGGAATATCCCGTCAGGTAATTGAAGAGGTCGGTGCAATCTTCGCCGATCGCTTCGTCGCAGGTGAGCAGGCCGACATCGGTGTAGAGCTGCGAGGTGAGGCTGTTGTAATTGCCGGTGGAGAGATGAACGTAGCGGCGGATGCGATCTTTTTCCTGGCGAACTACTAATGCGGTTTTGCAGTGGACTTTCAGATTCATCAGGCCGTAGACGACGTGAACGCCTTCACGCTCCAGTTTTCGCGCCCACTCGATGTTGCTCTCTTCGTCGAAGCGGGCTTTCAGTTCGACCAAGACTGCTACCTGCTTGCCATTGTCGATGGCTTCGAGGAGGGCCTCGACTACCGGGGCGTTGCGGCCTACGCGGTAGAGAGTGACTTTGATGGCGAGCACCGCGGGATCTTTTGCAGCTTTTTGCAGGAAGGCCACTACTGGCTGAAAGGAGTCGAAGGGGTGGTGGAGAAGAATGTCCTGACGACGAATGGCAGAGAAAATGTCTTCTCCTTCCTCTTGCGGTTGCAGGGAGGGAACTACGCAGGGGGCAAAAGGCTTGTCTTTTAAGTCGGAGCGATCGATGGAGCCGAGATGCTTGAGGCGGTTCAGGGCCAGCGGGCCGGTCATCTTGTAGACGTCTTCGCGATCGAGTTCGAGATTCTTCAAAAGAATCTCCAGAATTTCGGCGGGCATGTTGTGGTTGACTTCCAGACGAACCACGTCGGCGAAACGGCGCTGCCAGACGCCTTCTTCGACGGACTCGAGCAAGTCTCCCGCTTCGAGCTGCTGAATGGCGGAATCGGCGTCGCGGGTTACGTGGAAGGGATGGGCCTCGAGAATCTCCATGCCGGGGAAGAGCGATTGGAGATTGTGAATGATCAGCTGCTCCAGCCAGACGAAATGGAGGGGCTTGGGAGGCTTGGGTTTTGTTATGGAATCTTTTTTGGCGTCTTTTTTGGCGTCTTTTTTCGAGTCCTTCTTCGCGTCTTTTCTCACCTCCCGGAGGCTGGTGATGTTGACCAACTGCGGAAGGCTGTCGGGAACTTTGACGCGGGCGAAATGCTCGACGCCTTGACTGTCGCGAATGAGGACCGCGAGGTTGAGACTTAGATTCGAAATGTGCGGAAAAGGGCGGCCGGGATCGAAGGCTAGCGGAGTGAGCGTGGGGAAAACGGTCTCAGAGAAATAACGATTGGCGGCGGTCTTGTCTTCGTCCTCGAGGTGCGCGTACTCGAAGATGTGGATGCCTTCTTTTTTCAGGTTGGGGAGGAGTTTAAGGCGAAGGCAGTCTTGTCCGGCTTTGTAGATAT
>JBAWBE010000266.1:0-4894 GCA_049589635.1 Terriglobales bacterium
GTTGAACAGGCTTGCCGATGGCCTTCGATAACTCGACTGCTTCAGGGACATAGTCGACGAACAGGCGACGCCCGAATCCTCCGCCTAAAAGAGTGACATTCACTTTGACCGAGTCGGCGGGCAGGGCAAGCAGTTTGGCGACATCTTCCTGCGCGGTCGTCGGAGTCTGCGTGGGAACCCAGATTTCGCAGGAGTCTGCGCGCACATCCGCGATGCAGTTCATGGTTTCGAGCGGAGCGTGCGCTTGGAAAGGAAATTCATAGATGGATTCAATCCGGCGGGCAGCGGCGGGCAGCGCCTTATCAGCATCGCCATCGCCGCGTACAAAAAATCCCGGCTCATGAATAGCGCTCTCCATTTCGCGCAGGAAAGCGTCCGAATCAAAGTTATGGTTCGGCCCCGGGTCCCAAGTCACTTCAAGAGCCTCGGCGCCCTTCATCGCTGCCCAGGTGTGGTCCGCGACCACCGCAACTCCGGTTGCGATGCCGGCTTTAATCGGCACAACGTGGCGCACGCCGGAGACTGCCATTGCCTTGCGAGCGTCAAAACTCACTCCGCGTCCGCCGATGTAAGGGCAGCGTTTCATCACCGCCTGCAGCATTCCAGAAACGCGCGCGTCGAGGCCGTAAACCGCGCGACCGGTCATGATTGCCGGCCCGTCAGTCCGCTTCATTGGCTTACCGATATAGCGGAAGTCTTTCGGATCTTTGAGCGGAGGATTCTCCGGGACGGGCTGCTGCATCGCTGCCGTGGCTAATGCTCCATACGAAAGTTTTCTTCCGCTCGACGAGTGAGTTACGGTTCCGGACTGCGCCCGGCATGTGGCCGGCTCAACGCCCCACTTTTCGGCGGCCGCGGCGATTAGCATGGTGCGCGCGGTCGCGCCCGCTTTGCGCATCACCTTGTAGGTACCTTCTGTGCTGCCGCTGCCGCTCGTTCGCAAGCGGATGCCTTTGAAGCGTGGAATCGTGGGAGCCTGTTCGAGCGTTATCTGCGACCAGTCGGCTTCCAGTTCATCGGCGAGCATCATAGGAAGCGTAGTTCGCACACCTTGCCCCATCTCGGAACGCGTGACCCAGACACCGATTGTGTTGTCGGGACGAATCTGGATGAAGGCGTTGGGCGAAAACTCAACCGGAGTTTCGGCACTGGCTGGGATCCGGAGATCGAGCGCGAAGGCAAGGCCTGCTCCTGCAATGGCGCCGGTTTTCAGGAACGTGCGGCGGGTGGTCGTTTTCATTTCACCGCCTTCGCTTCGGACTTCATGGTTTGGACCTTCATGGGTTCGCAATTCTTGGTTTCGCGAACGACGGTTTCGGCCTTCACGTTTTCGTCCCGTGCGCCGCTGCGCTATGAATTGCTTTGCGAATGCGCTGATAGGTGCCGCAACGGCAGATGTGTTCGGACATGACCGCATCAATTTCTGCGTCGCTGGGATTTCTCTTTTCGCTGAGCAGCGCTACGGCTGACATGGTCATGCCGGCCTGGCAGTAACCGCACTGCGAGACGTCTTCCTCCAGCCAAGCGCGCTGGCAGGGATGATCTCCATTGACGGAAAGGCCTTCGATGGTGGTGTAGTTCTTATTGGCCGTCACCGAGAGCGTGATCTGACAAGAGCGCACCGCACTCCCATCCTCATGCACCGTGCAGGCACCGCAAATGCCCATACCGCATCCGTATTTTGTTCCGGTCAAATGCAGCAGATCGCGCAATGCCCAGAGCAAAGGCATCTCCGGATCGGCTTCTAATTGATGGCGCTTTCCATTGACGGAAAGAAAGAAGGTAGACATAACGGCGACGACGCGCCCTTAGGACAGCGTTAGGACAAAGGTAGGACGAAGCCGGGGCGCGAATGTTAGCGAGGAGCTGGACCCGTTCGTCCCTCTTTGTCGGCCGGTGGTCTTACAATCCAGTGGTTTGATAACGCAGGATCGACAACGCCAGTCGATACTCGAACCCGGCCTGCGCGCTTCCTATTTCCGCCTGAGTCTGTTGAAGCTGCGCCTGACTGAGTTCAACGATCGAACTCAATCCAAGTTTGTAGCGTGTCTGGGCGAGGTCGAGAGCCAGATTCGCCTGGGCGAGCAGTTGCTCGTTGACACTGACGCGATCGAAGGCTGTGCCGGCGGTCAGCCAGCTGGTGCGTACGTCGCGTGAGATGCGATTGCGGAGGTCCGAGAGTTTCTGGCGGGCCGCTTGCGAGCGCAAGTCGGCTTCATGCGACTTCGCCGAAAAGTAAAAACCGTTAAAGATCGGAATCTGTACATTGACACCAACCGCTGCGTAGGGACCGTACACGCGATCGTCGCGCACGGGAGAATCGCCGTAGGCGGCGAGGGCGCTGATAGTCGGAAGATTCTGATCGCGGTCTGCCTGATGGAGCTTGTCCGCCGATTCAGATGCAAATTCGAGGGCGAGAATTTCGGGGCGCTTGGCAAATGCTTCGGCAATCAGCTGATCGATCTCGGCGGGCGGCGGCGTCAACGAATCGGTATCGTTGATCAACTCAAACTGTTCTAACGTTGGATACCCTAAAATCGCGGACAAACTCGCCACGGCCGCCTTGTCATTGTTCAGCGCATCGAGATACAGAAGTTTGGCCTGCGCTAAATTCACGTTTGCAAAGCTCAGGTCGAGGTCCGACTTCAGCTTGCTTCTGGTGAGCGCGGAGACCTGGTCGGAGAGCAACTGCCGCGAAGCAACCGTCTGCTCCGCGACGCGCAGAATCGCATGAGACTCCAGCGCGCTGTAGAAGGCATGATCCACCGCGAGAAGCACATCTTCTTTCGTTGCGACTGCACTCTGCTCGTCGGCCTTGGCCTGAAGACGCGCGCTCGACACGAGATTGGTGGTGTGGCCAAAATCTGTAATCAACTGGTTTAACGTTGCACCTCCAGCGGCTCTTGTGAAGACGATCGGGTTGTTCAAAGCGCCGGCCGTAATGCGGCTATTATTGCGCGAGTCGACGGCGGTGATGTCCGCATAGGTCTGCGGCCAAAGGTTAGAGCGCACCTCGCGTGTCACTTGTTCGGAGGCGAGCGCATTCAGACGCGCCTCTGAAATCGCAGGATTGTTCTTGAGAGCGATCGACTCGGCATCTTTCACGGAAAGGCGTGCCGGACCCGATGCGGGTTGCGCAGGCTGCGTCGATTGGGCGAAGCCAAATGTGCTCATAGCCACGCCGCCAAAAAGAACTATTGCTTCCCATTTCATGCGGATTGTTCCTCCGGCTGATCTTCATTTTTATCTTTGTCTTTCCGGTGAACCATCAGATAAACCGCCGGGACAAGAAAGACCGTAATTACGACCGAGACGGCCAGTCCGCCAATAACGGCGCGGGCCAGCGGAGCATATTGTTCGCTGCCGGTCTCGATGCCGAGCGCCATCGGCAGCATGCCCAGGAGAGTCGCCAGCGAGGTCATGAGAATCGGGCGCAGGCGAATCTTGCACGCCCGGACAAGCGCATCCTGAAGCGAATAGTCTTCTTTGCGCAATTGCCGGGCAAATTCCACGATCAAAATACTGTTGGAAACGACGATGCCGGTCATCATGATCACGCCCATCAGAGACATGATGTTGAATGTGCTGTGCGTGAGCCAGAGGACGAGTACGACTCCCGCCAGTCCCGGAGGGATCGCAAGAAGGATGATGAGCGGGTCGACGAAGGAAGCGAACTGCGACATCAGAATCAGGTAGACCAGCACGATGGCGAGCAGAAGGCCGATGGAAAAGCGTTTGAACGATTCCTGCATTCCCACTACCGATCCGAGCACGCTCACTCGCGTGTTCTCCGGCAGCTTGGTTTGATCGACGATTTTGTTGACTTCACTCTGCACCCCGCCCAGAGCCTCGCCTGAAGGCATGACGTAAATGTCGATCACGCGTTGAAGTTGATAGTGATCGACCTCGGTGGGAGTGTTCATTTGTTTGATATCAGCCACCGACTGCAAGGGTGTGTAGTTCGCATTGTTCGCCGCGCGCAGCGGAATCTGCTTGAAGTCTTCCATGCTCATGTTCTGAATCTGCTTATCGAAATACTGTACGGTGAGCATGTAGTTGTTGCCGGTCTTCGGATCGATCCAGTAACTGGGCGCAATCATGCCGTCAGAGGTGAGGGCGGTAATTACATTGTCGACCACCTGTTTAGGCGTGAGCCCAATCAGGCTGGCACGCTCGCGGTCGATGTTCAATTCGAGGCCGGGATAGTGAAGATCCTGTGGAATCAGAACGCTGCTTACGCCTTTGCGGCTTCTTATCTGGTTGGCGATGTTGGTGGCGATTTCATAGGCGCCATCGAGATCGTTGCCGCGAATCTGAATGTCGATGGGCGCGGGCAAACCAAGGTTGATCACGGAATCGACTAATCCACCCGCCTGAAAATATGTATTCAGTTCGGGCAAATCCTGCGCGAGTTTGCGACGGACGCGACGCATGTACTCATAGCTTCCGACCGAATGGTCTTCCTTGAGGCTGACCAGCACGAACGCCGTATCCATAGCGGAGTTGCTGGTGTAGATGGCGGACAGATCGGGCGTAATGCCGATGTTGGAGACGATCATTCCGAGATCGTCGGACGGGATGATCTGCCGAATTTCCTGCTCGACGCGCGCGATGTATTGATTGCTGACCTCAAGCCGCGAGCCGCTCGGGGCTTTCACGTTGATGACAAACTGTCCGGGGTCGGTGCGAGGAAAGTAAGCCGTCCCGACAAAAGGGAAAATGCCGATCAGCATTACCGCAATGCCCATCGAGATAAGGGCTACAGTTCTTCCAGGCCGCGCCAGGGCGCGAGTTACGCAGCGCTCGTAGAAATCGAGCAGCTTGTGGAATTGTTCATTAAACCGGTGGAGGAAACGATGAAAGATGGATCTTTGGGCCGGAGAATTGCCTGCTT
>JBAWBE010000267.1:0-20664 GCA_049589635.1 Terriglobales bacterium
TTTAGCTTTTACTTCTTCAATTTGACTTCTGACTTTTGACTTCGTGGCCCATTTACAATCTTCTCGTGCCCGAAACAAAACCATTCCGCCTGACGGAGTCCGTAAAAGCCGCCGGTTGAGCGTCCAAGCTGAGTCCGGCGGTGCTGGACACGGTGCTTGGGAAATTAGCCCGGCAACACGACCCGAATGTTCTAGTCGGCTTCGACCACGCCGACGACGCCGGAGTGTATCAACTCACGCCCGACACCGCGCTCGTCCAGACCGTCGACTTCTTCACCCCCATCGTCGACGACCCCTACACATTCGGCCAGATTGCAGCCACCAACGCGCTAAGCGATGTCTACGCCATGGGCGGAAAGCCGTTAACCGCGCTAGCTCTGGTCTGCTTCCCCGAAAAAGCCGACATCGAAATCCTCGAGCGAATCCTGGCCGGCGGCCTCTCCAAAATGATCGAAGCCAGCTGCACAGTAGTCGGCGGCCACAGCATCCGCGACGAAGAAACAAAATTCGGATACGCAGTAACCGGCATCATCCACCCCAAGCGCGTGCTAGCCAATCAAGGCGCGCAGGTGGGCGACCGCCTGCTCTTCACAAAATCTCTAGGCACAGGCGTGATCTCGACAGCCATCAAGAAAGGCACAGCCAAACAAGCGTGGATCGACGCCGCAGTAAAGTCGATGACGACTCTAAACAAAGTCGCCGCCGAAGTAATTACGCAATCCAACGACCATCGACCGACGACCGACGACGCCTCTCCCATCCACGCGCTAACCGACGTCACCGGCTTCGGCCTGATCGGTCACGCCCGCGAATTAGCGCTGGCATCGAACGTGGGCCTGATCCTGAATTCAAAAGCAATTCCGATTCTCGACGGGGCGCTCGACTGCATCCGCTCGGGCTACATTCCCGGAGGCCTAATAGCGAACCGCGATTTCGCCGACTGCCTGGTCGGCTATGCAGAAAACGTCCCCGAAGAAATCCGCACGCTGCTCTTCGATCCCCAAACCGCCGGAGGCCTTCTGATCGCAGTCGCCCCAACTCATGCCTCTTCACTTGTTCAATCTCTGCAAGCGGCCAAAGTACCGGCGGTAGAAATCGGAGAAGTCACTATGCCAAGCAAGCCGCTCATCGCCGTCCGCTGATTCACCAGCAAACTAGTGGAGCACAGACCAACTAATTAGCCACGGAGCGCCGCAAGAATGCACGGCGTGACAGTTTGCAGAAAGACTCCAGATTCATGCTCGAAGCGGAAATGCACAAACGGAAAGGGCACGAGTTCCACTCGTGCCGTAAGTCGAGCAAAATTGGAGGCGGCTTCTAGCCGCTGAGGCCCTGCCGCCCGCGAAACCCAGGTTTTTCCGCTGCCGTCATTCGCGAATCATTCCCCAAATAATCGCGAGATGGTGATCATCATGTTCCGCCACAAAAAATAAATGATCGACCAGGCGCATCGGCACCTTCAACCGGGGATGCAAGAGCGAGTGACCAAAAAACGATTCATCGACTTGCCCCAGGCGATCCGCCATCGCCAGCCGCGCCCCACGAAAATTCTCAAGGATTTTCGCCAGCGCGCGTTCGTTGTACTTAGCCTCAAAAGTTCCGCGGTTATTCAAATCCGCCACCGACAGCTCATTCCTGCCCCCGACAAAGTCTTCGACGCGCGCCATCCATAAGGGTTCAAGTTCCAGCAAATGCCCCGCATGCTCCTGTGCCGACCATTTTCCCTCAGACGCCCGCACCATGCTCCCGCCTGGGCAGTCGCGCACGAGTTCCTCCAGCCGCGCCGGCGTGCCGCGCAGCCGCATGCACAAATCCGGATACAACTCCGCCGGAAACGAAAATTCAAACTTCCTCTCAAACCACTTTGCAACTTGCGTCATAGGAATCCCCAAATCGGCGCTACAAAAAGTGTTACAAGAGGACTGATGCCAGACTGCCCTCAAAGAATCGCAACATACCAGGTTTTTGTTTGGCGCCACAAAAACACGTTTCCCAACATTCCATTTGACGCGTCCCGCATCTAATCACCGGTCGACGTTTTAGCCAGTGGGAAATTTGGAATTCAGCAACCCGGAAACTGCGCGGCGATCCGCTCGCTAATCCAGTTACCAATTTTCCCAATTACATTCTTCACCCAGGAGTAATCCATGAAATCCCTCGAACTAGGCCGCTCCGGCCTGCAAGTATCCGCTCTCGGCCTCGGCTGCATGGGCATGTCGGAGTTCTACTCCGGCCGCGACGATAACGAATCCATTGCCACCATTCACCGCGCGCTCGAACTCGGCATCACCTTCCTCGATACCGCCGACGTCTACGGCCCGCACACCAACGAAGAACTGGTCGGCCGCGCCATCAAAGGCAAACGTGACAACACCATCCTGGCCACAAAATTCGGAATCGTGCGTGATCCCGCGAATCCCCAAAAGCGCAGTGTCAACGGCAAGCCCGACTACGTTAAACAAGCTTGCGAAGCCAGCCTCAAGCGCCTGGGAGTCGAGCACATCGATCTTTACTACCAGCACCGCGTCGACCCCGACACGCCCATCGAAGAGACGGTCGCCGCCATGGCCGAACTCGTAAAAGAAGGCAAGGTCCGTTATCTCGGCCTCTCCGAGGTAAGCATGAAGACGCTGCGCCGCGCTTACGACGTTCATCCCATCGCCGCGTTGCAGAGCGAATACTCCCTGTGGACGCGCGATCCCGAGCAGGAAATTCTCCCCACCTGCCGCGAACTGGGCGTCGGCTTCGTTGCCTACAGTCCCCTGGGCCGAGGATTCCTGACCGGCCAGTTCACAACGTTCGACGACCTTCCAGCCGACGATTATCGGCGCAACTCCCCGCGCTTCCAGGGAGACAACTTCCAGCTGAATCTGAATCTGGTAAAAAAAGTTCAGGAGATGGCGCAAGAAAAGAACTGCACTCCAGCGCAACTAGCTCTAGCCTGGGTCATTGCGCAAGGTGGAGACATCGTCCCAATCCCCGGCACCAAGCGACGCAAATATCTGGAAGAAAATGTGGGCGCTCTCGATGTCGAACTTCACCCCGACGACCTCCGCCGTCTGAGCGAAGTCTTCCCGCTGGGAGTCGCCTCAGGCGAACGCTATCCAGAGCACATGATGGCGCTGGTCAACGCGTGATGAGCAAAGGGAAACTTGAGGGAAGTAATGGCGTCGACTTTTCCAAGCGGCGCAAGCAATCGGCCTTTCCCGACTACCGACGACGATCGACCAACGACTAAGGACTAACGACCCCTCCCCAAAATTTCGTTCAAATCCTTGTACGGAATCCCACCCGCCAGCCCCGAATAAGTCCCCGCGCTCTTCAATTCCTCCGCCATCCCGCGCAGCGTTCCGAGCGTAGCCCGCATAAATCCCGATCCCACGCTAACCCGCGCCACGCCCAGCTTCTCCAGCTCCGCAATCGAAGGCGTGCCCGGCACAGCCAGAATATTCAGCGGACATGCTACATCCTTTACCAGCCGTCCAATCGTCGCCGCATCCTTCAGCCCGGGAGCAAACACGCAATCCGCCCCGGCATCGCGAAACGCGACCAACCGCCGCACCGCCTCCGCATAATCCGCATCCGGATTGCCGCCTTCCAGCAAATAAACATCGGTCCGCGCATTCAACACGATCGGTACGCTCGTCGCAGCCGCAGCCGCGCGCACCGCATTGATCTTTTCCAACACTCGTTCCAGCGCCAAGAGCGGTTGATCACTATTCCCGGACGTGTCCTCGAGATTCATCCCCACCGCCCCCGCCTCACTCACCTCGCGCGTTGTTCGGGCAATCTCCTCCGTCGTCGATCCATATCCCCACTCCACGTCAGCCGTCACCGGAACCTTCACCGCCCGCGCAATCCTCGCAATCCGCGCAACCATCTCTTCGCGCGAAATCCGCTGTCCATCCGGATATCCCAGCGAAAACGCAATGCCCGCCGAAGTAGTGGCAATTGCCGGGAACCCAACCTCCTCAAAAATCCGCGCGCTCGCCACATCCCAGGCGTTCGGCAAAACCAGCACCCCGGTTCCGCGATGCCGCAGACGAAAATCCACCGCTTTTTCAATTTGATTAGTCATTTTGAGTCGTCATTTCTCTTCAGGCCTTTAGCTTTGTCATTCCGAACGAAATGAGGAATCCGCAGTGTGTCTACGCTCGTCCCTTACTTTCCCCGCGCCTTCTCCCGCATCTTTTCCAAGAAACTTGGAACGTGCACCACCGCCCGTCCGACCGTCCCGCGTCCAATCTCCTGCGTCCCATCGTCGGCAGTCACGCGCATGGTATAAAACCGCCCGTCAAAAGACTCCAACTTGGCCCGCGCCCGAACCCGCATTCCAATCCCGGTAGCCGCCCGGTGCTCCACATGAATCGAAATCCCCACCGTAATCTCGCCCTCTTCGCAAAAAGGTTGCAACGCAACAAAACTGGCTGTCTCCATCAGCCGAATCATGTCGGGAGTCGAATAAACCGGCGGCAACTCTGGATGGTGCGCAGCCAGAGTGGTCTTCAACTCAACCGTCTCCTCCGCCTCGCCGGCGACGCCAATAGGAATGTGGTGGGCCATTCTTCAGAGATGATAATTCAGTAGAAATGATAGTTCACGTTGAGGGTCAGACTGAAAGTTCAGATTGTGAATTCAACAAGACATTCACAGACCGTAGCGTGGCATTTTCGCAGGCGGCGTCTCACAGGCGATCACGGGGGCGTCTGCCCCCGTCATATTGAAGATTGAAACCGCAGACTCACCGGCCCGACCTACGCGGCCATCCCAGCCATCCGCCGCGCCTCGATCCCATCCAGCGCCGTCCACAAAGCCTGAGCCGCGCCCTCGGCAGCCGCCAGAGCACGCTCTGCCGCCTCCGGGTTCGCCTCCACGCGCGTCTCCAACATCGTCTGCCACACTCGCGAGTGATACACGTCCGCAGTAGTGTGCAGCGTGAAGTACTTCCGCGTCTCCGCCGAAGCTCCATACAAGTCCCGCAACCCGCGATCCTTCTCCGCGGCGACGCGCGGCACCTGGGATTCATAAGCATAAAACGCCGCGAGCGCTTCTTCCGAAGTTCCTTCGCCAGCGACCCGCTGAAATGACGCAACCAGATCCCGAACTTCCTTCACCGGCTGGTGTGTCGTCCCACGCCGTCCACCCATGCCCTCGACAAAATCCAGCCACAGCTCCGCGTGAGACTGCTCAGGCTCGCCAAAAGCGTTCTCTCCGCCATTTTCATCCGTCATGTTGGCCAGCACAGCCCGCCGCAGCTCGCCTTCCTCCAGACGAATTCCAAGCTGCGCAAGGTACCCCGGAAACGCCTGCACATGATGGTAATAATCCTCCGCATATTGCCGCAGATCCTCGCGGCTCAGTTCGCCGGCCGACCACGCTTTATAAAAAGGATGGCAAAGCAAATCATATTTACCGATGCGTTCGTCGAGAGCAGCCAGAAATTCCTTCGTGTCCATATTCACCTCGGAACTGACTATACGGATTTGCCTGTCATCATAGCAAGCTGTCAACCGACCCGGTAGTGGAGCACTGCACCACTACCACCGACGCTCCATTAATCAGCCCCGGAGAAGCGACCTATATTCGCTAATCGGCCCCCGAAGGGGCGACCTATATTAGCCCAGCGCTTTTAGCGCTGGGTTGGCAGCCAAAATAGATATCAAGTCCCGGCGGGACGACCGAATTCCCGCCACAGAGCCCAGGCAATTCAATCAATCGAACTTGTTACAATCAATCAACGGCCTTTCCGCCAGTTTATGCGGCCCGAACAGCCAATGCCATTCGACGAACATTTCGACGTAGTAGTAGTAGGCGCCGGCCACGCCGGATGCGAGGCTGCTATGGCCGCCGCTCGCATGGGCCTCAAAACCGCCCTCTTCACGCTCAACGTCGATCTAATCGCGCAAATGTCCTGCAACCCAGCGATCGGCGGAATCGCCAAAGGCCACCTCGTTCGCGAGGTCGACGCCCTGGGCGGCATCATGGGCGAAATCACTGATGCCGTAGGCATCCAGTTCCGTCTACTGAACACGTCTCGAGGCCCGGCGGTCTGGTCGCCACGAGCCCAATGCGACAAACAAGCCTATCGCCTGAAAATGCGAGAGGTCCTGGAGTCGCAGCCAAATCTTAAGATCAAGCAAGCCGAAGTGGCGGATGTGATTATCGAGTCGTCAGTCGTCGGCCGTCAGTCGTCGGGCAGTTCGATTGAAGGCTGTCATTCCGAGCGCAACGAGGAATCGGCATTTGCGCGCAGCGAGCAGCGAGCAGCGAATAGCGTTCCCGACGACCAACGACCAACGACCAACGACCGCATTCTAGGCATCCTCCTCCGCGACGGCCGCCGCGTCTCCGCCCCCGCAGTCATCATCACCACCGGCACCTTTTTAAACGGCCTGATCCACTGCGGAGAGCAGCAGTACCCAGCCGGTCGCTCCGGCGAACCCGCCGCCGTCCTCCTAGGCGAATCGCTGAAAAAACTTGGCCTTCGCGGATGCCGCCTGAAAACCGGCACGCCTCCCCGCCTCGACGGCCGCACCATCGACTGGTCAAAATTCGAACTCCAACCCGGCGACGCCGACCCCACGCCCTTCAGCTTCCGCACCAAACGTGTCGCGCATCACGACGATCAAGTCCCGTGCTACATCGCGTTCACGACTGAAGAAACGCACCGCATCATCCGCGAAAACGTCCACCGGTCGCCCATGTACAGCGGACAAATTCACTCCATCGGCCCGCGCTATTGCCCGTCGATCGAAGACAAAATCGTAAAGTTCCCCGACAAACTGACGCACCAGCTCTTCCTCGAACCCGAAGGCCTCAACACGCATGAAATCTACGTCAACGGAATGAGCACGAGCCTCCCAATCGACGTGCAGTCGGCGATTCTCAAGTCGATTCCAGGCCTTGAGAATGCCGAAATGATGCGCCCCGGCTACGCGATCGAATACGACTCCATCGATCCCACGGAACTCAATCGCACACTCGAGACAAAAAAAATCGCCGGCCTGTTTCTGGCCGGCCAGATCAACGGCACATCGGGTTACGAAGAGGCCGCCTGCCAAGGTATTATGGCTGGCATCAACGCCGCTCTAAAAGTGAAGAACGAGCCGCCGCTGATCCTCGATCGCACCGAAGCCTACACGGCGATCCTGATCGACGATTTGATCTCGAAGGGCACGAACGAGCCCTACCGCATGTTCACATCGCGCGCCGAATTCCGCCTGCACCTGCGCATCGACAACGCCGACCGCCGCCTGACCCCGCATGGACGCAGAGTCGGCTTGATCAAAGACGAATCCTGGCAAGACTTTCAAGCCAAGCAAAAACGCATTGAAGAAATGAAGTCGTTGCTGGATCGCACAAAGCTGACAAGCGCCATGCTGGACCAAATTCAGGAACAGGCCGCGCACCACAGAGGGACACCAGAGATCCCCGAAGTAGGTGACATTTCGACGCCAGAGGGCATTTCGAATCCACACAGCATTTCGACGCCAGAGGGCATTTCGAATCCAGCCCCGAAGGGGCGACTCACCATAGCCCAGCGCTTTAGCGCTGGGTACAGCGATCATTCCGATCGAGTCCCGGAGGGACGACCGAAATCCGCGCCACACCAACAGGATCTGCGCGCAGCCATGGGCCAGCCATTATCCCAAGTCCTGAAGCGCCCCGAAATCTCGATCGAACAACTAGCGCCGGCTCTGCGCCAGTTAGCGCCAGACTTCTTTGGCCAGGATCCCTCGGCGACCTCGTCGGTTAATTACTCTTCCGCCGTCCGCAACGAACTAAAATCCATCGAAACCGAAATCAAGTACGCCGGCTACCTCGACCAGCAGCAGCGCGCCATCGATCGCCTCAAAAAAGCCGAGCAGCGCCATATCCCGGCATGGTTCGACTACCAATCCGTCAGCGGCCTGTCCCGCGAAATGCAGGAAAAGCTCCACAAAATCCAGCCGCAAACCATCGGCCAAGCCTCTCGCATCCCCGGAGTCACGCCGGCCGCCGTCTCGCTCGTGAACGTCTACATCGAAATCCAATCCCGCCGCCGCGACCAAGCCACCACGCTGCAATAACGCAGCTGGGAGATCGGAGGCGCGAGATTAAGCTCATTCCACCGTAGCCTGCCCGCGTCCCGCCGCCTTGCTCCGGTACATCAACTCGTCCGCCCGCTTGATCAATGTGTCCGCGGAATCTTCGTGAATCGTAATCGCGCCCCCCACCGACACCGACAAGCTTACCCGCTCGCTGCCGCCGACAAGCGAAGTCTGACCTACCAATGCGCAGCATCGCTCCGCCAGCCGCTTCAAAATATCGCTATCCACATGCCGAACCACCGCGAGAAACTCATCTCCGCCCCAGCGCCCCACAATGTCGGTAGTTCGCAGCGCCCCCGTCAGTGTTTTAGCTGCCTCTTGTAGAGCTTGATCGCCAATTGCATGGCCCGATTTATCGTTAATCGACTTGAAACAATCCAGATCGATAACCAACACTCCAAAAGAATCCCGATGCACCTGGAATTCGGTGAGCGCCGTCTTCACCGACATTTCCAGATACCGTCGATTCGGCATCTGCGTCAGCTGATCGAGAAATGCCAGCCGCTCCATCTCCCTCGTCTTGCGCTCCTCCGCCAGACGTGCCGTCTCATCTGTAAAAATCTCAACCGCTCCTACAATCGACCCATCGTCTCCATGAATCGGCTGCACGCGCACCAGCACCGGCAACCGCCGCCCCTGTTTGTGACGCAAAAAAACCTGCGCCTGGCGCGCCGCCCCATCCTTGATCGTCGCGGTCAAAGGGCAACCATCGTGACCCAATCGCTTCCCCGAACCGTCCACATGACACAAAATCTCGTCCTGACTGCATCGTCCCATTACTTCTTCCGGTTTGTATCCGGTCAAACGGAAGGCCTGCTCGTTCCAATACAAAATGCGCCGTTCGCGGTCCACAAAGTAGACTCCGTCGCTCATGTGGTCGAGGAGGTCTTTATAAAAATTCGGATCGGACGGCACCCCGGAAAAGCCAATCGCCCCGGGGCTCGGTTTCCTCAAAGTGGTCATAGGTGAATGGTTTGACAATCCCGCTCCCTGAATAATCAGCGAAGGCATCTGACACTAAGCAAAACGCATATCGAGCAGAAGCTGACTTACTGACTCAGAACTTATTGAGCGCTCAGACTCGCACTTACTTGCCGCCGCGTCCTGTCGTCCTCAACATAGATTCCAAGGTCGCGTCCAATTGGACAAATTACTAAGGTCACGCCCGCCCCTCAGGATGTGCAATCCGGTCATCCGACCCCAAAAACGCTCGTATCAGGCAGTCAACATCGAGTCACCTAGCTTCCCAGATCGTGGCCCACGCGAACTCCAGTGTCGTGCGTCCGCCAGAATTCAAACCGCGTGTCTTAACCCCGGAAGTGCCAGGCTTCGGGAGCACGCTCATCACGACAAGCCGTTCCCTCGGAACCGCTCTGACGACCAGTCCTTTCATCTTGTACACTTCTTGAGTTTCACTTTGAATTCCACTCGCTGTTGAGTTCCAGCGCCCGGATTTCACGGGAGAACATTTTGATTGGAGTTGGTTTGTGACCAGGCCCTCGCTCACGATTTGGATCTTTTTCGTCCTTTGTGTTCCGTATGCTCTCATTCCGCAGCTGTATGCACAGGCTCCCGCAGCCGCCAGGCAGCTCACGCTCGAAACAATTTTTGCCGACGGCGGCGTCACTGGGCGTGCACCTGAGACCATTCAATGGAGTCCGGATGGATCCAAGGTTTCCTTCGTCCAGCGCGATGATTCCGGCGAGCAGGGTCAGCTCTGGTATGTGGATGCGACGAGCGGCGAAAAGAAAATCCTGGTCAGCGACGTCAAGCTTGCCCAACTTGCCCCACCCACTTCGAAGATTCGCGATGAACGAGAGAAGGAGCGAGTGAACCGGTACCACGTCGCGGCCTACTTGTGGTCGCCAGATTCCAAGCATTTGCTCTTCGACGCCCACGGGCAACTCTGGTACTACAGCCTGGATACAGGAACGGCGGTGCAGGTCACGTCGTCTCCGGAAGCAAGCGACGATCCGAAATTCTCTCCCGATGGAAAGCGGCTCGCCTATGTGCGAAAACACAATTTGTTTGTGCGTCCGGTGTCGGGAGACGGAAGCGAGCGGCCGCTCTTGAATGAGGAAAAAGACAAGCACAAGAAGAAAGATAAAGACGCCGCCGAAGCGCGAAACCGCGAAGCCAAAGATAAAGATAACGACGGCGACATTCTGAACGGCGAAGTCGACTGGCTCTACGCGGAAGAGCTGGCAGTACGCAGCAATTATTTCTGGTCGCCTGAGGGGAGCCAGATTCTGTTCTTACAGATGGACGAGAGTCGCGTGCCCACTTATCCGATCACCGACTGGTTGCCCACGCATGCGCATGTCGATCTGGAAAAGTATCCCCAACCGGGCGATACAAATCCGGCCGTGCGGCTGGGCGTGGTTTCCGGCGATGGCGGCAAGCCGCTGTGGATCAAGCTGACCGATGACGACGACACTTACATTCCCCGTTTTGGATGGATTCGCGAGCGGTGGGCGTGGGCTGAAGTCCTGAATCGCCGTCAGGATGTAATGGAACTCTATTTTATTGATACAAAGTCCGGGAAGACGCATCGGGTGCTGCGCGAAGTCGAACCGGACGCCTGGGTGAATGTGAACGACGATTTTCGCGGGCTGAAATCGGGCGATCGATTTTTGTGGACGAGTTGGCAGGATGGCCATACCCATATTTATCTGTACAGCTTTAACGCCGCGGATCCGTTGTCAGGCGACGCCAAGATGGAGCGGCAGCTGGAGAGCGGAGATTATGAAGTGCTATCCGTGAACGGCGTCGATGAAGATTCGGGCACGGTTTTTTTCACCGCGAACAAAGACGACCCCCGTCAGGAGAGGCTGTTCTCGGTGAAGCTCGATGGAACGACAATGCAATCGATTTCGCGCGAGACGGGAAGCAATGGCGCGAACTTCGCCAAAGACGCGAAGCACTATGTAGAGACGCATTCGGCCACGCTCTCTCCGCCAAAGATCTCGGTGTGCGCCACTTCCGGAGAGTGCACAACGATCTGGGAGGGGCGGAGCATTGCAGATTTCGATCTAATCGAGCCGAAGCAGCTTGAGTTCAAGGCGGAAGATGGAACTTTGCTTTACGGATATTTGATTTTGCCGCCGAACGCGAATGCCGATGCAAAGATTCCGATTCCGGTGATTGATTTTATCTATGGCGGGCCGGCTGGGCAGACGGTAGCAAACACATGGGCAGGATCGCGACTGCTCTTCCACGAGATGCTGGCGAAAGAAGGCTTTGCGATTTTTTCCGTCGACAATCGGGGCACGCCGAACCGCGGAAAAAAGTTCTCGACCGCGCTACGCTATCAATTCGGCGGCGTAGAATTGAAAGATCAGCTGGCGGCGCTCGAGCAGTTGTACGCCCAATATCCGCAGCTCGATCGCGCGCGCACGGGCATGTGGGGATGGTCGAACGGCGGATCGATGACCCTGTATTCCATGACGCATTCGGACCGGTTCAAGGCCGGGGTTGCGGTCGCTCCCATCAGCAACCAGCGCGATTACGATTCGACCTATACCGAGCGTTACATGGGCCTTCCGAAAGACAACGCGAGCGGATACGACAATTCCACCGTGAGCGCAGCCGGAAATCTGCATGGCCGATTGCTGCTCGTGCATGGTACGAGCGACGACAACGTCCACTTCCAGAACACGATTCAGATGACCGATGCGCTGATACGCGCCGGCAAACAGTTTCGGATGATGTTGTATCCGAACAATACCCACGGAATCTCAGGAACGGAAACGCAAAGGCAGCTCTTCGGGATGATGCAGGAATTTTGGGAGAAAGAGCTGAAGTGAAAGTTCTCAGTTCTCAGTTGTCAGTTCCCAGTAAAGGCTTAAGAATTCGACGGTGCCGCGTTTTCGGATTTTACTGAAGACTGACAACTGACGACTGACGACAGGTTTTCTTTATGCATCGCACCACCATTGGCGATTTCGAACTTACCCTCGTGTCCGACGGGACCTACTTCCTGGATGGCGGAGCTTTTTTTGGCGTTGTGCCCAAGACCATGTGGTCCAGAAAAGCCACAGCGGATGAACAGAATCGCCTGGATGCAGGACTGAATTCGCTTTTAATCCGAACAGGCTCGAAGAATATTTTGGTTGAGACCGGCATCGGCAATAAATTGCCAGAGAAGCTGGTCCAGATTTATAAGCAGCCGGCCCAGTTGCTCGACAACCTGCATGCGGTCGGAGTCGCGCCCGAAGATATCGACATCGTGATTAATACGCACCTGCATTTCGATCATTGCGGGTGGAACACGGTTCGCCGCGGCGACGGATTTGTCGCGACATTCCCCAAAGCAAAGTATTACGCGCAACGCGGCGAGTGGGAACACGGGCGGCGTCAACTGGAACGCGATGCGGTTAGTTACATGAGTCCGAATTATGATCCGCTGGTGGAAAGCGGACAAATGGAACTAATCGCAGGCGATCGCGAGATTGTGCCAGGCGTTTCAGTAAAGGTCTTCCCCGGCCACACGGCGAACATGCAAGCCGTGATTGTCTCCAGCGGTGCGGACGGAGGAAACAAAACTGCTTGCTACATTTCGGATTTGATTCCTACCAGTTGGCATCTGGATCTGACCTGGGTGATGGCCTTCGATGTGTTTCCCTTGGATACGATTGAGAGCAAGAAAAATTATTACGCGCGAGCGATTCCGGAGCGATGGCTAACCGTCTTTACGCACGACGATGCCACACCTTGGGGATATGTGGAACGCGGGGAAAAGGGACGGCTGGCGGTGAAGGAACTCTGATTTAGCGCCAACAGAGCTTGAACCCCAGGGTACACGAAGGCGCGCGGGGACAGCTCTTCTTCTCAGTATCTCGCGAGTCCTGACAAGCTATCTCATAAATGCCTTGGGAATGGCACGACGTTCAGTCGTGCCGCCCGGAGCCAATAAAGACGAAGGCTTTAGCCGCTGAGGGACATGCAGCTTACTTCCCAGCTTCATTGGGAGGCGGCTTCTGGCTTCTCAGCTTCTGAAATATGCCATCGGCGTCGTTCCCAGTTGTTTCCTGAACATTGAGATAAATGCACTGGGACTGTTGTAGCCCGCTTCCAGAGCGGCTGCGCTTACCTTTTCTCCGGAGGCTAGCAATTGCAAGGCGTGCAATAACCTTAACTGCTGGCGCCACCTGGCGAAGCTCATCTTTGTCTCGGTCAGAAAAATGCGTTGAATTGTTCTCTTGCTGGCGCCGCAGGATTTCGAGAGCTGGTTGAGGGTTTGGTTCTCGCTGGGATCGGCCAGCAATCTGCGAACAATGCGAGCGGCGCGCGTATCTTCCGGACGCGGAAGTTGCAGGGGCATGGCATTGGCGCCTTTCAGCTGGGCGGTAATGACTTCGATCAACGAGCGCTGAAGCGGAATGCTACGGCTCAGCTTTGACAGCGCGCAGGCGTGAAGGATCAGCTCCTTCAGAAGAGAAGATACATTCATGACAAAACATCTTTGCCGGAGGTCCCGGCCGAGCGTGGGATGGAAGTAAAGAGTTCTCATCGAGACCGGGCCGGACATCTCAACCGAGTGCGGGATTCCAGCCGGAATCCAGACAGCCCGGAGCGGGGGCACCACCCAGATGCCTTGTCTGGTGCGAACGGTCATCACTCCCCGGGAGGCGAAGATTAGTTGATCTTCGGGATGGTAATGCTCGGGGATGACATGGCGGTCATCGAGGTCGACCGAGACGCTGGCCACGTGAGCGAGCAGGCGCCCATTTCGGCGCGGAAGAATACTGTGACACTTCTCCGACATTATTTGTCACAATATCGAGAGAGAGAACTTTGATCAAGTGTTATTTCTTGTCGTGAAGGAATACTGGGAGGGGTTGAATGCTGGCATCATCGAAGATGATTGGGTTTCTCTTTACGACCGACTACGACCGGACAAAGGCATTCTTTGTCGACAAGCTGGGATTTGATTTTGTGAGCCAGGATCAATATGGACTGGTGATGCGCTGCGGTCCGAACATGGTGCGAGTGGCGAAGGTGCCGAATTTTTCTCCGGCGCAGGGGACAGTGCTGGGGTGGGCGGTATCCGAGATCGAGAAGGTGGTAGTTTGGCTCAAGGAGCGTGGGGTCACGCCAGAAAAGTATCCGTTTATGAAGGATGCCGAGATTTGCACTTTCCCGACGGGCGATAAGGTAGCTTGGTTCAAGGATCCGGATGGAAATATTCTGAGCGTGTCGCAGCACGTGTGAAGCAGGCCACGGCCCGTGCCGTCGCTAAGGTCTGTTGAAGCCCCGGCGAGTTAACTCTGCGGCGCGAGCGCCGGCTGCGACGGCGCGTTCTCAAAGAAGTCTTCGACTCGTTTTAATATCTCAGCACCATTGTTCGAGTCGTAGATCGATTTGCGGAGGCTGGCTCCTCCAGGAATGCCGTGCGTGAACCACGAGGCGAATTGCTTCATCTTGCCTTCAGCCCCATGCATTTCTTCCTCAAGAAGCATCTGGAAATACGTGCGGATCATCTGGTAGCGGTCGAGTTCGGTGGGCTGATCGTAGGCTTTGCCCTCTGGCGTCGTCATCGTTCCGCAATACTGCTCGATCTGGCGGAAGATCCACGGATTGGCCGGCGCCATTCTTCCTATCATCACTGCGTCACAACCCGTTTGCGCGACCATGGCCACGGCGTCTTCCGGCGAGCGGACGTCTCCGTTGCCGATCACCGGAATTTTCACCGCTTGCTTTACCGAAGCGATCCACTCCCAACGGGCGGTGCCGCTGTAGCCTTGCTCGCGGGTGCGGGCGTGGAGCGCGACTGCGCCGAGGCCGCAGTCTTCGGCGATACGGGCGAGTTCGACACAAACGATTTCTTCATCGCTCCAGCCAGCTCGGAACTTTACGGTGAAGGGAATTTTTACGGCGGCGCGGACAGATTCGAAGATCTGCCGGATTAACGGGAGATCGCGGAGCAGGCCTGAGCCTCCGTTGCACTTCACCACTTTTTTTGCCGGGCAACCAAGGTTAAGGTCGACCAGGTCGAAGCCGAGGTCTTCGACCAGCCGAGCCGCGTCTGCCAGAACCTGCGGACTGCTCCCAAAGAGTTGAGCGGAGATGGGGTGCTCATCTTCGTAAAAATGAAGATAGCGGCCGGCAGTCTTTTTGCTCCGGAGAACTCCGTCGGCGGAGGTGAACTCGGTCATGATCAGCCCGCAACCGCCAAGGTTTCTGATGAAGCGGCGGAAGACCGTGTCGGTCACCCCAGCCATCGGGGCAAGGACGGTGGCGGGTCGGATTTGGACGGGGCCGATTTGAAGCGTAGCCGGGAATAACTTGCCGGACGCGGACGAAAATAGATTCACGTCTCCGCGGGCGGCGTCAGACTGGACCTCCTCCGATTTGTACCAGTACTTCATCGTTCTTATTCTAGCCGTACCGTGCTCCAGCTGGCGCCCACAAATCAAAAGCCCCCGCATTGGCGAGGGCTTGATTGACGATTGAAAATCCAGATCCGGCGGGCGGCGGGCCTACTTCTTCGCCGTCTCGGTCTTTGCCGCTTCGGCTTTGGCGGCGTCACTCTTAGCGTATTTGCGGCGGAAGCGCTCGACGCGGCCGGCGGTGTCCATGAGCTTCTGCTTGCCGGTAAAGAAAGGATGGCAGGCGGCGCAGATTTCAACGCTGATGTCGCCTTTATGCGTGGAGCGGGTCACAAACGCATTGCCGCAGGCGCAGTGGACTCGGATTTCATGATAGTTGGGATGAATGGCTGCTTTCATATGGCCTCGATTCAGTCTTTAGATTCTATAAGGGATAGGAAGGATTCGGCAAGCGCCACTTTCAAACCCTTAGCCTCCGGCTATCAAGAACATAAGACACAACTTGCCAGGCGCGAGGCTTACGATTCCAAAGGAAAACGGCAGGCTGTGCCTGCCGCTTGGGGGAAACCATGATGCTGAAATCTTGGGCCCTACGTCTTTTGACTATTTTTCTTTACTCTCTTCTTTTTTTTAACCACCTACTAACTGTCGGTAGACTTCTCTTGCGTATTTCTTTTCGTCCGTTGGGGGCTACTTTCCTTTGTTGACTACTTTCTTCAGTTCGTTACCGGGAGTAAATTTCGCGACTCTGCGGGCTGCGATCTTGATGGTGGCACCTGTCTGCGGGTTGCGGCCGTTGCGGGCCTTACGCTGCGAGACGGAAAATGTGCCGAACCCAATCAAGGCGACCCGGTCTCCTTTGCGAAGGGAGGAGGTTATGCTATCGACGGTTGTGTCGATAGCGATTGTTGCCTGAGCTTTTGAAATACTGCAGGCTCCAGCAATCCGGTCAACCAGATCAGCTTTGTTCATGCGCTCTCCTAATGCTTGCGATACGGCTCCCGCGCACACGATGAGGAGAAATCGAATACGCGAGCACCGAGCATGGCCATTTTCCTCGCTGGGCGGGGAATGTCAAGGGCCAATACGTGCCAGTTGCTAGGTTTGATACGGTGCGGAGCGTTGTGAGTAGGATTCCACACGAGGCATAAACGGCGATAAGGTGAGAATGCTTGTGTTGCCGGAAGTAGCGCTAACGTGCCAGGGGCTCTTCGACTCCGCACGATCTTCGCTTCGCTTCAATCGCGCCGCGCTCAGGATGACACTCCATTTTTGATGTCCGAGATTCCTGACATCCGAACCTTGAGGTCCCGTTTCAAACCTCATTTGTGAACTGCATTGTGTGCAGTTATTTTTTGCGCGGCTGATTTTCCTCTCTTCTCCACAAGCTATCCTTCATCTCCACACCATCTGCACAGAGGTGCATCGAGTTTTCGCTTGCGCGAGACACGACGCGGCGTGCATTCTCCTGACTGCGATTCGAACGTTCATGGCCTCGTCGTCTCCCACTTCACGTCGAAATCAAGTGCTGGAATGGTTTCCATTCTATGTGCAGCGCTTTGTGGGAGACATGCGCTATCGCGCGCTGAAGGATTATCAGCAGGCCTGGTTTTTGAATCTGTTGTTTGCATCGTGGCAATCGGAGCGGCCTGGGTATTTGCCAGACGACGGGCAGTTGTGGCGCCTCGCGAATGCGCGGACGCGGCAGTTCTTCGAAAAAGAATGCGCCGCTATCCTCTGCATGTTCGAGCGTGAGGGCACGACAACTGACGGTGTGATCTGGATCTACAACCCGGTGCTGGTCGAGATCTACGACGAACAGGTACTGAAATTCCACAAGAAGAGCCGACGATACTCAAAATCCACAAGTGACAACGGAACCTCTTATCTGGATTTTGAAGGTACACTTAACAAAAAAGAAAACGGTATAGAAGATGGAAGAAAAGAATGTGCGCTACATCCGGAGTCTGGTCTCACCCAGTGGGGATCGTGCTGGGGGTGCTATGCGGACCGGCATACCAGCGCGGCGGTCTGAAACTGCGGCGTGCCCGCTGTGTGGAGGCTCCGGATGGAAGCAGATTGCGGGTAGCGCCACGCAGCAGGTAACACGTTGCGAATGTTTTTCGGCTTCGCAGTCGAAATCACTGATTAGTGCTGCGGAGATTCCAGCGCGGTATGCAAGCTGCGACTTTGCCAGTTATCGGCCGGAGAATAGCCAGGCACTCGGAGCGGCGAAACTTACGTTGGAAAAGTGGGCCGCGGAGTATCCGCTGAATCGGACTGGCCTACTTTTGATAGGGCCGAGCGGCGTGGGGAAGACGCACCTGGCGGTCGCAGCTCTCAAGGAGACAATCAAAAGGGGGATTCACGCGCGATTCTGCGACTATCGCGAACTGCTGAAGCAGATTCAGAATTCCTACAATCCATCAGTGCAGGCGACGGAACTTGATGTATTGCGTCCAGTGTTTGAGGCCGAAGTCCTGGTGCTGGACGATCTCGGCGCCGTGAAGCCCTCGGAATGGGTCTGGGACACGGTCAGCCTGGTGCTGAATACTCGGTATAACGACAATCTTACGACCATCATCACAACCAATTTTATGGATGGGCCGGCTGCGGGAACCGGAACTTCCAGGGCTGCGCGTGAAGAGACACTCGGCGACCGGATTGGGGAGCGAATGCGGTCGCGGTTGTTTGAGATGTGCCGGTTAGTGCAAGTGCAGGGGAAAGATTACCGGCCCAATTTCCGGGCGGCAGCGTTGAGGTAAAGCCGCATTTGAGGATGCGCTCGAATTGCCTCTACCGCGCAAATGCATCACTCACCCGACGAATGATCGTGCACAATTCTCCACCCATCAGGAAATTTCTTGAAGATCAGCGTGAAAAGACCATGCGGCGTCTTCCCGTCCGACATCGTCAAATGGAATTCGCCGCGCACGAACGCAGCATCGGGCCCCAGCATTTCGGTGCGCAGGTTTGCGAATTCCAGCTTCCCCATCTCATGCCCCGGACCCTGGTAATTCTTCCTGTATCGATCAAGCGCGGCTTGCCATCCTTTTGACTCGTGTGCTCCCGAGAAAAAAGTCAGCTCGGGAGAATTCCAATATCCAGACATGAAGCCTTCCAGGTCCTGGCGATTCCAGGCTGCCTGTTGTTGCTCGATTACGGTTCGGATGGCAGAGGAGTCGGGATTTTGGGCGGTAGCGAAAGCGGCAGTCAGCAGGAATAACGCAATAACGATCTTCATCGTCGGGCTCCCGTGATGAGTTTCGCACATGAGGGCCCCGATGGTCGTAAAAAAGGCGTCGCAAGAAAACGCGGCGCAAGCAGGCGTCGCAAGGAAAGGCGCTCTAGGCCCGGCTCTTCTTTGCCGCCGCCGCTTTTACCTTAACTTTAACCGTTTCCCAGGGACGCTTGGGGCGGTCGACCACCGGTTCGTCGCGGTCTTTTATGCGGTCGTAATTGTACGACTCGCTCACCGTGCCGAGCGACTCGTTGTAAAGACTGGGCAGAGCCAGCGCCACTTTCAACTCTTCAGCAAATTGATGCAGCGCCTTAAGGTGGTCGGCAGTGGCGGGAACTTCCGTCTTGGCCGTCTTCAAAAACTGCTGATACCCGCGGTTGACCAGCTTCGAGATCTCGCCACCGATCACGTACCCGGGGTAAGCGAAGATCTTTACGCCACCGTCTTCCGTCTTCTGGATCGCAGCGGAGACGTTGTATTTTCTCAGGAAGACGCGGTCTTTGGTTCCCGGCGCTTCGATCAGATCGAATCCGTGATCGCGCAGCCAGGCGACTGCATCTTCATAGGTCCGTTCTTCAACTTTAGTAGTCATTTGGATGATCTCGATTCTATATATGCCAGCTTAGATGCGGAGCGTAGGCGAGCGTTGCAGCTCTCAAGTGGCGCACAAGTAATGTACGCGATCCGCAGAATCCCTTCAGCGAAACTCTGGAACCAAAACTCGTCGCAGGGAATCTAAACACCAGCAATATTACGACGTTTGTATTGATATACCTTTTTCGCGTTGCGGGCACATTACTGAGGTCATAGGCCTCGCATAGATCGTTTTCGAGGCTCGAGTACAGAGTTTATCTTCTGAACATGCAGCTAGACGTCCAGCGATTATGAGTGCGGCACAGCCCAGTTCGGCAAAGTTGAATTCCGCGCGTGCGGCCGCAGCGAGCCAAGCGCTCTCCAGCGAGGCCGCCGCCCGTCCGCAATATCGTCCGCAACATCAAGATGACGCCACCGTGCTCAGTCGCATCGGAAACACTCCGCTACTGTCGCTTGATGCCTTGACTCGTCATCTTCCCGCCGTTCGCTTGCTCGGAAAGGCCGAGTGGTTCAACCCCGGCGGATCTGTGAAGGACCGCGCGGCCGCCGGTATCGTGAACGCGGCACGGCGTGACGGCAAGCTCGCTCCAGGGAAAATTCTATTGGATTCGACCAGCGGCAATACCGGTATCGCCTACGCCATGCTCGGCGCCGCGCTGGGATTTCCAGTCACGCTGTGCGTCCCTGAGAATGTTTCCGTCGAGCGAAAACGCATTCTACAAGCCTACGGCGCAAATATCATTTTCACCGATCCGGGCGAAGGCTCTGATGGCGCGATCAAAATTGCTCGACAACTGGCCGAGCGGCATCCCGATCTTTATTTTTATGCGGATCAGTATTCGAATGACGCGAACTGGCGCGCGCATTATCTCACCACCGCGAATGAGATCTGGGAGCAAACCGAGGGCCGCGTAACCCATTTCGTCTCCATGCTTGGAACAACCGGGACATTCGTCGGGACGACACGGCGATTGAAGGAATTGAACCCGCACGTTCATTGCATGTCGTTGCAGCCCGATTCGGCGTTTCACGGAATAGAGGGCGCGAAACATTTGCCGTCGGCCATCGTGCCGAGAATTTATGATTCGTCGCTAGCCGACGAGAATATCGAGATCGCAACCGAAGACGCCCATACGATGGCGAGGCGCCTCGCGCGCGAACACGGCCTGCTGGTAGGAGTTTCAGCCGCCGCAGCCGTCGTAGGATGCCTGCGCGTCGCGGACAACTTGAAGAAGAATCAGCCGGCAACCATCGTCACAGTGCTTTGCGACTCCGGCGATAAGTACCTGAGCGAAAGATTCTGGCAAGAAGAGTGATCGCTGAAGTCAGAAGTCAAAAATCAGATTGAAGAGGTTAGAAGCTATCTCATAAATAGTTTGGGAAGGGCACGACGTTCAGTCGTGCCGTT
>JBAWBE010000268.1:0-12577 GCA_049589635.1 Terriglobales bacterium
AAAATCCTAACCGTCCTCGGCGAAGAAGAACTCTACGCCAAAGCCAAAGAGCACGGCGCGCCCTACGAACTAATAAAGATGGTAGCCAAAGAAGGCAAGCTCCCAGTCCCAAATTTCAGCGCCGGAGGCATAGCCACTCCAGCCGACGCCAGCCTCGTAATGCAACTAGGAGCCGAAGCAGTCTTCGTAGGCAGCGGAATCTTCATGCAGAACTCAACAGAATTCGCCGATCCGGTCGAAGCGGAGAAGCGCGCGCGGGCGATCGTGAAGGCGGCTACTCACTATCAAGACCCGAAGGTGTTACTCGAAGTTAGTGAGGACTTAGTCGGAGCGATGAAGGGCTTGGCGGTGTCTGGCCTAGACGAAGCGCAGATGCTGCAGACTAGGGGCTGGTAGGCGAATCGCTGGGCGGGCATACAAGGAATTTTGCGCTTTCAAAACAAGCATTCCGCATAAATCTAAGGGTGCCCCATCCTTCGCGCTTTTCGAAGGGTGGGACCCGGCTCGGAGCCACGGCTCTCGATGATGCCCGCCCGAACTCCTTTTGCGGCCTATCCTGCCACTCTTACCACAAATCAAAAGCCCCGCTAGTCAGGCGGGGCTCATAAATGTTGCCAGTCGGTACGCTACCCATCAAGCATCTCTATCATAAGTCGGCAGCGGCCAAACTCAGCGCCGGCATTGGGTCATCTCGCTGCAAACCTTCCCGATTTGGAGCCATTACCAAACAGACTGTGATCCCCAGCCTTGCCTTTGTGTCCTGCACTTGTTGAAACTGCCCATAGGGCCCGTGGTGTAACGGGAGCACAGCACTCTGTCCAAGTCGCAGATGCGGGTTCGAATCCCGCCGGGTCGGGGCCCCCAGCCCGCGCGACTTTCGCGGGATGGGGTGAGGATCCCATTCTCCCAACTGTGGAGGAGAGTTCTGTTGGGGAGAGAACGCAGAGATAATCTCCCCAAGTAACTTGACTTAGCCGACACCCCTGTCCAATACTGACGTTGGACAGAGTGCCTTGCACCACGAAATGAAAATGGCTCCGGCGATCCCGGAGCCATTTGTGTTTGTCAGTCAGAGACAGTACTGTCAATCATTGACAATCCTTGCCAACCATGTAATTCTGGCTTCGGAACCAACTGGATATCCGAATGCCCTTAAACGTCAATCTGACTCCGAAACTCGAAAAGCTCGTTCGCCAAAAAGTTTCCTCCGGCCGCTACAACTCGGCCAGCGAAGTTGTTCGCGAAGCATTGCGCCTGATGGAGGCGCAGGACGAGCTGCGAACCTTGAAGCTCGAACAACTGCGCCGCGACCTTCAGCAAGGCCTGGACAGCGGTCCCGCCCGCCCCTGGAACGTCGAGGAGATGAAACGCGAAGGCCGCAAACGCGCGCCCCGCGCCGCATCCGCAAGGTAGAGATAAAAATAAGAATTAAAGCAAATGGCTGAAGTCACACTACGGCCGCAAGCCCTCGAAGATCTCACAGGAATATTCGCCTACATCTACCAGGGCAGTCCCAAACATGCCGAGTCATTCGCAGAACTCGTCCACACGAATTTAGAGCGATTAGCGAAGCGCCCTCGCCTAGGTCGATTGCGGCCAGAACTCATGCCAGATGTGCGGACCTTTACCGTCGGTCGCTACATAATTTTCTATCTGCCGCGCATTCGGGGAATAGAAGTCGTTCGCGTTCTCCACGGTTCGCGCGACATTGCATCTATATTCGAGGACGAGCCCTGAGGAGGATGTTCTGTCTCAGTCACCAAATCTTGATGACATCTCCCTCACTTACCATCCTTCACCACGATATAAACCCCCTCATAACGCTGGTCAGTCAAATTCTCGACCCGATGTTGAAATGGAGGGAACCAGCGAGTCTCTCCCGCCTTGGCGTAAACATCCTGCACTTTGCCATTCTCGTCGGTGAATCGCAGATGGCCGCCCGTAATATTCACCACCACTCCCCCTGGATGAGAATGCAGTTTCGATTTCTCATACGGGCCATAGTTGATATGCACCACTTGCACATGTGCATTTTCAAAATCGATCTTGTAATGAGTGGGCTCAACCTTCGTGGGATCCTGCGCCAGAACAACCGTGGCGGCCAGGCATACTAGAATTTGTGTGGCAAGTTGAAATCGCATCGTTTGGACTCCCCGAGCATGATCCACTAATTCGCCAAAGCAATCAAATAAGATTTGCGTTGAGCCGAGAAGAGTGGTCGTGCATCACGCGAGCTAATTTTTAAAACAAGCCTACTTTCTAAATCGAAGGGTCCCCATTTGGCACAAACGAGACAAACTCTATTTCGAGTCGCCGAGTAACTTGCCGGGTGCCGCAGGTCTCGCGCTTTTCGAAATCTTGGATTCCACGATTGCATCCATAGCGTCGTCTTGACCCGTTGTCCTCTCAACGCGGGTGGCCCACCCTCGTCCACGAGCGCGCTATCGATCTAACAAACCAACTCAACCCCGCAGTTGCGCCTCCAATAGCTGTTAGAGGCCTACCGTTATGGAAGTTCCCCTGGTATTTTCTTTCTGGTTCATGGTTGCCGCCTATGTAGTCCATGTGATGGACGAGTCGTTGCTCGGCGGCAGCTTTGTCGAGAAGGTTCGCCAACACTGGTGGCCGGAATATTCCTGGCGAAAGTTTTTCTGGTTCAACACCGGCTATTTCGTGATCATGATCGGCAGCGTCGTTGCTTATGACCTCTGCCGGGGCCACTGGCTCATTCTTCCGCTCGCCTGGGCGATCGAACGCCTGTGCAACGGATTTTGGCACGTATGGTGGGCCATCCATTTCCGCGAATACTCACCCGGATTACTCACCAGCATTCTCATGTGGATGAACTTCTACTTCATCCTGCGCTATCGCCCAGCCGCCGAGCCGATTCCAGCCGCCATCTGGGGGCCTGCTCTCGCGATCGGTTTGCTGGCGGCCACTTTCCTCGCCTTCTACATTCCGCTTACAAAAGGAAGACGTGTGGCAGCACGCTAAGAAACCGGGAAGATGCTGAGTGAAAGAGAATCAGCGGTCAAAACCGTCTCATAGGCATGCTCTGTCAACTTGACAAAATCAAGTTGCCCAAAACCTGCCTAAAACAGGAAGCGAACAAGCAAGTCCTTATTCCGCAATACTATGCGATAAGCGCTTTGTCCTCATAAGTTTGAGAGAGACTGCCGAAACGGTCTCGCTAACGCCATGATTCTCATAGCCGAGAACTAGCTCTGCGAAGAGCATTCCCAGGACCATCTGGTAAATATCATCAAACGAAAATCGTCCGATTCGGCTCTTTTTCAGGTGACCCGAAAAACTCAGGTGACCCGAAAAACCAAATTTATTTTCGCCCTTCAGCTTCGTATTTCCTTCGCTAATTGTTACAGGTTTGTACGTACAATAACGTCAACTGTTCCACGTGGAACACTTCGCAAAAAACGAAGCAACGTTCCACGTGCAACCCCCTCGGCGCAGCCCCTAACCTTATAATTGAATGGAATAGCGAACGACGACCACCAATGCCGACCCAACCCACCATCGGAGTCCTGGCCCTGCAAGGCGATTTCGAAGCCCATCGCCGCCGTCTGGAAGAATTAGGCGCACAAGTACTTATGGTTAAAAAGCCCGAGCAGCTAGACGAAGTTGACGGCCTGATCATCCCCGGAGGCGAATCCAGCACGCTCCTAAAACTCCTGGGCGAAGCGGGCTTTGAAAGGCTAAAGCAATTCGTCCAGACCAAGCCGACCTTCGGAACCTGTGCCGGCGCAATCCTGCTAGCCACCAAAGTAGAAAATCCGCCCCAAGCAAGTCTAGGCGCACTCGATATCACAGTCCGCCGCAACGCCTATGGACGCCAGCTCGACAGCTCCATCCGCGAAGGTCAATTCCAAAATCATCCCACCGAGATGGTCTTCATCCGCGCCCCCAAAATCGAGCGCATAGGCAAAGGAGTCGAAGTGATCGCAACCGAAGGCAATAAGAAAGATCCTGTGCTAGTCCGCCAAGGCAAAACATTGGCCGCAACCTTCCATCCCGAGCTGAGCGACGACCGCAGCATCCACGAATATTTCCTGGAAATGATCAAACATGACGGGAAGGGGTAGCTTCAAGAAGGGGTGGCTTCAAGGGGAGCGCGAAAGGCCCACCGCACTCATGAAGCCCTAAGGGACAATAGGGGAATAGAAAGCGAATAGCGGATTGAATCGTCCCGCGTTAACGGCCCAATCGCCGCCGAATCACGGTGGCCAAACCAACCAGCCCACCGCCGAGCGCGACCAAAACCCCAGGCTCAGGCACCGTAGACGCCCGCATCACATGCGGCGCGGCAAAGGAATTTGTAGTCAGTGTTAATAATGAGGTCAGTAAAAAGGCCGAAAACACCAGAACCGCAGAGCCCACATTGCGCACGGTACACTCTCCGGCGTTACTCGTGCAAATTCCTTTCCAATCTGTGTGAATTCCGGAACCATTCACAAATATGGTTTCCGCCGCTATTTATTGGTGCTTGATGGGGTGCCTGACGGTCACGCGCGCGAGCCCGGATCCCTTGCTGTGCAAGCCTTTGCAGTGTTTTGCCACCCGCCGTCATTCTGCCGGATGCAACCGGTCAATCTTCGCAGCCAGAATGAAGTCAGACTCAGTCAGACCATCAATAGCATGGGTCCAAGTAGTGATCTCAACCTTGCCCCAGCCGAGCATGATGTCAGGATGATGCCCCTGCTCCTCGGCCTGCGCGCCCACTCGATTCACGAATGCCAGCGCAGATTTGAAGTCAGGGAATTTGTAGCTTCTCACCAGATGATGCTCGTCGACAATATTCCACTGTCCAGACTCCAGCAGTTGCCGATGAATCTCGGCAAGCGCTTTCCCCTTTAGCGGTGGAACGCCGCCGCGGCAGGGAACGCAGGTTTTATCGGCGAGCGAGGTCATTGGAACATCCAACTTAGTAGGCTACGTGCACCAAGATGCGCGCCGAAGCCATAAGAAAGCCACTCCCTTAGAACCGAAGATCAGAACGGAATGTCCTCGTCCGTGATCGGCGAGCTCCCAGCCGGCGCGTGCTCCGCTTCAGGAGGTCCGCTCTGATCAAAACTGTTTCCAGCCGATGCCGAAGCCGCGCGCGATCCGCCCGCATAATCGCCACCGCCTTCGCCGCGTCCGCCGAGCAGCACCAGATCGCTGGCCACAACTTCGGTCATGTATTTCTTTTGCCCGGATGTCTTGTCATCCCATGACCGCGTCTGCAAGCGGCCCTCGATATAAACCTTGCCGCCCTTCTTCAAATATTCTCCGGCAATTTCAGCCAACCGCTGCCAGAGCACAACGTTGTGCCATTCAGTGCGGTCCTGCCAGTTGCCGTCTTTGCCCTTGAAGCGCTCGTTCGTAGCGAGCGTGATCTTCGCCACCGGCGTGCCCTGCGGCGTGTACTTCACCTCTGGATCCTTCCCAAGATTTCCAATAAGGATGACTTTATTGATGCTTTTGCCGGCCATGATTGCGGCCTCCTTCGAGAAGACTATCGTTCAAGACGCTCACTATATCAGAATCTCCGCCAGCGAGACCTGTGTCGAGCGCACAACAAAATTGTGATGAATCCAGATTTCCTTAGTGTGCCTTAGTGCCCTTCGTGGTTAAGTTTTCTGCCGGCCGAAGCAACGAAGCCGGGGCCTACACAAAAATCCGAAACAGCATGAAATAAACAATCACGCCGGTAACCGACACATAAAGCCACAAAGGATAAGTCCACCGCGCAATCTGTCGATGCCGGTCAAACTGCCCGCGCAGGCCGCGCGACAAACTCATGATAGCCATGGGCACGATGACGATTGCGAGAATTATGTGTGAATACAGGATGGTAAGGTAGACAATCTTGATCCATCCCGTCCCCCGAAAATAAACGATCCCTCCATGTCCAGGCCAGTGGTAATAAAGGTAGGAGGTCAGAAAGAGGGAAGAGGTGAGGAATGCCGCAATCATTACCGCCCGATGCGCAGCCATCTTCCCGCGCATGATCAGCCGATGCCCGACCACCAGCAGCACCGCGCTGCACCCATTCAAAGTCGCGTTGATCTTCGGGAAAATGGAATAGTCAGTCATCAGTGTTCAGTTGTACGAGCAATGGCGTGCATTTGGCAAGAGGCGAGAAGGAGCAACTCAGAAGGAAGAAGTCAGATTGCAGAAGTACCGGCGCTTGATCGACGTCTCTGGTGCGAAACCAGACGGTTTCACTTCTTCAATTTGACTTCTGACTTTTGACTTAGGTATCCATGCCCGCTTCCATATAAAATATTGACACGATGTCCGAAGTAGACGGCTTCCAGGCACCAATCTCGAATCCACCGCCCCCAAGCGCCCGGGCTCTGCCGGTAGTCGCCGTGTGGGCCCGCGACCTGCTAGTCTCGCTGGCGATCTCCGCCTTCATCATCATCTTTCTCTATCAGCCAGTAAAGGTCGAAGGCACCAGCATGATGCCAGGCCTCGAAGACCAGGAGCGCATCTTCGTCAACAAATTCGTCTATCGCTGGGAGCCCATCCAGCGCGGCGACATCGTAGTCTTCCGTTACCCGCGCGACACGACCAAAAGCTACATCAAACGCGTCATCGGAACAGCCGGAGACCGAATCCGCATCGAAAACGGCCAGGTCTTTGTCAACGACGAAGCCCTCGACGAAGACTACGTCCCCAACGAATACGCCGACGCCCGCTCTTATCCCGAGGTGGTGGTTCCCGCCAACAGCTATTTCGTTCTGGGTGACCATCGCACCATGTCGAACGACAGCCGCGACTTCGGCCCAGTGAATGAGCGCTTCATCTATGGCAAAGCCGTGTTTGGATATTGGCCGATGGAGAAGCTGGGCAGACTGCGATAGGAAGTCATCAGTTGTCAGTTTTCAGTTATCAGTCAAATCTGGGTCTGGTTGCGCCCGCAAGCCACTTCTATGAAGAAGACGACTCCTTCCAGGAAAACGCTGAGGCCGATGACACCCCAAGCCACCGAGGCGGCGGCCCGCGCCGACCCTGACGCGCAGCCGCTGACTCCGGACGATCTTAAACGGATGAAGCGAACGCCTCAGGCAAAAGTCATAGCCCGCGCCTTGGCGTTGAAACAAGAGAAGGTTTTACTGACAACTGACGACTGACAACCGACAACCAAGAACTTTCCCAGTAATCCACAGCCACCCCTCTGCTAAAATCCCTAAAATCCACTCTCAGGAGTGCAAATGCAAGCTACGCTTGCCCTCGAAGACGGCAGAGTCTTCCGAGGCAAAGGCTACGGCGCCAAAGGCGAGTGCTCCGGCGAAGTCGTTTTCAATACTTCCATTACTGGCTACCAGGAAATTTTCACCGACCCCTCCTACGCCGGCCAGATCGTAGTTCTAACTAATCCTGAAATCGGCAACTACGGCACTAACCCCGAAGACAATGAAGCCACGCGCCCCTACATCGAGGGCCTGATCGTCCGCGAGTTCTCCAAAGTCAGCTCCAACTGGCGCTCGCAGCAAGTCACCGACGAGTTCATGGAGCAGTTCAAAATCCCCGTCCTCGCCGACATCGACACCCGCGCCTTAGTCCGTCATCTGCGCACCTACGGAGTAATGCGAGGCGTGATCTCGACGCTCGAAGACGACGCCGAAAAGTTAGTCACCAAGGCCCGCACCATCCCTAAAATGGACGGCCAGGACCTCGCCAAAGTAGTCAGCACGAAAAATACCTACGTCTGGGAAACGGGCGAGCGCTCCCATCTCCCCGATGAAATTGTCGGCGTCAAAGACGAGCCGCCGCGCTTCCACGTAGTCGCCTACGACTACGGCATCAAGCAAAACATTCTGCGCAAACTGCGCGGCGAAGGCTGCAAAGTGACGGTAGTCCCGGCGCAAACCACCGCCGAAGACGTGCTTGCCCTGAAGCCCGACGGAGTCTTCCTCTCAAACGGCCCCGGCGACCCCGAGCCCTGCACCTACGCGGTCGATAACATCCGCCGCCTGATGGGCCGTCAACCCATCTTCGGAATCTGCCTGGGCCATCAGCTAACCGGAATAGCGCTAGGCGGCAAAACATTCAAACTAAAATTTGGACACCACGGCGGCAACCATCCAGTAAAGCAGTTGCAGTCTGGCAAAGTAGAAATCACCGCCCACAACCACAACTTCGCAGTCGATCCCGACTCGCTTCCGCAAAGCGAAGTAGAACTGACGCACATGGACCTGAACGACCAGACGCTGGAGGGCATGCGGCATCGGAATCTGCCGCTCTTCACGGTGCAGTACCATCCCGAAGCGGCGCCAGGGCCGCACGATTCGCACTACTTGTTCAAAGATTTCGTCAAGATGATGGAGGAATTCAAGCGGTAGTTTGGAACGTTTTTGAGCTGCTTTGATTTGATCTTGCTTTGAAAGGGCACGCCTTCAAGGCGTGCCGTAAGAGTCAAAATTGACACGGCTTTAGCCGCTGAGGGACTGCCGAGTGAAGCCGAAACGCGAACCTGCCACCAACAACGGCCAGACCTACATGATCACTTCATCGACATGGGAGCGGCGTGAACTGTTCCGGAACGAGCGCTGGGCAAAGCTTCTCATCGAAACTCTATATCACTACCGCGGACAAGCCTACCTCCTCCATGAATTTGTCGTCATGCCCGATCACATCCATGTCCTCATCAGTCCGCAAGCAAGCCTCGAAAAGACTGTCCAATTCATCAAAGGTGGATTCTCCTATCGGGCAAAGAAAGAACTCGCCTCAAAGATGGAGGTCTGGCAAAAAGGATTCCAAGATCATCGCATTCGTGATGCAAGCGACTACCTGATACACGTTTCGTATATCCATAACAATCCAGTCAAGGAACATTTCTGCGGGCGCCCTGAAGAATGCCCATATTCCTCCGCGCACCCCGGTTGTGAATTGGACGCAGTCCCTCAGGGGCTGAGGCCCGAAAGTTTTGATGAGCACGATGCGGCACGCCTCGAAGGCGTGCCCTTTCAAGGCAAAGTCTCAAATCAAGTCGAACCGCGCCGCGCACATGAAATCGCGCCCCCACGAAACAAACCCGTTCCAACTCCCTTGCAAACCAAGGCCAAGAGCGCCTAATGCCACGTAGAACCGACATTTCGAAAATCCTAATCCTAGGCTCCGGCCCGATCGTCATCGGACAATCCGCCGAGTTCGACTACTCCGGCACGCAAGCCTGCAAGGCGCTCAAGTCTGAGGGCTTTGAAGTCGTGCTCGCCAACTCGAACCCGGCCACCATCATGACCGATCCCGAGTCCGCCGACCGCACTTACATCGAGCCGCTCACCCGCGAATATCTCGAAGAGATCATTCGCATCGAGCGCGAAATGTCTCCGTCCGCGGGCTTTGCCGTGCTCCCAACCGTCGGCGGCCAGACCGCGCTCAATCTCGCCATCGAACTCGCCGACGGCGGCGTCCTCGAAAAATACAACGTGCAGCTTATCGGCGCGCAAATCAGCGCCATCAAAAAAGCCGAAGACCGTCTCGTCTTCAAAGACGCGATGCAGCGCATCGGTCTCGACGTCCCAAAATCCGCGCTGGTAAGCAATCTCAAAGACGGCATCGAATTCGCTGGCAAAATCGGCTTCCCGGTCATCAGTCGGCCATCCTTCACCCTCGGAGGCACCGGCGGCGGCATCGCCTACAACCGCGAAGAGCTTATGGAAATCCTCGCCCGCGGCCTCGATCTCTCTCCCGTGCACGAATGCCTCATCGAAGAATCCGTTCTGGGCTGGAAGGAATACGAACTCGAGGTGATGCGCGACACCAAAGACAATGTCATCATCATCTGCTCCATCGAAAATTTCGATCCCATGGGCGTCCACACCGGCGACTCCATCACCGTCGCGCCCGCGCAAACGCTCACCGATCGCGAATATCAGATGATGCGCGACGCATCGATCGCCGTTATGCGCGAAATCGGAGTAGAAACCGGCGGCTCCAACATTCAGTTCGGTGTGAATCCATCCACCGGCCGCATGGTCGTAATCGAAATGAACCCGCGCGTCTCGCGTTCGTCCGCGCTAGCCTCAAAAGCCACCGGCTTCCCGATCGCCAAAATCGCCGCCAAACTAGCCGTCGGCTACACGCTCGACGAAATCCCCAACGACATCACGCTCAAAACGCCGGCCTGCTTCGAGCCCACCCTCGACTACGTAGTTGTAAAAATTCCGAAGTGGCAATTCGAAAAATTCCCCGGCGCCGACGAATCCCTCGGCCCGCAAATGAAGTCGGTCGGCGAAGTGATGGCTATCGGCCGCACTTTCAAAGAAGCTCTCCAAAAGGGAGTTCGCGCCCTCGACACCGGCAAAAAAGTAGGCTCCGAGAAAATCGAGCCGAAGATTCTGACGCAGCGCCTGGTCACGCCCCATCCCGAGCGCCTCTCCTACGTGCGCTACGCAATCCGCCAGGGCCACACCATCAAGCAGATCGCGAAGATGACGTCAATCGACCCTTGGTTCCTCTACCAGCTAAAAGAAATTAACGACATGCAGCTGGAACTGGAAAAGCATCCCATGGAATCAGTCCCGCCCGAAGTAGTGCGCGACGCCAAACGCATGGGATTCTCCGACGGCCGCCTGGCGCTAACCTGGCGTCTCGACGGTAAGGGCGGCCAGGAAAAAGTTCGCCACTTCCGCAAGAAGCACAAGATCAAGCCGGTCTACAAGCGCGTTGACACCTGCGCGGCCGAATTCGAAAGCTACACGCCCTATCTTTATTCCACCTACGAAGAAGAAGACGAAGCCGCGCCGACCGCGAAGAAAAAGGTAGTAATCCTTGGCTCCGGCCCCAACCGCATCGGCCAGGGAATCGAGTTCGACTACTGCTGCTGCCACGCCAGCTACGCTCTCCGCGAAGATGGTTACGAGACCATCATGATCAACTGCAATCCCGAGACGGTTTCCACCGATTACGACACCAGCGACCGCCTCTACTTCGAGCCGCTAACGCTGGAAGACGTCTTCGCCATTTGCGAGCACGAAGCGAGCGCCGGCGCACCCGTAGGCGTAATCGTCCAATTCGGAGGCCAGACTCCGCTCAATCTTTCTCTCCCGCTAAAAGCCGCTGGGATCAACATAATCGGCACCACGCCCGAGTCTATCGACCTGGCCGAAGACCGCAAGCGTTTCGGCGCGCTGCTGGAAGAACTCGACATCCCGCAAGCACCCGGAGCGATGGTCACCTCCGCCGAAGGCGCAGTAGAAGCCGCGAAACAAATCGGCTTCCCAGTTCTTGTCCGTCCGAGTTATGTCCTCGGCGGCCGAGCCATGGTCATCGCCTACGACGAAGACACCATCACGCAATACATGAAGCAGGCCGTCGAGTACTCGCAGGACCGCCCCGTCCTCATCGACAAATTTCTGGAAGACGCAATCGAGGTCGACGTAGACGCGCTCTCCGATGGCGAAGACGTAGTCATCGGCGGTATCATGCAGCACATCGAAGAAGCCGGTATCCACAGCGGCGATTCATCCTGCGTGCTGCCCGCAGTAGATATCCCCGAGCCGCTGCTCAACCGCATGCGCGAATACACTTTCAAGCTGGCGCGCGCGCTAAAAGTAATCGGTCTGATGAACGTGCAATTCGCAATCCCGCGAGGCGCCGAACATCGCACCAACGGCGACCAAGAAGCCAAAGTCTACGTCCTCGAAGTCAATCCCCGCGCCTCGCGCACCGTCCCCTACGTCAGCAAGGCCACCGGCGTTCCGATGGCGAAAATCGCCGCTCGCCTGATGACCGGCCGCAAGCTCCGCGAATTTCTCCCCGAATACATCGACCAGGCAAAAGATCTCGACACCGGGCGCAACTACTTCGTGAAGTCTCCAGTCTTCCCGTGGTCAAAATTCCCCGGCGTCGACACCGTCCTCGGCCCTGAAATGCGCTCCACCGGAGAAGTCATGGGCGTAGCCGACAACTTCGGCGAAGCCTTCGCCAAAGCCCAAATCGCCGCCGGACAAAAGCTCCCCACGCAAGGCACAGTCTTTATCAGCGTCACCGACCACGACAAGCCTGGAGTGGTCGAAGTAGCCCGCCGCTTCGTCGACATGGGCTTCAAACTGGTAGCCACGCACGGCACCGCCGACCGTCTCGAAGAAGCCGGCCTCGCAGTCGATCGCGTCTACAAAGTAAAAGAAGGCCGTCCCAACCCCGTCGATCTGATCAAAGCTGACCGCATTCAACTGATCATCAACACACCCCACGGCCCCGACCCGTACTTCGACGAGAAGGCCATCCGCCGCGCCGCAGTCACGGCGCGTATTCCGACGATCACCACTCTGAGTGCAGCCCGCGCCGCCGCCGAAGGCATAGCCGCATTGCAGCGAGGAGAGGTTCGCGTACAAGCCCTGCAGGCTCTCCACGCCGAAAGGGTTCAGGACGGAATTCGTAGAGAGTAGTCGCTCGCGACGTCCGGACTGCTTGATCTGTCTGCGCGGAAAATCGCCGCAAAGCACCCGGGCCGAAATCCGATAAAATTATCCGCATGCTCCTCTCCGGAATCTTCCCGCCCATCACCACCGCGTTCTATCCCGACGGCGCCGTCTACTACAAAAAGCTCGAGTCGAACATCGAGCGCTAT
>JBAWBE010000269.1:0-2215 GCA_049589635.1 Terriglobales bacterium
AGCAGGGACACAGCTTCCGGCGGGCACCGGACATCCATGGCATTCGCCTGCAAAGTTTCGATTCCCAAAGCTAGTGCCTGTTGGGCTCGATTCGCGTCGATCTCAATGCCGTAGCGATGCGCGGGTACACCATCAAGCAAATGTGTGAACGCGACGCCATCTCCCACGCAGGGATCGAGCGCCGAGAACTCCGATGCGAAGGCCAAGCAATTCTTCAGCCGAGTGGCTTCTGCCGTGGGCAATGGGAAAAATCCCAGCTTGGTTTTTCCATGTGGTCTCATCTTGGCATCCCATTGAGCGCCTGCGCCACGAGGTCCCCAACTCCGTCGGAATCCGGTATTTCGCTTACCGCGATGAACGAGCAGAAACCGTTCACTGGGACTGGGCGCTCATCTTCAATTCGGTAGCCGCGCTCGATGTGTTGTTGTTTTCGTTTCTCAAACAAGTCGGCCTTCGTGGTCACACGAATCCTCATGGCCATCCTCATTTCTTATTTGTTGGCGGTCAGGTTGAAATCCGCCTTAGGCGAGTTGTGGAGCCCTGCGCAATACTCCTGGCGGGTACGCGAAACGATCTACGGCGTCGGGAAGACGTTCTTGCCTGGTCAGGCAGTCACGATCTGCAAAGTGGGCTCAGAGAAGGTTGTGTCAAGCAGACCTGGCGGGATGGTTTACCAGCAGAACACCATTCAGTGAAAGGGTAGTCTCAGTTGTGATGATTGGATCGTGAGAGGCCACGGACTTTGGTCGGAGACAACTTCACCACCTTGCCGTCTCGTCCGATATAGAGAGGCAATCCGAGACGGGCGTGTTCGGCAATGACCCCGTCCACCGCCTCACGCATCGCCAATTCGGCGCGCTTCTCCAACGGCAAACGCAAAATCCTTTCACGAGTTCGTTTCATTTGTCTCCGTAGCGCCTTATCAGGCCGTGAAAGATCTCACCGTCCATTATACGGAGCCTCGCCCCCTTCTTGAAGGCAACCGCCACTGGTTGCGTTCCCGTGTTGTCCAGCAGATACCACGAATTGACAAGCGGCTGATATTCCTGAAAGAAATTGCCGATCGAACGATGGAACCGGCGGCGGACCACCCTTTCGGGGACATCATGTCCACCCTTCAGCACTCGTTCCCGGATCCGAGACAGCGCCACATCGACACCCTCGACGAACAGGAAGAACAGGTGCACTCTATACCCCTTCCTCTTGAGCCGTTGGATCAGCCTCAGGTAGTTTCGACCCGCGAGCGTCGTCTCGAAACCAAAAGAAGCGCGCCGTTGAGAGAAAAAAGCAATCTCACTAAGTACCAGTCTGCCGGCGCGGATTGCCGCGGTTTCAGGTGAAAAGGGAGACATTCCCTCCGCGATCAGGTCAGCGTTGACAAAGTTCTTGCAGTCGGCATATTTGGGAAGAAACGTGCGCGCGAACGTCGTTTTGCCGACGCCATTCGGTCCCGCAATGATGTAAAGCTCCATGAGGTTTCCATCCTACCGAATCTGAATGCCTTCGTCCCGCCTGAGCGGGAGATTCTCGCCAGTTTGGAAACAGGTCACGTGTTGATTCGCGAACGCGAGAGCTAATCTTGATGTGTGCGCAAGACCGTGGAGGAACTCCTTCGGGTCGCCTCTGACTCGTTTTCTGTCGTCGGAACGAACCTGTCCCAACGGATCGAAAATCTGCGGAAGGGCTGTCCTCCTCTCTCGCTGAAGGCTCCGGTGAGTTTATGCCACTTTCTTCCCAGCCCGTACCTTCGCCCATCTCGCTCTTTGAGCAGCCGCGATCTTTCTGCGGGCTGATGCCGACATGATGCGCTTCGCAGCCGACGAACTCGCTTTAGCCGCTATCACTACTGGCTTCATTTCCTTCCCAGCCCTCGCCCATCTAGCCTTCTGAGCCAGTGCCATTTTCCGCCTCGAAGCTGCTGAGATTATTCGTTTCGCTTGAGTTGTGTTGCTGGATCTTCCCGAACCGTTTAGCGATTCGATTACTGAAATCGCTTGATCCAACTTCTCGAGATGCAACTGCGCCCGACTGCGCTCTGCACGAAGTTCTTGAAGAGCATTGGTAAGATTCGCCATTGTCGCCCCCTTGGTAAAGCGAGCGGTAGACGCCATTCTTGACCGCGCTGAACCAGATCTCCGATTGATCCGGCGACCATGCCAACCCTTGGGTCGAACCGAAGGTACCGCTGAGTTGCTTGTGATTCCCCTGCAGATCG
>JBAWBE010000270.1:0-2088 GCA_049589635.1 Terriglobales bacterium
CTGAAGGAGTCGGAAGCGATCGTTCTGCGCACTTATCCGCTGCGCGAGTCGGATCTGCTGGTTACGCTTTTTACGCGCCTCGAAGGCAAGGTGACGGGCGTGGCACGCGCGGCCAAGAAGTCGAAACGCCGCTTTGGCGGCGCGCTTGAGCCGCTGACGTATGTGCGGGCGGTGTATGACGAGCGCGAGCGGCAGGAGTTGGTGCGGCTCGATTCGTGCGAGGTCATCGAGTCGCCGATGTCAGGCGAAGTGACGTTTGCGCGGGCGACCGCGCTGGCGCATGTGGCCGAGTTGCTCGATCAGTTAATGCCGGATCGCGAGGCTAGCGATGCGGTGTTTCGGCTGACGTTGGCAGTGATTGCGGAGTTGCGCGGGTCGGCGCTGTGGATGCCGGTCACTTACTTCGAGCTGTGGATGACGCGGCTGATGGGCTTTTTGCCGGAGTTCGCGGAGTGCGCGGTCTGCGGACGCTCACTCAACGGCACGCGGGCTTATTGGCACGCTTTGGCTGACGGGCTCGTTTGCGCGGACGATAAGAGAATTGCGTCGTCGGAGATGTCTCCAGAGTCGCGCAAGATTGCGGCGCAGATGCTGAAGTCGCGCGCGTCGGAGTTTGCAGGGATTGAGTGGCCGAAAGTGCTGGGCGCGGATTTGCGGAAGTTCTTGATCCAGATTCTGGAGCGGCATATTGAGAAGAAGTTAGTGACGGCGGGGATGCTGGATAAGATCTAGCCGTGAACTCGACAAGATGAATTCACAAAAAATCAATTCGCTGACGTTTCAGGAGTTGATTCTCAAGCTCCAGGCGTTCTATGCCGCCCGCGGCGCCGTAATTCAGCAGCCTTACGACGTTGAAGTCGGTGCGGGGACGATGGCTCCCGAGACGTTTCTGCGTGTGCTCGGGCCGAATCCTTATAAGGTCGCGTATGTGCAGCCTTCGCGGCGGCCGGCCGACGGGCGTTATGGGGAGAATCCCAACCGGCTGTTCAAGCACATGCAGCTCCAGGTGATTCTGAAGCCTCCGCCGGAAAATGTGCAGGAACTTTATTTGGAGTCGCTGGCCGCGATCGGCATCGATTTGCGGCAGCATGACATTAAGTTTGAGGAAGACAACTGGGAGTCGCCGACCCTAGGGGCGTGGGGAATTGGGTGGCAGGTGATGCTCGATGGGCTCGAGGTCACGCAGTTTACTTACTTTCAGCAGTGTGGCGGAGTGGATTTGGATCCGATTTCGGCTGAGCTGACTTATGGGTTGGAGCGGCTGTGCGCGTTTTTGCAGGATGTGGATTCGATCTACGACATTGTTTGGGCGCGCGATCCGGAGACTGGCAGGGAAGTGAAGTACGGCGACGTGCGGCTGGCCGATGAACAGCAGTTTTCGGCTTACAACTTTGAGGCAGCCGATGTGGCCGGCGCGTGGAAGCATTTTGAGTTGTGCGAGGCGGAGTGCAAGGCGCTGCTGGATCGTTATGCGGCTTTGGCCAAGAGTACAGACGATGGCGACGGTTTGGTACGCGAGAAGGCGCGGTTTCCGTTGCTCGGAGCTTACGATCTCTGCCTGAAGTGTTCCCACTACTTCAATATCCTCGACGCGCGCGGAGCGATTTCAGTAACTGAGCGCGTGGGCGTGATTGCTCGGGTGCGTGCCTTGGCGGTGGGAATTGCGAAGGCTTGGATGGACCAGCAGTACGGGTTGGAAAAGAAAGCTGAGATGCAGGATCGGGCAGCGAAGCCGACTCGCGAGAAAAAGGGAACGCTCGCGCCTGTCGGATGACGTTTTACTTCTGAAATTATGAGCTGATTATCAAATGCCAGATTTTTTACTTGAGATCGGTTGCGAAGAGATTCCTGCGCGGATGATTGAAGGCGCGATGGGTGAACTGCGCGAGCGCGTCGGCACGTTGTTGCAGCGTGAGCGACTGGCGCCGAGCGGAGCGATTACCTGGCTTGATACGCCGCGACGGCTGGCGTTGATTGCTCCCGGAATTCCTGCGGCGCAGCCGGATGTTACTGAGCAGGTGACGGGGCCTTCGTCGCAGATTGCGTTCAAGGATGGTCGGCCTACTCCGGCGGCGCATGCGTTTGCGA
>JBAWBE010000271.1:0-6613 GCA_049589635.1 Terriglobales bacterium
CACTCAAGCCAGAACCGGGCTTGAGTGGGCCACCCTCTTCTACGGTCGGACGAATGTGTAGACATCGCCCGCACCGTTGACCCCAAAGACGCCGGCTCCGGATCCGACGGAAATATTCGTGAGAAAACCTGCAACTTGGACAAACGCTTCGCTGCCGGAGTCAAAGCGAAAGATATTGCCGGAGGTGTTGATGAGCCAGACGCCATCCCCGCCGGCCGCGACTTGTAAGACATTATTTACCAGGTTGTTGAACCCGCCTGTGGCAGGGTCGTAGCGAAAGACCTGATTCAGGTTGTTAACTCCCCAGAAATCGTTCACTCCCACGGCGATCTGTACCAGGTTGCCGGTAACGCCCACGAAAAACCCCTTGGCAAAGTTGAAGTGGGAGATCGTGCCTGAGCTGCTGATTCCCCATACATCGCCGCCGCTGGTGGCGACATGAGTCAGAGAACCACTGATTTGGTCGAACGCGTTTGTGCAGTAGTTGTACCGGAAAATCTCGTCATCGGGGTTGACGCCCCAGACTTCATAGGGATGGCAGTCCTCCTGGTTGCCCACTCCGACCGCGATTTGTGTGAGTTCGCCCGTGATTTGAAGGAAGGTTTTGGAGATGTAGTCGAATCTAAAAACTTCGGTCTTGGCGTTTAATCCCCAGACCTCGTCAAGCTGTGAGAGGGTGCCGCCACCCACTGCGACGACGACAAGCGACGCCTTCTTTACTTTGGCGAAGGCGCTCGTCTTGGGATTGTACCGCCAGACCACGTCCTTGGCATCGAGGCCAAAAACCTCGTTTCGGCCCGCGGAAACACTGGAGAGAGAACCTTTTACTTGCTGAAAATGCTGTGCTGATGCCGGGACGACGAGCCCGGCCCAGACCAGAACCAAAAAAACGAGACCAGCGGTTTTGCGCGACATAAGAATCTCCTCAGATCAGATTTTTTCTTAGCAATTAGTAGCGCGGCATTTTGCGCTTCAATCTGATAGGCGTAATTGGCGGGCTGGAACTATCATTCCGGGGCTCTTTTATTTGATGGGGCGGCCCATACCGTTATAATTGGGCGCGCTGGGGAGCCACGGGGCCTAATGGATCAACAGAGAACGTCAACCGGGGCGGATGTAAGCGTGTTGCTCCGGGCCTGGAGCGATGGGGACCAGAACGCCATGGATAAACTGGCGCCGATCGTGTATGACGAATTGCGCCGGCTCGCGCGATACTACTTGCAACGGGAACGCCCCGGCCACAGTTTACAGGCTACGGCGTTGGTCAATGAGGCTTACCTCAGGCTGGTCGACTACAAACGGATGCGATGGGAAAACCGCGCCCACTTTTTCGCGGTTTCGGCGCAACTCATGCGGCGGATTCTGGTTGACCATGCGCGCCACCACAACCTGAAACGTGGAGGCGGAGTCGAGCATGTTGCCCTGGAAGACACAGCGGTAGTTGGCGGAGGCCGGGCCGAAAACCTGGTAGTGCTCGACGACGCCCTGCAAGCTCTCGCCCGCATGGATGCGCGCAAGGCGCGGGTGGTTGAGTTGCGCTTCTTTGGAGGCTTGAGCGTGGAGGAAACGGCGGAAGTGCTCCAGATATCGTCGATCACTGTGATGCGCGATTGGAGTACCGCTCGCGCGTGGCTTTACCGCGAAATGGGTAGTGGACCTGGCAATGGATGCTGAGCGCTGGAAACAAGTCGATTCCCTGTTGCAATCCGCGCTGCTGGTGTCATCCGATGAGCGCGAGGAATTTCTGCGTCGGGAATGTGCCGGTGACGCCGCGCTCGAACAGGAAGTGAGGTCTCTCCTCATTTCGCATAGGAACGCTGACGATTTTCTGGAAGCTCCGGCAATCAGGGTTGCTGCGAAAGCCATGGCTGACGCCAACACCGGCGATACAGCCGATTGGATGTGCGGCCGGACCATCGCACACTATTGCATCCTGAAGAAATTGGGCCGCGGTGGAATGGGCGTAGTCTATCGCGCCCGGGACACTCGCCTCAACCGCGAAGTAGCCATCAAAACCCTTTTGCTGGATCGCTTTTCTCAACCGGACGCCTTATCGCGATTTGAAAAAGAAGCTCGCGCCGCGTGCGCGCTCAACCATCCAAACATCGTCACAATTTACGAGTTGGGGCAGATGGACGGCACGCACTACATTGCCATGGAACTTGTGGATGGTGAAACTTTGCGTGAGTTGCTTGCGGCTGGCCCTATTCCATTTCGCAAGGCGGTTGCCATCGCAGCCCAGATTGCGGATGCTCTCGCCAAAGCCCACGAGATTGGCATCGTTCATCGTGATTTGAAGCCGGAGAATCTGATGGTTGCCGGCGGCGTCACCGCGAAGATTCTCGATTTCGGCCTTGCGAAACCGCCCAGGGTGAACAGCCTTCGGGATTCGGAGGCCTCGACCACCATCACGGAGCATGGAACGATAATGGGCACCGTCGCCTATATGTCACCTGAACAAGCCACGGGCGACGAAGTCGACTTTCGTTCTGACCAGTTTTCGTTCGGCTCCGTGCTTTACGAGATGGTCACGGGATCTCCCACATTCCGGAAAAAGACTTACGCAGAGACCATGGCTGCCATCCTTCGCGATGTGCCGGAGCTTCTTGTTTCCAGAACCCTGCAAGCTCCCCCTCCCTTCCTTTGGATACTGGAGCGCTGCCTGGCCAAGGATCCCAAAGAGCGCTACGCCTCTACCAAGGATCTGGCGCGGGACTTAGCCGCAGTGAACGACCGTCTCGCCGAGGCATCCGCCCGCCCTTCGGAGCCCTGTCCCAACAATCTGCCAGTGCAACGTACCGCATTCATTGGACGCGAACACGAAGCGACTGCTCTCCGTCAGCTCTTGAGCCGGACGGACGTGCAACTCGTGACCCTCACCGGTCCAGGCGGCATCGGCAAGACTCGGCTCGCCTTGCAGGTAGCGGCCGATGCTGCCCCCGAGTTTCCAGCGGGGATCTGCTTCGTCCCTCTGTCGGCAGTCAGCGACCATGGTTTGATCACTTCCACCATTGCGCAAGCGTTGGGCTTGCGCGAAACCGGAAATCAGTCGCCGCAGGAAAGTTTAAAAGAGTACGTGACCGGGCTGAATCAGCCGATGCTTCTCTTGCTCGACAACTTCGAGCATCTCGTCTCCGCCGCGCCGGTCATAGCGCAGCTGCTCACTACTGCCCCGAAGCTCAGGATCGCGGTCACCAGCCAAGCACCGCTTCATGTTTATGGAGAGCATGAATTCCCTGTGCCACCTCTGGCGCTGCCCGACCTCAAGTCCATTCCGCCGATCGAGGTGCTTGCGCGTCTTCCGGCGGTCGCGCTTTTCGTCGAACGCGCGCAGGCGGTGAAGCGCGAATTCTCGTTGACCAGAGAAAACGCTCCCGCGGTCGCGGCCATCTGTGCTCGCTTGGACGGCTTGCCCCTGGCAATCGAACTGGCGGCCGCGCGCATTAAGCTGCTTTCGCCATCCGCCATGCTAGCCCGCCTCGAAAGCCGTCTGAACCTTTTGACCGGCGGGGCCCGCGATCTGCCGACACGGCAACAAACTCTTCGCAGCACAGTGGACTGGAGTTACGGCTTGCTCAACGCCGCGGAACAGACTCTGTTGCGAAGGCTTTCGGTGTTTACCGGCGGCTGCACGCTGGAAGGCGCAGAAGCGGTTTGCGATACCAAGGGCGACCTTGGTCTCGACATACTCGACGGCATGGCTTCCATGGTGGACAAGAGCCTGGCGCAGCAGGTCGAGCAAGTCGATGCCGAGACTCGATTCTTCATGCTCAACACTATTCGTGAGTATGCACTCGAGCGTCTCGGCGAGAGCGACGATGAAGGGGCGGCTCGCCGAGCCCATGCCGCGTATTATCTCGTGCTCGCCGAAGAAGGCGCCGAGGACGTGGTGGCTCATCCCGAATGGCTCGACCGTTTTGAGGTTGAGCACGACAACTTCCGACTCGCGCTCGATTATCTGATCAAAACCGGGAAGGCCGAATGGGGCCTCAGGCTCGGCGCCGCGCTCTTCCGCTTCTGGGAAACGCGGGAATATCTGACGGAGGGCCGGGACGCGATTACCAGGCTGCTGGCGTTGGAAGGAACTGCGGCGCGTCCCAAGCTGCGCGCACGGCTGCTGTTCGCTGGCGCAGTTCTGGCGGGTGAGCAGGGCGATTACGCCTCTGCACGGCTACTGCTTGACGAGAGCCTCGAAATCTGTGTCGAACTCAACGATAGCCGTGGCGTCGCCGTCGCACTCAACGCGCAGGCAGTCAACGCTCGCGATCGTGGTGAACTGGCCGACGCGTCCTTACTCTTCGAGCGTTGTGTCGCAATCTGGAGGGACCTCGGCGATTCCGCTGACATCGCCCGCGCCCTCAGTAACCTCGCCAACGTGGCCAAGTTGCAGGGCGAACATGCGCGTGCATCCTCGCTTTACGACGAGTGCCTGACCATGTTCCGCAAGGCCGGAGATGGCGCCGGTGTAGCCTGGACACTGAATTACCAGGGCGACGTCGCGCGAGAAAAAGCGGACTTGGTCGCCGCACGCTCATTTTGCGAACAGAGTCTGGCGGTGTTCCGCCAACTGCAAGATGGCTGGGGAATTGCGAGCGCCCTCTCCGATTTGGCGAGTCTAAACTGCGATCAGGGGAACGACGCCGAAGCGCGTCGTCTCTACGGCGAAAGCATCCAGATGTTCCAGGAGTTGGGTCACAAACGCGGGATCGCGAGGGCTCTCGAATGTCTCGCCGTGAGTGCCGCGGCGCAATCGAACGCTGAGCAATCGCTGCACCTAGCAGGAGCCGCCGCCGCACTTCGCCAACGATTGGGCGCTCCGCTTACGCCCACTGAGCAACCAAGGCTGGAGAAGGCCTTGGAATTTGCGCGCCGCACGCTTGGCAATGCCGCAGGTCTGACGGCGTGGATGGAAGGCTGGGCGATGCCGGTCGAGCGGGCCGTCCGTGAGGCGCTAAACGGCGAAGTGTAACCAGGCCTTCGGAGTCGAAACTCTGCTTAACTCAATTTGCCGTGGTGGGATCGATCAGGCGCCGCACGGCCGAAACCCGATTCGCCGGAAAACCTCCGCGGCGTGCGTGTTCGCGAACGGTTTCTTCGTCCGGCGCCAAGTACACACAATAGAACTTATCGCCAGCGACGTAGCTGTGGAGCCACTTGATTTCCGGCCCCATCTCCTTCAGCACGCCTACCGATTTTCTCGCGATTGCCTGAAGCTCCGCATCCGATAAACTACTTGCGCCCGGGATCTCGCGCTCGATCACAAATTGGGGCATGGGTACCTCGCCAAAACGTCATGGTAGCAGAACTTGCTTCGTGGGCGCACCCGGCAGTGTCATGCGGCAGCGACTGAAAATCGCACTTCGTGACACACTCTGCGAAAGTAAGGTGTATGGCAGCCGGACCTGTAAGCCGAATTCTGTCTGCCGTTACCGGCAGGACGATCATTCCTCTGGGCCGCGCATTACTGCGCGGCTCAAGCGACCTACCCGGAGGTTTTGCGCACCGAGCCGGCACGCGCCCGCCGTCGCTGCAAAATCTTCCTGCAGCTATCTCGCGGCATGGTCTCCATGCGTCATGAAGACCTTGCAGCGGCGGCGGAACTTCCTCCCTATTTGGTCTTGCTCCGTGTGGGGTTTGCCATGCCCGCACGATTACTCGTACGGCGGTGCGCTCTTACCGCACCTTTTCACCCTTACCTGAACCTTGCGGCCCGGGCGGTATATTTTCTGTGGCACTTTCCGTCGAACGATCCCGCCGGTAAAAGCGCGGGGGCCCTCCCGGACGTTATCCGGCACACTGCTCTGCGGAGTTCGGACTTTCCTCTGCCTTGCGACAGCGATCGTCCGGTCCGGCTGCCAACCTCTACATTATATTGCAGGCGATAGTGCCGGCAGAGGATTGGTTTCGTGAAAGAGCGCCCTTACCCGGAGCCCTGATCGGTCTGATTGTCTACTGCTTCGGGGCCAGTACGAAGCCATAGACCATAAGCGCCAGCCCAATGAGCAGCGGAATCGTGCCCATGAGATACGCGGGTTCTTCATGTTCTATCGCGTGGAGGAAGATCATCACTCCAACCCCCACGGCCGCTGTAATCAGTCCGCCGAGCTTCAGCCCTTCGACCCTTTTTCGGATCGCTATGCCGTTCTGTTCGCGCAGATACTCGACGGCCGACTTCCCGCCTTCGGCCGAACTGTCGGCGATCTTCTTCAAAGCATCCGCCATGTAATAAGCCTCTCGCTCCTTGCGGCGCGCGTCCGACCACGAAGCCACCGCCAGAAACGAAAACAGCGCAATGCTGCCGACGATGGGGACCAGAAATACGCCCAAGTGCGCAATGTCCTCGACACCTTCCATATGGATCCTCCTCGCTAGGTTCTTTCGACTTCGCAAGGTATGACCGGAGAGGAGGCCTCGCGGTTGCATTTTTTTGAGAGCCGTTTTTACAGGGACGGGTGGGACCGCTAACGTCAGGGAGCGCTATCGACTGTGGCTGTTGAAAAAGTCTCTTTCCCCGAAAAACAGCCTCAAATTTGGGGATGGAAAATGTCTACACGCATCGAGAAAGTCGCTTGTAAGTCATCCTGACGCAATCTAGTTTTCGCGGATTTCAGGA
>JBAWBE010000272.1:0-7329 GCA_049589635.1 Terriglobales bacterium
GTATTAAATGTCGGCCCGCGCTCCGGCCAATCCGTCTTCCACCTGCACGTCCACCTGATCGGCGGCCGTACCCTGCAATGGCCCCCGGGATAAACAGTGGCGCCGGCGTCCCGCCTGCATCCAGTCGCCGTACGGGCAATCCCCACTCCCCTCAGCTCTCTGTCATACAATCAACAGATGGCAAATCTGACGTTGGTATATGGCCTGCGCCTGCTGCCCTCCGAAGAGGTCGCAGAAGTCGGCGACGCGACCCTGAAGCTCAAAAACGGCAAGGAAGCGCGCGTCACTATGCACGTTCTTGAGGGCAGCAAGGAAGAAATCGAAAAGCAGCTTAAAACGAGCCTGACAGCGTTCTTCGATTTCTATCCCGAAATCTGAAGTTGCTCCGATTCCTGTCGTGGGGCGGATTCATCCAATCCGCAAGGGCGTTGTCCAGATAGCTGCTTTGCAACGAAAAAGCTTTTGCCGTAGGCGTCATCCGCAATCGCATGAGACTCATCTCCCTCGAACTCGAGAGCCGCATTCGCGAAGCGGGCCTCTGGCCTGAGACCAAAGTCGCATGGGCATCGCTCTACATCCTCGCCCTCGACCTGCTTTTTTTCGTGGTCCAACTCGCGACTGGCCGCATCCGTCCTGGCTTCTCATCCAGTCTGGAAGGCTGGGTCATCTTCCTCAGCATCCTCGCCATCTTTCTTCTTTCGATCCTTGGCTTCCGCTGGATGCGCGCGCATCTGCTCTGGCGCCTCCGCAATCGCCTCATCGTCACCTATATTTTCATCGGCGTCATCCCGGTATTCCTCCTGCTCGTAATTTCACTGACCGCTCTCTATCTCTTCGCCCGCCAATTCGCCGGCTTCGTCGTCACTTCCGATGTTGAGGCGCACCTGCACAGCATGGAGGCATCCAACCGCGCCATCGCGCGCTCCCTCGTCAACCAGGTTGAGCGCACCGGAAAATCTGACGCCTCAATCGTCGCGCCGGTTCGCCCGCGCCGTCCCGAATGGATGCACCGCGAAGTTTGCGTCTGGTACCGCGATCAGCCGCAGGCTAACTGCACCGGCCCGGAAGGGTCTGCTCCGCTTACCTTTCCGTCATTCATCACCGGAGATTTTGCCGACGTCGTGCGCGACCACGGCACTCTTTACCTGCGCGTCGCCACCATGGTCACGGCTGAACCCGAATCCCTGCGCGTCATTACCAGTGAGCCGCTCGACAAAAATCTGATCGAGCAGATCGCAGGGGATGCAGGGGTTCTTGGTCAAATCACCTTCTCTGCCAATAGTCAAAGTCCCGCGCCTCAAGATCCGGCTGCGCCATCGCCAGATCGGAATGCAGAAGATCGGACTGCACAGCAAAACGCGAAGTCGGATCAAAACGCGCACCAAGCCGCCACCGGCAAACTTAACCTGAGTGACACATTCTCCTCCGGCCGCGTTCCCACTCCGACCGGCATGCTCGATCTGCGAATCGCTTTTCCGGTACCTGTGCCGGTCGTCGATTGGACCACCGGGGAGCGCCAGCGCGAAGGCGCCCTCGCACGGGTCGAAACGCGGCCCTCCGTTCTTTATGCCCGCCTTTTCGGCGCGCTCGGCGATTATGCCAAAGGGATTGAGTCCATCCTTTTCTCTATCGCCCTCTTCTTCGCGCTCATCGAACTGCTCGCGCTCTGGATCGGCACCAAGCTCACGCGTAGCATCACCTCGTCGGTGGCCGATCTCTACGGAGCCACCACCCATGTTAACCGCGGCGACTTCAGCCATCGCATCGCCGTCCGGTCCAATGACCAGCTCGCCGCCCTCGCTACCTCCTTCAATTCCATGACGGAGTCCATCGAGCGCCTCGTGCAGGAGCAAAAAGAAAAGCAGCGTCTGCAAAATGAACTCGCCATCGCGCAGGAAGTGCAGGCGCAGCTCTTCCCGAAGGAGATTTCACAGCTCGAATCCCTTGAGGTGCACGGCTTCTGCCGCCCCGCCCGCACGGTCAGCGGCGATTACTACGACTTCCTGACCCTCAACTCCGGCAAAATGATTTTCGCGGTCGGCGACATCAGCGGAAAAGGAATTTCATCGGCGCTCATGATGGCCACTATCCACTCAGCCGTGCGCGCCTACAGTATCGAGGGAATTCCACTGCTTCGCGAACTCGAGACGCCTGAGGCAGTTTTGGCTCGGCAGTGCGATCCTTCGTCGCTGAGCCTAACTGGCGGACTGACTTCCGGACTAATGACCGGACGCAGCCTAGCCGTCAGCGACACCGCTGGCGCCGAAGTTTCCCCGGCCGTGCTCCTCGGATTGCTCAATCATCAGCTCTACGACAGCACGCCGGACTCAAAATACGCGACGCTTTTTCTAGGCATTTACGATGCCGCCAGTCGCCGCCTCACCTATTCCAACGGAGGCCACCTGCCTCCGATCCTTCTCTCCGAAGACGGCTCCACGAGTCTCCTCGACTGCGGCGGCTCCGTAGTCGGCCTGCTCGACAACATGGATTATCGCGAAGCCACCGTCCAGCTTCGTCGCGGCGACGTGCTTATCGGCTACACCGACGGTGTGACCGAGCCTGAAAGCGACTACGGCGAATTCGGCGAGGAGCGTCTAATTCAAATCGTCCAGGAGAACCGCCATCTGCCCCTGACCCGCATCACCGAAATCGTAACCGCCGCCGTCGACGACTGGATCGGTGACAACGAGCAGCCCGACGACGTAACGCTGGTCCTGGCCCGCGCCCGATAATGAAAAACGGCGAACCGACCATCGCCAGTTCGCCGCGTAATGACTGTCCCTGATTTTTCCAGCCGCTACTTCGCCCCCGCCTCAATCTCCTCCACCACGCGATCGAAGTGGTAAACCTTCCGCAGCCCCTCCATGAGCGCGCGACTGTCGATCGCAATCGCGCGATTCTGTTTCGCATCGTAGCCGTAGTCTCCGCCCAGCGAAAAAATGTTGCCGTCAAAAATCAGGCCGACCACGTGCCCTTCCTTATTGATCAGCGGACTGCCCGAATTCCCGCCAATTATGTCATTGGTAGTCGAAACATTCATCGGCAGCGACAGGTTCATCGAGCCTTTCGCTTTCAGCCAGCTCTCGGGAAGCTTGTATGGCGGTGCTCCCGTCGCCCGCTCGAACAGTCCGCCAATATTCGTGTATGGCTCAATGAACTTGCCCTCCGCATCCTCGAACCCCTTCACCGACCCATAGCTCAGCCGCGGCGTAAAGGTCGCATCCGGATCGACGCTCGTTCCATAAACCGCAAAACGCGCCTTCGCGATCCGTTCCGCAGCCGCCCGGGTCGGGGCGTCGACACGAGACTCGTACTCTTTCCGCACTGCCAGCAACTCGCCATCAATTGACGCTTCGAACCGGATCATCGGATCTTGCGAGGCTTCAATCGCACTCTCGCCGCCGTTGTACAACTCCTCGCGCACCTTCGGATCATCGAGATGCGTCCCGCTCACCAGCCTGTGCGCCAGCTGCTCCGGCGATTCCTTGCCCAGCATCTTTTTGACAAACGCGTCATCCGCGCCCAAGTCGCGCCGAATTATCGTGAACGAAAAAGCCAGATCAAGTTCTTCCAGATCCTTGTAAACCGGCACCTGCGCCGACATTTCCTGGTGCACGTGGACCAAGGCCTGATCCGTAAACTCCGGCAGGCGTTCGCCGTTGGGCTTGGTGCGCTCTTTCGCGGCGCGAACCAGCGTCCCCGCGGTGCCCAGCAAATCGTACCGGAGGCGGCCCAGGCAGGCGTTTCGCATATAAAGTTGCGCGCGCACTTTCTGGATCTGCGCAATGTCGTCCCATGCCGAAGCGGCCGCTCCCAGCTTGGCGTCGGCCGCCACCGCGGACCGCAGCTTCTGCTCCTCCTTCTGCTTTTCCGCCATAAACCGCGAATCGAGCAGCGCCTCTTGTCTTCCGAGGAATGCCTTGTAAGAGTTCTCGACAAAGAAGAGCTCGTCATTGGCCTCGCGCGCCTGCTCCGGTCCGCGCGTGATGAACTCCTCCAATAGCCCGCGACGCTCTGCGGATTCCGGAATTCGGATCGGATACATCACGTCACGCTCAAAGGCCAGCTGCGACATCGTCAATTCACGGGCCGTGCCTCCCGGATTGCCCGCCACGAATACCAGATCTCCATCCTTCGAACTGTCCGCGCTCCACTTCAAATAATCAGGACTCGCCGCCGGCTTGTCGTTCTCGTACGCCCGCACCAGTCCAATATCAAAATCAAAGCGCGGAAAATTGAAGTTGTCCGGATCGCCGCCGAATTGAGCGACCGCAAACTCCGGCGCGAACACCAGCCGCACATCGGTGTAACGCTTATAGCGATACAAGTCGTAGACGCCCCCGTGATACAGCGAAACCACATCGCAGCGTACGCTCGGATCCGGCCCGCAACTCTGCTGGAGCTCGGCCTCTTTGGCGTGCAACGCCTTGTTCGCCGCATCACCCGTCTTACCGGCAGTCGCACCCATGACTTCTGCCGTCACATCGCGAATCTCCACTAGTTGATCGAGTTCAAACGCGGCGCACTTCCGCTCTTCAGCCTCCGCCTTCGCCACAAACCCATCGTCGACAAAGTTTTGTTTCGGCGTCGAAAGTTCCTCGACGCAATCAACCACGCAGTGATGATTCGTCATCACCAGTCCCTGCGGAGAAATAAACGACGCCGAGCATCCCCCGGCAATCCGTAGTGACGAAAGACGAACGTGATCCAGCCAGGCCTGCGAAGGCGAAAACCCATACTTGGTTCCAACCGTCTTCGAAGGAAAGTTATCGAATGTCCACATCCCCTCATCAGCGCGCGCACTGAGCGTCAGCGCCATACCCATCAGTAAAAATCCCGCCAGCAACATCGCACACGTCGATTGAATCTTCCTCATGATTCTTCCTTCTTTGAAGCAGATGATTTCGAGCCCGTCCTCGGGCTTCGTTTTAGAAATAGCGTCATGCGTCGTTGCGACACATGCTGTCAGCTAGGAAACGACTACGTCAGAACCCGCCCCCACAAAGCATCCGGCTGACTTTCGCCCTAAATATGATCAGCCCGGAGGCAGCACATCGTCAAGGCAGGAGGCGGGGAAACATAACAAAGTAAGGCGGTAAAGTGATCTCTATAACAAAACAAAAACGCGGGGAGGAAATCGCTCCTCCCCGCTCTAGTCCGATCCAGCTTGGCGTCTCGCCTACACCAGCCCTTGATCCAGCATCGCGTTTGCGACTTTCAAAAAGCCTGCGATGTTCGCGCCATTCACATAATTCCCCGGAGTGCCATACTTCTCGGCCGCGTCCAAACAGCTCTTGTGAATCGAGATCATGATCTTGTGCAGACGATCATCGACCTCTTCGCGCGTCCACGAAATGCGCGCGCTGTTCTGCGCCATCTCCAGGCCCGAAGTCGCCACGCCGCCCGCATTCGCGGCCTTGGCCGGTCCATACAGCACTTTGTTGTCGACGAACATCTTCGTCGCTTCCAAAGTGCTCGGCATATTCGCGCCTTCGCTCACCACCTTCACACCATTCTTAATAAGATGCGCCGCGTCTTTCGCGTTGATCTCATTCTGTGTGGCGCTCGGGAACGCGCAATCGGCCTTGATGTTCCAAAGCCAATTGTGGTCAAGCTTCTTGTCGATCGGGTTATATACGGCCTTCTTGAACTTATCCGCGTACTCCTTGATGCGCCCGCGCCGATTATTCTTCAGGTCGATCACGAACGCCAGCTTGTCGCGATCAATGCCGTCGGCGTCATAAATCGCGCCGTCGGAATCCGACCACGTCACCGGCTTCGCGCCCAGATCCAGCAGCTTCTCAACGGTATATTGCGACACGTTGCCGCTTCCGGAAACCAGACAAACCTTGCCTTCCAGCTTGTCTTTTTTCGTCTTCAGCATTTCCTGCGCAAAATAAACGCAGCCATAGCCCGTCGCCTCCGGACGAATCAGCGACCCGCCCCACCCCAGCCCCTTGCCCGTGAGCACGCCCGTGAATTCATTCCGCAGCCGTTTATACTGTCCGAACAGGAAGCCGATCTCGCGTCCACCCACTCCAATATCGCCCGCCGGGACATCCGTGTCCGGCCCAATATGCCGCGACAGCTCCGTCATAAAACTTTGGCAAAACCGCATCACCTCGTTATCGCTCTTGCCCTTCGGATCGAAATCCGACCCGCCTTTTCCACCGCCCATCGGCAGAGTGGTAAGCGAGTTCTTGAACACTTGTTCGAACGCCAGAAATTTCAGAATGCCCAAATTCACCGACGGATGGAACCGCAGCCCGCCCTTGTAAGGCCCGATCGCGCTGTTCATCTCGATGCGAAATCCGCGATTGACCTGCACTTTGCCCTTGTCGTCAAACCACGGCACCCGGAACATCAACACGCGCTCCGGCTCGGTAATCCGCTCCAGAATCTTCGCCTCCTGATACTCCGGGTGGCGCTCCAACACGACGCGCAAGGACTCCAGCACTTCCAGCACAGCCTGGTGGAATTCCGGCTCCGCCGGATTTTTACCTTTTATAAGGTTGAGAATCTGAGCAATATAATCGCCCGCCGCGTGTTTCTTGGGCGGTTCCATGACTGCAGCCATAAATTTGCCTCCGAATTTTTAGGAATCAACCGATTTGTCAACGATGACGATGAGCCGTAGATGTGACGCGCCGAACGCCGCAAGAATTGCGGCTATACCCATGGAATGCGTGAGGGGGAAGCTCTGCCGTGATGCATGTCACCCAAATTCCCTATAAAGACTACTTCTTGCCCTTCGCCTTGACAACCGTAACCTTCGCGGTTACCCGCTGACCCTTCTCCATCCCTCCCACCGTTACCAGGCCAAAGTTCGTCACTGCCAGCCCGCGAGTATCCATAGTCGCATCCGCATTATTCTCGCTGATCGTCTCCCAGCTCTCCGTCTTCACATCGAACGCAAACGTGAAAGCCGAGGGCTCCGAAGGCCGCCCATCATATCCGACACCGTTAAAGTCGTAAGGGTTATCCGTCCCGCCCGAAAAATAAATCCTGCCGCTCTTTTTCTCCGGCCGTTCCGTCCCTGCCGCGATCCGAAAGCGCGCATTTCCCGGATGCGCCCCTATCTTCGTCCACTCAATCTTCGTGATGTCATCTTTCTTACCAGTCGGAATCTTCCCCATCCAGCATTCGCTCGAAGCCACATACTTCGGTCCCTTGCCATCAGGATTCCTGTAAGCACCGTCCACATAAACAATTGTGCTTCCTTCGATCGCGCCCGCATGGCCAAACACCGGCGTCCCCGGCAGCGCTGTCGCCTCCATCCACTGATCTTTCTCCATGTCGTACATCTGCACGTTGCGCACCGCCTCACCC
>JBAWBE010000273.1:0-2969 GCA_049589635.1 Terriglobales bacterium
TTGGTGCACCCTGACCCAGTAGTGGTGTGACCGGATTGAGGCTAGCCTTACAGAGGTGGACGACATCCCAGCGATGAGTGTGACCAGACGATGTTTAGTTGACCGGATTCCAATACCTAAAGATGACGACATCGATACCTTTCCAATTTTGCGCTCAAACGCGCATCACACCGGCTTCTTCATTGCTACCCAAGCAAAGAGGGTTTAAAGTCAGTTAGGTTTACCGTAGTCGTCGTTCTTCTTGTCATATATCAACCAGATTTCATCACCAGATGTCGCCTGACACCGGAGATTGCAAGAGCCACAAAGCCGGGGCCTGATCCGCATGCAATGAGTAGTCCGTTTTTCGCGAGCCAGGGCCGAGTCTTTTGGCCAGAGATATGTTAACGTCATGAGCCAAACCAGTGGAGGAAATCAATGGCGCATGGACCGAAAACTAGCCTGTTCCTAGCTGTTGCTCTTGCATTAGTAGGGGCAGTTGCGATGGCCGAGCCGCAGAATGAACATGCCGCCGACCGCTCGCGGCCCGCGGTACGTCAAGGAGAGCCTCACCCGGGGCCCCGCGGCTATCAGCGCGTTACTGAACCGCAAGGTTGGAATGCCCGACCCAGCACAATGGATCGGGGCACCTATCAACACAACTACCAAGCGGCGCGGAGTTTCAAGATCGGACCCTACCATCGTCCGGCGCGTTGGACAGCGCACCATTGGGCCTATGGCCAATTTCTGCCGCGCGCCTATTGGGCTCCGCAATATATTTTGGCTGACTACTGGCTCTTCGCTCTTGAAGTACCGCCGGTGGGATACGAATGGGTGCGCGACGGCACCGACGCCATTTTGGTGAACACCGGCACTGGCGAAATCCTGCAGGTGGAATATAGCGTCTTCTCTTGAATGTATCTCGAAGCGGGTCAACCTTCTTTCGCCTGTGCCGCGTTCGATTCTTTGAGATGGCCCATCCCCATCGAGAGTTGACGTCTGAAGACGCAACTAAGCATGACGCGCCTAATTATTCGCGCGGCCGAGGTTGCGGCTGCCCAAGCTTGACCAGGTTCGACTCAAAATGTCGAAAATGAGGACGAACGCCACCATGTCGTCGCACGCCTTGATGCAGCGTAGAAAGGCTTCAATATCCGCCATGTCGTGCCGCTTTGCTCTGCTAAACATGGCCTCCGCCTAGACGCGCACCACTTCCGAAACAGCATTGTCGTTGAGAAATACATCTTCTTTGGAGGGCTCACGAGCAGAGGGCGTCAGTCACCATTGGAAATGCACATTAAAATTTTAGCGCAATCCGCCTCATGAAGCCGCCGACAATGGGCGACGGTGCAACCATGTGCCGGGATACGGCGCATCGCGTCTCGTAATAGATGAAGCTCGCCGCCTGCGGTCGCACTTTGGCCGGGCGGGTTCGTCGGTAGGCATTTCGATGACTGCCAGATCTGACATGCCGTCGATCGGGCCAATCTAATCGCGCCAATAACGGTCAATGAGAAAGTTAGGTGCTATTGCGAACGACAGCGGCTTCATTGGTGCGGGAGCGCCGGATAGCGAACCGAGGGAATAAATGACGGGTGGGGAATTTCACAGTGATCTCTTGGTGATGCGCATCCAATGAGCGATGTCGCAAGCACTAGGAAAGCAGTCTAGCAATTATCCACCAAACCCCATGCTGATCGTCGCAAATGGCCCATGGAACGCGGCGTCCTGGGACTCCCGCTGATCAATACCACGATCCATCGCATCAACAAAAAGGTCTGCACGATATCCAAAAGTCACTTTTGCGCTCGCGTAGCGAACAGAAAAGCCAGCAAAACCACCGATGTTCGGAACGACGATGGATTTCGAAGTTGCGCGCGCATTACTCGAGCTGTAAATGACGCCTCCATATGCGTGATCCTCGCTGGTGGCGTGATGAATGTCCGCTTTTTGCTTCCCGAATAAGAGGGCCGCGTTTGCTCCCCAATCAAGCGTTACCTCGGAGGTATCCCTGTTTCCCAGCACCGTAGCCGAAGCCTCCCATGAAATGGTGGGGCCGATCCCGGTAAAACTCCGGGCTGCATGACCAGCCTGATAAAAGAGGTGGTAGTGATAGGGATTGGAGGTCGGATTCATGCTTATACTTACATCTGACCTGGACGTGAACTGAACATAACGGACGCCGAAACTGATGATCGATCGTCCATTCGCTCCTAGTAATCCAAGCCCCAAATCTCTGCCCGCTTGAAAATCAAGAGTTGCATGACTTTCGTTATCTTTTGTTCTGACGTCTGTAAAAGCATAAGGCTGCTGGCCAAAAGGAGATGAATGATCCGCGGTTTGCTGATGAATGTGCTTTGTACCGTTTGAGCGGCCATAGCGCAATGCGGCGGAGAAGATCCAATCCAGCCCGCTGGGTTCAAACGAAATACTTCCCTCAAGACCATTGCTATATTGGGGGGTCTGCTGGGCTTGCGTCGGAGAAAGCGGCCCAAACGTGGAAGGTGCGGGCGATATCGAGGTGAAGGGCGGAGTGAACGGATCTTGTAAACTATCGACTCGCTCCAACTGGCCGCCGAATTCTACCCAAACGGTAGGGCGATCAGAGTCATTATCGGCTGCGTGCGCGTTACGGTAGCCGCAGGCAGAAACCATCAAAACAAAAACGGATACCGTCGTAAGAAGCTGCCGGCGAATTCCCTTAGTATTATTGCCCGGCATGTGAATTAACTCGTTCATCTCTTCCCCCTTACCAATTCTTCGTAACACGAATGCCAATCAACTTGGGATCCGTCAGGAACACGTTGGTCGTCAGTCCCGCATCATCACTGTTCAAGAAGTCTCCGGTGATTGCGGTCGTATTGAAGACATTTTTATCATAGAGCATTATTTGCCAGCCGTTCTGGCTTGTAAAAATCAGCGTCAAATTCAGATTGGTGTAGCCGCGCAGACGATCATAGGGATTGTCGTTGAAGACACGCGCCCAGGAA
>JBAWBE010000274.1:0-1609 GCA_049589635.1 Terriglobales bacterium
ATGCTCTCCTGGTGCAAGGCTGTAGCACAAGCGGTCAAGCGCGGAGCTTATCCCCTCCACGCGCAGTTCTCAGCTGCACGCCGCGGATCACTTGCGCAACAAACCTCAGGTCGTTGATGAAAGACTCAAGTTGCGATTGCCTGGATTCGTCGTCCTGGGCGCGGAGAATGGACGATGGATGCACGGTCGCGATCACGTTCGGAGCGAGGTCTGACGGTATCAATTTCCCGCGATCTCGCGTCACGCGAAAGTCCTTACCCAGCAGCGCCTGTGCCGCGCTCGCTCCGAGGCAGACCAACACCTTCGGCCGCACCGCATCCAATTCCGCATCGAGCCAAGGCCGGCAGGCTTGAATCTCCGAGTCGCGCGGCTTTTTGTGGATGCGTCTCTTGCCGCGTTCGGCGGGAGACCACTTGAAATGCTTCACCACATTCGTGACGTAAACTTCCGCGCGCTCAATGCCAGCTTCCTCGAGCGCTTGATCGAGAATTCGGCCTGCTGGGCCGACGAACGGCCGTCCCGCCCGGTCCTCCTGATCACCCGGCTGCTCTCCTACCATCATCACGACGGCGGATGACTTACCTTCTCCAAAAACGGTTTGCGTTCCTGTCTTCCAAAGATCACAAGCCTCGCAGCCCGAAGCAGCTCTGCGAAGGTTCGCCAGCGAAGCATGGGCCGAAATCAAAGAGGCGGCAGTGGAAGCTTCTGATTGCGAGCGGCCCCGCTTCGTCCGGGACCTGTCGCGTATTGATCTTGCGGCGATTGCTTTCACAGCGGAACACATTCAGTCCTCGGACTCACGCTGTAAGGTTTTCTTCGATTATCCCCGGCGACGGCCGTGCAGTTGTGTCGGGGGAAAGTCGGTCGCTTCCCCCGCGAACAACAGAATATTTTCAATATTCTCAGGGCCGCCGCCGTCAGGATGCTTTTTTCTTCGGTACCTTTGCGCCCTTTTTGCGAGCTTCGGATAGTCCGATTGCGATCGCCTGCTTGCGGCTCGTCACCTTGCCTCCTTTGCCGCCCTTCCCGGAACGGAGCGTACCGCGTTTTTCCCGATGCATTGCGCTTTCGACCGACTTACCAGCCGCCTTGCCGTACTTTCGACCGGCTGACTTCTTTTTCGCTGCCATACGACCTCCAAGTTTACCGACAAGATATAAAGAGTGAGAATTAATTAATAGATCATGCCGCTTTATCGGCGCGCGTGTTCGCTGTATCCGATATTTCGGTGAGAATTGCGTCTGCATTTTTCTCTTCTTCGAGCGTCTGATCCAGGAGATCGGCGTGGTTTTCTTCACCGAGAATTTCTGCAAATGTGCGAACGGTGCCGTAGGAAGCGATCTCGAAATGTTCGACCTTCTGTGCCGCGCCGATTATGCCCGCATCACGCACGGATTCGTCGGTCGCATCCTTGATAACGTCTTCGCCAGCTGAGATTAGAGCGGCCATGCTCTTGCACTTTTTCGAATCGACGGCGCCCTCCGACGCATTAAGAATTTCGTCCAGCCGCGACACGTGAGTTTCCGTCTCGCGCAGGTGCGTTTCCAGGGCTCGTTTGAGTTGTGGATCGGTGGCCGCCTCGATCATCTTAGGCAGAGCTTCGGTGATC
>JBAWBE010000275.1:0-7370 GCA_049589635.1 Terriglobales bacterium
GTGTACCCCATCATCGCTCTCGATTCTGACTTAGGCTCGGCGGATTTCAGCGAGAATTTGCGGATCAATGTTGCCACCGCTGATCACGGCGACATTCGTTCGAGTAGGCGGTAGTTCGGCGGAATGGAACATGAAAGCTGCCACACTGACCGCGCCGCTCGGCTCGGCCACGGTTTTCGGATTCGCATTGAGGGCGCGCATTGCCTCACGGATTTCATCTTCCTTTACGCAGACGATGTCATCGACGTAGGCGCGGATGTGCGCGAAATTAATCTCGCCGATGCTTTGTGTGCGGAGGCCGTCGGCAAGCGTTTGGGTAACCTGCTCGGCAGGGAAGGAGACAATGTGCCCGGCTCGCAGGCTGGCGCGGGCGTCACCGGCAAGTTCGGGCTCGACGCCGATGACTTTGATCGTGGGATTGGTGAGCTTGATAGCAGCGGAGATTCCGCTGATGAGGCCGCCGCCGCCGACCGGAGCAAGAACGTTTTCGACGCCGGGCATATCTTCGAGAATTTCGAGACCGACCGTGCCTTGTCCGGCAATGATCTTCTCGTCGTTGTACGGCGGCACGATAACGTAACCGTGTTCAGCGGCAAGCTGTTCGGCCCGTAGACGACGCTCTTCGCTGCCGGGGCCGACGGTGACGATCTCCGCGCCCAGAGCCGCCGTCGCTTCGGATTTATTCTTCGGTGCATTGTTTGGCATGACGATGACGGCTTTCACGCCGAGTGCGCGCGCCGCATATGCCACGCCCTGTGCATGATTTCCGCTGGAATACGAGATCACGCCGCGGCGCCGTTCGTCGTCGGTGAGGGAAGCGACCTTGTTGTAAGCTCCGCGGAGTTTGAAGGCACCGATGGGCTGGAGGTTCTCGAGCTTAAGGAAGAGCTTGCGATCGGCGGTGATGCCGGTCCACTCAAGCAGTGGCGTGCGGACGGCGATGCCTCGGAGCAGAGACTGGGCGGTGCGAATGTCGAGGAGTGTGACCATTCTTACGATTTCGGTGTGCAGGGAAGCGATTAAATCTCCAGTATCACCGGCATAATCAGCGGACGCCTCTGCGTCTGGCGGGAGATGTAGCGCTTCAGGTCGGTGCGGATCTTTTCTTTAATCACACCGTAGTCGGCTTTCTCTTCGGCACTCGAAGCATCCAGCGTCTCCATCACGATCTCGCGGGCCCGTTCCATTACTCCGTTGTCGCCAGGATTGAAGCCTCGCGTCACAATTTCGGCCGCTGATTCGACCCGGCCCGTGAGTTTATTGATCGCAATGATCGGCATGACAAAGCCGTCCTCGCTCAAGTGGCGGCGGTCTTTGATTACCAGATCCTCGACCACATCGGTGCGCGAGCCAGAGTCGATGCAGACTCGGCCGACGTTCACGCGGCCAGCTTTCCGTGCGCCGAGCTCATCAATCTCCAGTACGTCGCCGCTTTCGATCAGCATTACGTCGCCGACCGCTCCCCGCATCGTGCCCGCGAGTTCTGCGTGCAGCTTGAGTTGCCGGTATTCGCCGTGAATGGGGACGAAATACTTTGGCCTCACGAGATTGATGATGAGCTTCAACTCTTCCTGGCTGGCGTGTCCGCTGACATGCACGGGCGGGTACGAGCCGTCGTCGTAAACCACGAATGCTTCACGGCGGAAGAGATGGTCGACCATGCGATAAATTGCTTTTTCGTTGCCGGGAATGATGCGCGACGAGAGAACTACCGTGTCGCCTTTCTCGATCTTGGCGTGTTTGTGATTATCAACCGCCGCGCGCGAAAGCGCCGACATCGGCTCGCCCTGGGTGCCGCTGATCAGCACGCACACTTTTTCGGGGGGAAAATTCCTCATCTCGCCGGGATGAATCAGCATGCCTTCGGGAATGTTGATATAGCCCAGATCCTCCGCAATCTCGGAGGAATTATTCATCGACCGGCCGATGAAACAAATCTTGCGCCCGTGGTCCCGAGCCATATCGACGGTCAGCTTGATGCGATGAATCGAAGACGAGAAACAGGAAATAAAGAGGCGGCGCTTGGTGCGGACAAAGATTTCCTCGAACTTACGATGCACTGCACGTTCGCTGGGCGTGTATCCCTTGCGCTCGACGTTCGTCGAATCCTGAAGCAGGAGGAGCACGCCTTCCTTGCCATACTCCGCGAAACCATGCAGATCGAAAAGACGGTTGTCGGTGGGTGTGGGATCGACTTTGAAATCGCCGGTGTGCAGCACTACGCCGAGCGGCGTGTGAATGGCGAGGGCAACGCAATCGACCAGGCTGTGCGTCACTTGCAGAGGATGAATTGTAAAAGGGCCAACCTTGAAGCGTTCACCGGCGCGCATCTCGCGCAGATCGGCATCGTCGAGCAGTTGATGTTCGTCGAGCTTGTCTTCGACATAGGCGAGAGTAAACTCCGTGCCCCAGACGGGAACGTTGAGTTCGCTGAGAATCCAGGGCAGCCCGCCGATGTGATCCTCGTGGCCGTGCGTAAGGATGATGCCACGTACAAGCTTGCGATTCTCGAGCAAGTAGGATATGTCGGGGACGACGATGTCGACGCCCAGCAACTCGGTTTCCGGGAACATGAGGCCGGCATCGACGACGATGATGTCGTCACCATAGCGAATGGCCATGCAATTCATGCCGAATTCGCCCATTCCGCCCAGCGGAACTATGTGAAGTTTTCCTGTTGGCATTCGAAGAATTGATGCTAGCACACGGCTGGGTTGGGGTAGGAATCAGGATGGTTCGCTCACGCGCCCGGACGCCGAGTTGGACGCAGCGGGGGAACATCTTTTAGGGGAAGGCAGCAACATTCGACCCGGCTGATAAACTTAGCTTAACGATTGTCAACCCGACGATTGTGAGCACGGCGATGGCGGATGAAAAGAAATCGTGGCTGCGTCGGCGGACGGAAGACGCTGTTCGCGGTGGATTGACTCGCGCCTATCAAACCGTAAAGGTCGACCCCGAACGATTTTTGTTTCAACTACGTGCGGCTTACGGATTGCCCATTGTTACTTTTCAAGGTGTCTATTCGGTTGAGATGTCGCGGCTCGACGAGGTGGCCGAGTCGGTGATTCGGGGTGGCATGAAGATGGCGGCGGCTGAGGGTGCCGGTTTTGGACTGGGCGGCATTCTTACGATCGTGCCGGATCTCGGCATCCTGTCGGCCGTTACCATGCGAACAATTCAGAAGCTCAGCCTGATTTATGGGTTCGAGATCAACACGGATGACGAAGTTGCCGAGCTATGGATTGCGGCGGCAAGCGCAGCGGGCGTTGACATCAGCCGCGAGTTGGTGGAAAAGGAAGTGGTGAATCGCTTTGTCCCGAAGGTCATCCAGCGTATTGCCGCGCGGGCGAGCGCGGAAGTCGTCGAGAAATGGGCGGGGCGCTTGATTCCGGTGGCGAGTTCTGTGATCGGTTGCGCGCTCAACTATTACTTCGTGCGCGCATGGGGCCAGCGCGCGCAGGCGCATTTCCGCCATAAGCATCTGGAAACCCGAAAACGACTGGCGGAAGAGCAGGCGCGTCTGGCGAGTTCTTCTGCGGCCCAGCCGCTGCTGTCATCCGTAAACCAAAAAATGTAGAAGATTGCTGCGTGTTCACAGGAGTCGATCCAGAATCAGGACGTCGAGCGCTTCGATCCTCTCGAAAATTTTGTCGTTCGTGATGAAGGCCGTGGCCTGTGCATTTACTGCCGTCGCGGCTTGCAGAGCGTCGGGCGTTTTGAGTCCGTGCAGAGCACGAATGCGAGCCCCGAGGTTGGCGATCTCTAAGTTCGGTGGAATCCAATCGAGATTAGGGAAGCTGGACAGCAGCCCATTAAAGTCGTCCGCGAGTCGGTCGTTGCCTTCACGATAGGGCACCACCAGCAGTTCGGTCATCGTGATGGTCGACGTGACCGCTTGGGATTCTGGAAGTTCAAGCCACGAAAAAATAGTTTTGGTCAGTGAAAGATATTTTGGATTGGCTTCCAATTGATAAATGAAGATACTCGCGTCTAATGCGACACGCCGGTGACGGCGCAGGGACGTACGAAGTCGCTCTACTCCCAACTGTCGCGTTCCTTTTGCAAATAGTCCTTTGGATATTTGCCCCGGGCTAATCCTCGGATTGCGGCTTCGTACGACTTTGGTTTTTGGAGGACCAGGACTCTTCCGCCTCGAACAACTACAAGAATTTTATCGCCGGGTTTTAGTCCTAATGCTTCGCGAGCTTCGCGTGGAATTACGATCTGATTCTTCGCGGAAAGGGTGGCCTCAGTCATCGCTTTACATTGTAGCATAAAGTAAAGCATAGCGGATCAGCTAAATCCTCGATCCCCTCAAGCAATTGCGCTACCGCAGCCACTCCTCAAGTTCAATTCCACGTTCGGTTTTTTCGTCGCGATATTTGACGATGACGGGCGTGTAGAGCGAGAGTCCCCAGTCGCCTGCTTTGCCTTTGCCCTTGGTCACGGCTCTGGACCCTGGTACGACGACGGCATTTTCGGGAACCTCGAGCGGCCGCTCGACAGTAGCGCGATAGACTTCGCCACGCACCAGATCATAAAGCGGAGTGGATCGTGTGAGAATTGTGCCTGCTCCGAGCACGGCGCGCGCGCGCACCCGCGTGCCTTCGTAGACGCCGCAATTGCCACCAATCAAAACATCGTCTTCGATGATGACGGGCGCGGCATTGATTGGTTCGAGCACGCCTCCAATTTGCGCGGCGGCGCTCAAGTGTACGCGTTTGCCAATTTGCGCGCAGGAGCCGACCAGAGCGTGCGAATCAATCATCGTGCCTTCGTCGACATAGGCTCCAACATTGATGAACATGGGAGGCATGCAGATGACGGAGGGCGCGACATAGGCGCCTTCACGAATGGACGAGCCTCCAGGAACGAGGCGCACGCGATCGGTGAGCGTCAGATGGCGCGCAGGGAAGGTGTCCTTGTCGATGAAATTGAGAACGTCGCCATCGGACATTTCTTTGAGTTCGCCCAGACGAAATCCGAAAAGGATTCCTTGCTTGACCCACGAGTGCGTGACCCAACGGGAGTCGCCTTTGTGGTCTACGATCTTTTCGGCGGCCCGAATCTGGCCGCGTGTGAGGCGTGCGCGGAAGTCGTCGAAGACGCTTCGGGCTGCGGCGGGATCGCTAAGCGATGACGCCGCGTACAGGCCTTCGACGGCCGACTTCAATTCTGTTATTGAATCGGGCATAAGTAGTCAAACTGTGATTTGTGGTAATGCGATCGCCTTCAGATCCCTCACTCCGTTCGGGATGACAATCTACAGAGATAGTCGAGATTACGATTCTTTAGGCCTTCGCATTAAGCTCGCGGCTCGAAGCTCGCAACTCGTGACCCGCAGCCGTTGCTCACGCCACGCACTTGCATTCGCTGCGAATCAACACTCCCGGCATCGAATGTGTTGCCTCCCGAGCCTCGGCGGGATTCGAGAACGGCCCATGCCAGCGCGAATGATTCGGATCGTGACCCGACGGACGTCCTTTTCCGGAACTGCATTGGCCGCACGATGCGCGGTGCAGGATCACTTTATGCGGCCCAGCGGCCCAGCTTTCGTACACATAGAATTCGCTCGCCGCGGCGGCCTTGGCCGCGGGCGCCAGCAAACCCACATCGGTGGCAATCTTCTGGAGCTTTGAGCGCGTGTCTCTGCGCATGGGAAGCAGGGGGAGGCGATAGACCTCCTGAATCTTGCCCATCATCGCCAGCACCGCTTTCACCGGCAGCGGATTCGACTCGATAAAATTAGCCTGCATCAGTGGCAGATATTTTCGTTGAAAAGTCCGCGCGGTCTGCCAATCGTTGGCGAGCGCGGCCCGCGTCATCTCGGCCATCTCTCGCGGAATTTCGTTCGAGGCGACCGAAACGATGCCGACTCCACCGAGCGCGATCACCGGCAGCGTGATCGCGTCATCGCCCGAGAAGACCAGAAAACTTTCCGGCACAAGGTTAAGCACTTCGGCAATCTGCGAAATATTGCCGCTGGCTTCTTTTACGCCGGCAATATTCGGCACCTCGCTCAGCCGCGCCAGCGTTGCGGGCTCGATGTTGGCGGAAGTTCGCCCCGGAACGTTGTAGAGAATCAGCGGCTTATCGACAGCTTCGGCGATCGCACGGAAGTGTCGATACTGGCCCTCCTGCGTCGGCTTGTTGTAGTAAGGCGACGCGGTGAGAATCGCATTCACGCCGGGGCGGGCAGCGACTTCTTTTGCTTTCGCAACGGCGTCATTCGTGGAGTTGGATGTCGCTCCGGCGACAATAGGCACGCGCCCGGCGACGACCTCGATGGTTACGTCGATCACGTGCAGCCACTCATCGTGAGAGAGCGTGGGAGTCTCTCCGGTGGTGCCACAGGGAATCAAAAAATCGATTCCAGATTCGACTTGCCAGGCGACCAGATTACGCAGAGCAGTTTCATCGATTGCGCCGTCGGCGGAGAACGGCGTCACTAACGCGGTACCACAGCCTCGCAGTTGCATAATTCTAAGGATAACGCCGAACAAAGGTAGGTGTCAGGTCCGAGGGCGCAGGTCTGAGGTCTCGGGTCTCAGAAATGGCAACAGCTGATTGCGGCCGGTGGGTGTTGCTACGCGTGATGGTTTGAGGCGCGCTTCGTATTCAGAGAGTGGTCGAGATCGCGCTTCATCTGGTGGAGGGCGGTGGCTTCGGCTTGCGTACGACTGTAGCCGAGGGCCATCAGCGTGGCGACCCGGCGCTCGAACTTGTTGACTGTGATGCGACTGGGGCCGAACGATTCGTGCTGCGCATGGGCGAGCCTATGACGGTCGAGATGATCGCGAACGGCAATGTAAAGCATGCTCGCAGGCACGACAAGCAGAATCACTGCCCCGAAAGCCATTACAGTGTCCAGCCAGTGGTCCAAAGCGAGGGCGAGAACGTCGCGCAGCAGGCGGAGCAGGTGAGTTTCGATTGCCAGCCAGGTGAAGGCCGCGATTAGCAGCGCCGCGCTGACCGTGTAGTCGCGTTTAGGATGACACGTGAAGAGCAGAATCGCGATCACAACGACTAGGATTGCGACGGTCATGTTGACTCTGCCCCGTCTGTAGAAAAAGCGGCAGATCCTACGAACATCGTAGCACTAGTTGGCGCCGGACTTCCTCAGAATATCAACGGCTTTCCGCGTTGGTTGGGCCGTTACAGTTCACGCCAGATTTCGCGGAAATCGTAAACGCCGGATTTTCCAACCAGCCATTCGGCGGCGCGAACCGCGCCTTCGGCGAATCCGCGGCGGGATTTCGCATCGTGGCAGAGATAGATGCGGTCAGCAGCAGAATTGAAAACCAGTTCGTGCATGCCCACGGCGTCACCTTCGCGAAAGGACACGATCTCAAGCTCCTGCCGGGTCG
>JBAWBE010000276.1:0-10338 GCA_049589635.1 Terriglobales bacterium
GATCTGCTGCACCAGCACGGGTATCAAACCGCAGCCTTCATCGGATCGGAAATTCTGAGTTTGCAACTTGCACCGGGCTTCGATCGCGGTTTTGATCTCTACGACGGGCACTTTCGTCAACGCCGGCCCGGGTTGGACCGTTATCAGACCATTGAGCGGCGCGCGGAGGACGTGGCGAACCGTGCCATGGGTTGGCTCAGCCATCATCGGGAAGGCCCGTTTTTCATCTGGCTGCACTTTTACGACCCGCACGATCCATACGACCCCCCCGAGCCCTTTAAGAGCCATTTCTCATCCGCACCTTATGACGGCGAAATCGCGTACACGGATTCCGTTGTTGGCAGCTTGATGGAGGTGCTTCAGCGCCACGGGCTATTCGAAGATACCGTAATTGCCGTCGCGGCCGATCACGGCGAGGCGTTCGGCGAGCATGGAGAAGAGCGCCACGGGATTTTCCTCTATGACGAGACCATCCATGTACCTTTGCTGTTGAAGCTGCCGGGAGAGCGCTTTGGCGGAAAGCGTGTTGAGGAACGCGTGGCATTGGCAGATGTTGCGCCGTCGTTACTGGATGCAGTTGGACTCGCAGTTCCGTCGGCGATGCAAGGGGAGTCGGTGCTGCCTCTTCTAAGCGTGACGAGCGGCGCAGGAAAGTCATCTTCGGCAAAAAAGGCAAGCGCGGCTGAGCGGCCGATTTACTCGGAGACGAATTATGGCGACCGCACATTTGGCTGGGCCGACCTCCGGTCATGGCGCGACCAAAGGTATCTTTACGTTCAGGCGCCGAAGCGCGAGCTCTACGATCAGGCTGCCGATCCAGGGGCGGTTCACAATCTTGCCGACGCTTCGAGGGCAATCGCGGACACGCTCGATGCCCAACTGGACGGATTCCGCAAGAGAACCAGTAATGCTCAACCGGCCCCGCCCAAGCTCGATCCCGGCCAGCAGGAAAAGCTGAAGGCGCTTGGCTATCTGCCGGCCAGCAACGCGGCCGCGAAGTCGGGCGAACGGCCGGCGATTGATCCCAAGGACAGGATTGAGGTCGCGAACAAGTTTCACCGCGCGCTGACGAGTCGCGACGAGGGTCATTACGATGAGGCGATTGCCGACCTGCGAGATGTGATTCGCATGGAGCCTGATCTCGGTAGCGGTTACCAGGAACTCGGGACCACATTCGTTCTGCGCGGGCAATATGCAGACGCCGAAGGCGCCTTAAGGAAAGCGGTGGAGAAAATGCCGGACTCTGGAATGGCCCATTCAGAGCTAGGTCTGTTGCTGATTCGAATGGGACAATGGCAGCCCGCGTTAGCGGAATTGCGAGCGGCCGTTGTATGTACCCCCGGTTCAGCGCTCTTTCGCTTCGACGTCGCTGCGGTATATACACACCTTAAGCAGGTTCCAGAGGCATCTGTGGAGTTCGAAAAGGCGTTGGAAATTGATCCCGACTACTTTGAAGCAAATCTCACCTATGGTCGGCTGCTACTGAGTGAGGGACAGACTGATGCCGCGGTGGCGAAGCTGACTCGGGCCGTGAAAATCGCTCCCGATTCCGCCGATGCTCATGCATTTTTGGCCGAGGCTTATGACAAGCTCGGGCAAGCGCAGAATGCCAGCGAAGAACGCATGAAGGCTGCGCGACTGAAAGCGCAGCCGGCAGAACAGAGTCCCCAATAGAGGGATCGGCAATAGATAGAAAGATCCGCAGTAGTAGGATCCGCCGCTCATTTCTCGCCCGCTCTTGCCTTCTCCTTCTTGGCATCGTCGGCGCGACCGAGGTGGTCATAGGCTTGCGCTAGCGCGGAATGTGCCTGACCGAAGCCCGGCAGCCGGTTTGCGGCAATCTCCAGGTGCACGGCGGCGGTTTTGAAGTCGCCGGTCTTCAGCAAAGTTGCGCCGATCTCATAATGTGCCCAGCCGGAATCGGGCTGAAGCCCGATCGCTTTGTGAAGGTGCTTGGCGGCTTCGGCGTACTGCGCTTTTTCGGCGAGCGCGACTCCGAGTACATACTCCGCGAGGTAGAGATTGCTGTCGGCAGCAACTACCGGTGTTAGCGCCACGACGGCGCGATCGGCTTTCGACGGGGCTAGCAGCGAGGGTGCCGCGTCTGCAACTTTGTTGGCGAGGGCGATCTTATCTTTCGGATCGGTTCCGGTGGCGGCTGTGGCTGTGCTCGACGATGCTTGCAGGCCCACATATCCGAGTGAAGATAGCTTTTGCAACTCCGAGGAGCTTAACTCTGACGATGACTTTCCGCCCTGGCCGTTAAAGCGGCGATCGAAGTTGTCGAGTTGCGAGGCCATCGTGTCGAGCGTCGCCTTCGAGCTTTGCGCCAGGTTGTGAGCCGCGGCCGGATCGGCTGTCAAGTCGTAAAGCTCGGGCTTGGGCGCGCGAATATAGAGATACTTTCCGGCGCGCCAGGATTCGAGAGCGCTCCAGCCAAAGCCGCGCTGCGGAAGGTCACTCCGCGAATAGACGGGCTGGTCGGAGCCGCCTCCGGATTTTGCGACTCGCAATAATGACTGCCCCTGCATCTGCGATGGAACGGGTATGCCGGCGATTTCGAGCAACGTCGGAGCAATATCGACGAGCCGCACTTTGGCTGATACCTGCTTCGCGGAGGGCTGCGCTTCCGGGAGCTTGATTAACAGCGGGACGTGAATTGTCTCGTCGTACAAGAAAATGCCGTGCGCGTCCTCCCCGTGCGCTCCTAGACTCTGACCGTGGTCGGCGACAACTGCGACTGCCGTGTTGGTATCAACCTTTTGCGCCTTCAGGGCTGCCAGCAGCTTGCCCACAGCTACGTCGGCTGCTGTGAGCGCGGCATTGTAAGAGGCGTGGGCTGCGCTCGCATCGTTGATATGAACCCAGACGAAGAATGGGCCGCTTTGCGCGTTCTTGTTCAGCCACGCAATCGCGTGGGCCGCGACTTCAGCCCCGTTGCGGTCTGTGAGTGAAGGCTTGGCATCGCCCGGAATTACGGGACGAAAGCCCGCGTCATAGCTCTGGAAGCCGCGATCAAAGCCCTGTGCGAGGCCGTTCCAGGGATCAAGCTCAATCGATCCGACAAAAGCTGCGGTTTTGTAACCCTGGCCCTTCAGCAGATCGGGCAGGTATGGGAGTGACGCTGCCAGCATGCCGCCGATTTCGGTGAGGCCGGTGCTCTGCGGATACGATCCCGTAAGAATCGTGGCGTGCGACACGACCGTGCCGGGCGCCTGCGCGTAGGCATGCTCGAAAACAAAGCTCTCCGTGGCGAGATGATTGAGGTTGGGAGTGCTCGCGCCTTTGCCGCCCAGGAAGCTCATGCGGTCGGCGCGGACCGAATCGATCGTGATGAGCACGATATTCGGTTTCGAGGCAGCGGTGGCGAGAGATACTGCGGCAAAAAAGAGGCCGAGGAAGACCAGAGTAGTACGGGCGATGAATCTTCGAATCATGACATCAAGTGTAAAGGCTGAAACGCCGTTCGCCAAAGTTATGGCCAAAGGTCGGAACGTTGAAATAACGTTCGCTGGCACGACGTTAGCGCGCGACAACTCGCTTTATAGCGTCCCCCAATTCGCCGGAGTTGAAGCCGAATGGGCCCGGGCGACTCTTGTAGGCCACCCGGCCAGAGGCGTCAATCAGGTAGAGGCGGTCGGGCCATGCGGTATAAGCCGTCTCAGTGGCATTCCCAAACTGATCGAGCACCGCCTGGGGCTTGATGCCCAGCTTGCGTACACAAGCGCCAGCGATGAAGGCCCGATCTTCTTCACTCTTCGGGCTGGCGAAAACCACGCTGTCCCGGATGTTGCTTTGCATCTGCCAGACGTCGCTGGGGTGGGCTTCGGTGATATAGACCACGACGAACTCGACCTGGTCTCGATACTTGTCGTAGAGTTGGTTCAGGGCAGGAACCTCCCGCCGGAAAGGCGGTCAGGTGTAGCTCCCGAATATCAAGACGACTGGCCGGTGTTCGGCAGTCAGAGCCGACAGCTGAATAGAACCGCTCTTGTCGATCGTCGTCAGAGAAAAATCGGGAGCAAGATCGCCTTGCTTCAAATGGCCGGCGCGGGCGCGCGTCCACAGGGTTTCAAACGGGAAGGCGAGAAACGCAACCGGGCCTGGAATGCGGGCCATTACACGAGCGAAAGACTCGGGTGGTTGCCGCATGACCGCGTAGATCGCACCGCAGGCGCATAGCCAGAGGATCACCAATACGACCAATGCTCTCAGCAGCAATCTTTTCATGATGGTTCGACAGCGCACCGACGAGTGCCGTGATTATCGGGATAGGGCATGGGGGAATCAATAGTCTGAAAACAGTAGGTATGACTTTCGGGCGGTTACCGGGCCAAATACCTGCTTCCTCCAGTTCTTTGCTGGTAAAATGGAGCATTCCTTGGCACTGTTCGCCAGCATCTGGCCACTGCCGCCTTCGCGAATTTGACCTAAAATAAAGTGACCGTGCTAACCAGAAACTATGTTCGGGTTGTGTGCCTGCTCGCGGTGTGCGCGGGAGGGTTGCTGTGTTTGATTTCATGTCAGCGCGCACAAGGGGCGGCGAACTCAAGCTCTTCCGGCGCGCACAAAATGATCATCATCGGTGTCGATGGACTCGACCCGGACCTGCTCACGAAATTCATGGCTGACGGCAGGATGCCGAACTTTGCCAGGCTGGCGCAGCAGGGATCATTTCGACGGCTAACGACGAGCATTCCGCCGCAAAGTCCGGTCGCGTGGTCGAACCTGATCACGGGACTGAACGCTGGCGGGCATGGAATTTTCGATTTCATCCACCGCGACCCGAAGACGCTCGAGCCGTATTTTTCGACCTCCAAGGTAGAAGGGCCCGCGCACAGCTTCAGCATCGGCAAATGGGTGGTGCCACTCGGGAGCGGCTCGGCCGAGCAGTTGCGGCATGGGGCGGCCTTCTGGGAGATTCTGGATGAGAATCACATCCATAATTTCGTCTACCGAATTCCAGCAAATTTTCCTCCGATTGATGCCAAAGGCAAAACGCTTTCTGGCATGGGAACGCCCGATTTGCGCGGCACCTATGGCACTTTCACTTTCTATACCGACGACGCGACTGCCGCTGTGGGCGCGGTTGAGGGCGGAGAGATCGTGCAGGTCGAAGTAAAGAACAATCGCGTCGCGACCAATCTGATTGGGCCGAACAACACATTTCTGAAGAATGCTCCACCCTCGACCGAACCGTTTACCGTGGATGTGGACCCGCTTGAACCGGTGGCGCGCATCGAGTTGCAAGGTCAGAAGTTTGTGCTCAAGGAAGGCGAGTGGACGGGCTGGCTGCCGGTCGAGTTTGAGCTGATGCCGGTGATCGGCAATGTGAAGGGCATCTGCCGTTTTTATCTGAAGCAGACGCATCCACGCTTTCAGTTGTATGTTTCGCCCATCAATATAGATCCCGAAAATCCCGCGCTGCCCATCTCGACGCCGTCGAGTTACTCGCGCGACCTCGCGAAACAGATTGGCGAATACCACACCCAAGGTATCGCGGAAGATACGAAAGCGCGAATGTCCTCGGTGCTAGATGATAAGGAATATCTGGAGCAGTCGCGCACTGTTCTCTCCGAACACCGGCGGGCTTTCGACGTAGAGTTCCCCAAGTTTCACGATGGATTATTTTTCTTCTATTTTTCCAGCCTCGATCTCAATGCGCACATGCTGTGGCGCTTGACCGATCCGAAGAACCCGACCTACGACGCCGCGGCCGCCGCGCAATATGGAGGCGCGCTCGAAGAATTTTATGAGCAGATTGACCAGGTGCTCGGCGAAATCCTTCCGAAGCTCGACGAGAACACCACGCTCCTCGTGCTGTCGGACCATGGATTTGCGCCCTATCGTCGTTCGTTCAACTTGAATACCTGGTTATTGAACAATGGTTACATCGTACGGAAGCCGGGTGCAACCGACGATTCGGGCGAGCCGTTCGCGGGCGTGGACTGGAGCCAGACACGCGCCTACGGAATGGGACTCAATGGCCTTTACGTAAATATGAAGGGGCGCGAAACGAACGGGATCGTCGATCCCGCGCAGGCCGATGCGCTGCTGCGCGAGATTCGCGAAAAGCTTCTCGCCATTCACGATTCGAAAAACGATTCTCCCAATAAAGACGATTCGCAGGTGATTACGCGCATTGATCTCGCGGGCGAGGTGTATCAGGGGCCATATACGCATAGCGGACCGGACGCGCTGGTAGGCTACAACCGCGGATACCGCGCGGGATGGACGACGATTCTGGGTGCATTCCCGGCGGACGTGCTGGAAGACAATACGAATCCGTGGAGCGGCGACCACTGCATGGACTATACGAAAGTTCCGGGAGTGCTTTTGAGCAATCGCAAGATTGCGATCGATGCTCCCGCGCTGACTGATATCACGCCGACAATTCTGGCGGAATACGGCATCGCAAAAAAAGAAGAGATGAAGGGGCAGTCGGTGTTTCAAGCACGGTAAGTTGCAGCGCCGGAACGGCGGCGCTACCAGATCACAGGAGAAATCATGTTTGGTTCACACAAGGTGAAGATTGAAGGCGAACTGCTGGAAAAAGTGAAGCAGTGTTCGGACGCTGCGGGATACGAATCGATCGACGAATTCGTAATCCACATGCTGGAAAAGGAAACCAATAAAATCCTGCCGCCGGAGGAGGGCAATACCTCTAAAGAAGATATCCAGAAACGGCTGCGCGGGCTGGGGTACATCGAGTAGCTTGGCGATCCTCTTACAACTTTCAACGATGGCGGCGTGGACGCCGAGTGGCCTCGCTTTCTTGATGGCCTCCTGGCTGACCAGTCCGCTGATGATTGTCGTCGTTTTGTCGGTTGTTATCGGATTGCTGATGATCGTTCTGTTTGGCTACACGTCGGACCAGAAAGCGATCGGCATCGCGAAAGATCAACTAAAAGCGCATTTGCTGGCGGTGCGCTTATATCGCGATCAGTTGCACGTCGTGATGGGCTCGTATGGAAAAGTGTTGCGCGGCACCGGGCGTTATCTGAAGCTGGCGTTCAAGCCGCTGCTTTATGTCATCATCCCCATCACGTTGATGATTGTCTGGCTGGATCGGTCCCTGGGATTGACGGCGATTCAGACGAACACGCCGTTTCTCCTGACCGCTCGCGTGAACAATCCGCAGGCGCTCGATAGCGTCTCGATCGATCTGCCACCGGAGATTACGGCGAGCGCGCCTCCCGTGCACGTTGCCGCCGACAACGAAGTTGTCTGGAGACTGGTAGCCAGCCAGCAAGGTGCGTATGAGGTAAAAATTAGCGCTGGCGGCCAGAGTGCGGTGAAAACAGTTCGTGTTTCACCGGAATTGGCGCAGGTTTCTCCGGAACGTCTGCGCGACCATTTCCGGGAGAGAATGTTCTCGTCGGGTGAATCAGCCCTTCCCAACGACAGTGCGGTCGAATCGATTTCGGTGAACTATCCCGAGCGCAATATTCCGCTCGGAATTGCGGGATACGAAATGAACTGGATCTGGCTGTTCTTTATCCTTTCCATGATTGCCGGATTTATTTTCAAGGAACTTTTGGGGATTGAAGTATGAGCAGATTATCTAGGGCGGACAGTCCTGTCCGCGTGTCGGGACCGAGTCAAAAGCAGCGGCGGAGCAATGCCTTCGCAGACATGGGCGCCCGCGCCACATGGGTAATTTTGCTCGCCCTCGTACTCTGTCCTATTGCAGCGCACGCATATGCCGGGCCGGGCGCGGGATTCGCGGTGCTCTCGTCGTTCTGGGCAATCTTCGTCGCGTTCCTGTACTCCTTTTATGCGCTCGCGACGTGGCCGGTGCGCCAGTTGTTTCGCTTTTTCCGGCGCCGCAACGCGTATGGAAAGGCGGTATTCAATCGCGCTGTGATCCTCGGCTTCGACGGCATGGATCCCGAACTCGCTGACCGATTCATGAAAGAAGGGCGGCTGCCGAACCTGGCGAAGCTGCGTGATCGAGGAACGTTCGCCAAGCTGCGTACGACTTTCCCGGCGATTTCTCCGGTGGCATGGTCGACCTTTATGACCGGTGTGAATCCGGGCAAGCACAACATTTACGACTTCCTGGCCTGCGATCGAAATCACTACCTGCCGTTTCTCTCTTCGGCTGAAATCAAGGGACCGAAACGGCAAATCAAGATCGGCAAATATTCCATTCCTTTTGGCAAGACAGAAATCAAAGGCATGCGGAAGGGCACGCCCTTCTGGCATTGGCTTGGCAAGGCGGGCATTTTCAGTTCCGTGATTCGCGTGCCAGTCACGTTTCCTCCCGAGAAATTTCAAGGCGTGTTGCTTTCGGGCATGTGCGTGCCCGACCTCAAGGGTAGCCAGGGAACGTTCTGCCTTTGCACTACTCGCGCCGTCGGCGACAAGTTTCGCGAGGGAGGGGTGCGTGCGCCAATCGAACGTAAAAACGGAACTTTCCACGCGTACGTCCCGGGTCCCGACAATCCGCTGGCGGAAACTGCGGGACACGAGATGCGGGTGAACTACGAGATTAAGCCGGACGTCGCCGCGCAGACGGCGCGTCTGACAGTGGGCTCGGAAAAATTCACGCTGAAAGTTGGAGAGTATTCGGAGTGGATTCCAATCGAATTCAAAGCAGGTCTCGGTTTTAACGCGCACGGTATCTGCCGCTTCTATCTCAAAGAGGTTTCACCCGAGGTTGAAGTCTACGTGACGCCGGTCAACATCGATCCGGGCCATCCCGATCTGCCGATCTCGCACCCGGTTACGTATTCGATTTATCTGGCGAAACTTTACGGCGCATTTGCGACGCTCGGGCTTGCCGAAGATACGTGGGCTCTCAACGAGCACGTGCTCGACGACGATGCCTTTCTCGCGCAAGCGTACGGTAATCATGAAGACCGCGAGAAGATGCTCTTCGACGCGCTCGATAAGACGCAGCAAGGCCTCTGCACGTGCGTCTTCGACACCACGGACCGCATTCAGCATATGTTCTGGCGGTATCTGGAGGAAGATCATCCGGCCGCGCGCGATGTGCCGAAGGCGGAGCGGCGCGAGGTGATTCAGGATCTCTATCAGCGCATGGACAAGCTCATCGGCCGCGTGATGGAGAAGATTGACGACGATACGCTGCTGATGGTGATCTCCGATCACGGCTTCAAGTCGTTCGCGCGCTGCATGAACCTGAATGCCTGGCTGCATCAAAACGGCTACCTCGCGCTCAAGGACGGCAAGACCGAAAGCGGCGACTGGTTCGAGGATGTGGACTGGTCGCGCACGCGCGCCTACACCATGGGCCTTAACGGCCTGTACCTGAATCTTAAAGGCCGCGAGAAGCAGGGAACTGTTGACCCGAGCGAAGCCGAAGCCCTGAAAGAAGAGATCAAGCAGAAATTAAATGGCCTGGTCGATCCAGCCTCGGGCACGGTCGGAATTACTGGCGTGTTTCTAACCAGCAATGTTTATCGTGGACCGTACTCCGAAAACGCGCCTGACATTCTCGTTGGCTATGGCGCAGGTTATCGCGCTTCTTGGGATTCGGTAATGGGCAAGGTCACGGAAAAGATCTTCGAAGACAACATGAAAGCTTGGAGCGGTGACCACTGCATCGATCCGCGGTTGGTTCCGGGAGTGCTATTTTCGAGCCACAAATTCGTCGAGGAGAAGCCTGCGATCGTGGACGTTGCACCCACGATACTGAAGCTCTTCGGGCTCGCTCTGCCATCGCATTTCGACGGCAAACCTTGGAACCTGGCTCCGCCGTCTGGCGGCGCGGTGGGCGTAAAAACGCCGGCTGTCAATCCTGCGACGTAGCCGCCAGGCGCGAGACGAGCCACGCAACGCACGCCAACATGCCGCACCAGCCAAGCGTTCTGACGACAGCGGCAATCGTCGTGTCATATTGCAGAACGCCTAAACTCGAAAAAATAGTGTGCCAATCGTGCTCGACGAAATCGGGATCGCCGGTCGTCACGAGCGGCAAGACCATCGCTCGCGCATCGGCCATGTAAGTCGCGGTGTAGAGCCAGTTTTCAAAGAAGAAGAACAGACAGAAAACGAACGCGGCAGTTTGCCGCTGATAGAAGAAATACGCCGCGAGCAGGAAGGGAACTGCCCACTGCAAAAGCGTGCCTCCCCAAAGGCAGAGCGTCGCGCCTCCCCAACTGAAGAGAAGATGCCCGCCTTCGTGCACCACCAGGTTCGCTGAATCTATGAATAGATAGCCGCCATGCGCGCGGAAGGCATAGATCAGAAAGAGGAAATAAAAAACTAGCCATCCGCCGACGGCCAAGCGCGAGATTGGACGCCAATCTTCGTGTACTCCGGCCAACTCCCCGATCGACTGCGCAAGCCCGCTCATCCTTAGGACATTCT
>JBAWBE010000277.1:0-2496 GCA_049589635.1 Terriglobales bacterium
CGCGGATTTGTGAAGGTCGGCGCGGAGAAGCCCGATCCGGAAGATGTGCGAATGGTTGAAGAGGCTTGGACCGAAGCTGAGAAGGCGATTCAGTCCGGCGAGTGGGATTTGGTGGTGCTCGACGAGATCAATTATGCGATCAGCTATGGGATGCTGGATGCGGGAAAAGTGGCGGAGGCGCTGAAGCGGCGTCCGGAGATGGTGCATGTGATCTTGACCGGACGGAATGCGCATCCGACAATCGTTGAAATCGCGGATACGGTGACTGAGATGCGGCAGGTGAAGCACGCTTATGAAAAAGGCGTGATGGCGCAGAGAGGAATCGAGTACTGATCGGGTGAGCCGGTGATCTGGTCATCAGGCCATCTGAAACCTGATGGTTTTGAAGTTATTAGATGACGCGATGTCCCGATCACCCTATAGCGCGATGACTTTATGACCTGGTTTAAGCGACAATCCGGCGAGATCGATGGCGCGGGTGAGAAAAAAGTCCGCACGGAGGGGCTTTGGGTTAAGTGCGACGGCTGCCGGCAGATTATCTGGAAGAAAGACCTGGAAGACAATCTGAACGTTTGCCCGAAATGCGACAAGCATTTTCGGATCGACGCGCGGACTCGGCTGGCACAGCTTCTGGATGGCGACGAGTATGAGGTTTTTGACAGCGATCTGGTATCGACTGACCCGCTGAAGTTTGTGGACTTGAAACCGTATTGGTCGCGGCTCAAACAAGCCAAGGAAGATACCGGGCTCAAGGATGCGGTTGTGAACGCGCGCGGTAAATTGAACGGCCGCGCAGTGATTGTCAGTTCGATGGAGTATTCGTTTATTGGCGGAAGCATGGGCGCGGCGGTGGGCGAAACGATTACGAGGGCGATCGAGAAGGCGACGGAAACGCGAACTCCGATTGTGATTGTTTCGGCATCGGGCGGCGCGCGGATGATGGAAGGCGCGATCAGCCTGATGCAGCTGGCGAAAATTTCGGCCGCGCTGGCGCGACTGGATGCGGTCAAGGTTCCATACATTTCCGTATTGACGGACCCGACAACGGGAGGAGTGACGGCTTCGTTTGCGATGCTGGGCGACCTGAATATTGCTGAACCTGGGGCACTGATTGGTTTTGCCGGGCCGCGAGTGATTGAGCAGACGATCCGGCAGAAGCTGCCGCCGGGATTTCAGCGCTCCGAGTTTTTGCTGGAGCATGGGATGCTGGATGCGGTGGTTCCCCGCAGGGAGTTGAAGCCTTATATTTCGCGGGCGCTGGAGTTTATGGGGTCAGTCGTCAGTCGTCAGTCGTCAGCCGTCAGTTAAACCTCTTGGGTGTCCACTTTTCTCAAGCCCGTTGGGCCTCTCACACCTCCATTCAGCGTGCATCTTACGCTATTCGTTGCGCGTCTATGGAATGTTGTACCTCAATGCCTGAAACTTGACGGCTGAGAGCTGAGGGCTGCTTTGTCTTACGAAGCTGCAGTGGCGCGGATGTACGCGTTGGGGCACGAACTGGCCTCTACGCCGACGCACAAATTTGATTTGGCGCACATGCGGGTGCTGCTCGCGGCGCTGGGGAATCCGGAGCGGCGGTTTCCCAGTGTTCTGGTCGCGGGGACCAATGGCAAAGGGTCGACCTCAGCGACGCTTGCGGCCATTTTGCAGGCTTCCGGGTTGAAGACTGGCCTTTACACTTCGCCCCATCTGGTGCGGATCAATGAGCGGATCCGAGTAGATGGGTTGGCGATTTCCGACAACGACTTTGCTTTGTTGCACGATGTAGTCGGCCGGACTGCCGAGCGACTGGTGAGCGAGGGCGATTTACCCTGGCATCCTAGTTTTTTTGAGATGCTGACGGCGATGGCGTTCGAATACTTTGCGCGCAGCCGGCCGAATGTGGTGGTGCTGGAAGTCGGAATGGGCGGGCGGTTGGATGCTACGAATGTGGTTGAGCCGCGGATCAGTGTGATTACGGATATTTCGTTGGATCATCAACAATATCTTGGGGAGACCGTTCGCGAAATTGCCGGGGAGAAGGCTGGGATTATTCGCGCTGGCGGCGTGGTGGTGACCTTGCCGCAGATGCCTGAGGCTAATGACGTGATAGGACACGCGATTTTGGATTCGGGCGCACGGGCTGTCAATGCGGTGCCCTTCGTGCCTCCCGTGTCTCCTGGCAGTGATTCGTTCTGGCACACGGAGCGAAAACCTTTAACCGCAGAGTCCGCAGCACAGTTCGCTGAGGCACCTGCTGAGATCGCCGAGAAAGGCTTGCGGCTGAGGTATCCGCTGGAGGTTTTGGGCGAGGAGATCGTGGTGGAGTCGCCTTTGGTTGGGCGGCATCAGTTGCGGAATGTTGCCTTGGCGATTGCCGCCGCGGTTGAGTTGCGGGAGCAGGGATTTGAACAGATTACGACCCGGTCGGTTGAACGCGGGATTCAGGAGACTCGGTGGCCGGGGCGGTTTCAGGTTATGCCCGCGGCTGGGGGACGGCCGGAATTTGTTTTTGAT
>JBAWBE010000278.1:0-27746 GCA_049589635.1 Terriglobales bacterium
CTTAAATACCATGCGCAGGCGTCCCGGCTCGGTCGACACGGTCGGATTGACCGGGGCACTGAAATTAAGCAGCAGGCGCGGCTGCGCGCCCGATTCGAGCTGAAAGCTTAGTTGAACGCCAACGTCGCCAATGAACAGCCGCCGTCCACTCTCGTGGAAGTTAACCGGCGCACCCAGGAAGCGCGGCAGCACGCCGCCGAGCGAAGCTAGGGGAACCAGTCCGCGCGAGTTTTCAATGATGAATGGCGCCGTTAAATCAAAATCGCGGCCGCGAATCTTTGAGCGTATTTTCCCCCCCATGAAGTCGCCATCTACCGCGTTATAACGAATTCTCCAGCGCCCACCTGAACTCCCGCTGCTCACCCGCCCGAGCGGCTCCAGCAGTTCGAGCAATCCGACATACTCATGTCCGGAGCGCTCCAGCACCGGCAACGTATACGTCGCGACCGGCGCGTAAACCGACACCTGCTTTTCATCGCTCGAGGGTGGTGCGGAAATGGCAGCGACGGACAGTAGCAGCACGATTGCCAACGGCGCGGCCAGCGTCTTATAAATTGGGGTAATGGACACTTCTGCTAATTCTCAGATATCGGTTCTCAGTCTTTAGTCAATCAACGCGTTCTGAGAACTGGGAACTTTGCTTGCTATTCCAGCGCGTACGCCGTGAGCCCGCTTAGCAGCTTCGGATAAAAGTCAGTAGACTTCTGCGGCAGCACTTCGCCGGCAAATGCGATGTCGCGCATCTGCTCGATGCGCACCGGGTTCATCAGAAACGCCATCTGAGCCTGTCCGCCTCGGACCTGCGCCAGCGCTTCGCCGGTCTCGCGGTAATAGGAAACATTCAGCTGGTTGCGAATTGCATCTTCGGAGATCTGTAGACTGCCTTCAAGAACGCACTGGTGGAGTTGAACCACGTCGAGTGTTTGCTGGCGCAGCGACAGTTCGCCGAAAACACTCGTGCCAATCGCCTTCGGAGTATGCAGGAGGAATGTACGGTTGGCGCCGACCGCGAGCAAGGCCATGCCCGCCTGACCCGCATTCTTGAGAATCGCGCTCGCGCGGACAGCGTCGATCCCCGCATCGACTTCTTCAATATTGAAAAACTTTCGAATGGTCGTTGGGAATTCTGCCACCCGCGAATCAGGCAGTCCGAAAACGACCCTATGCGTCGGCAGAATCACGAGCCCAGGTGCATCCATGTCGACGAACGTCATCATGACCCAATCGTGCGGAACCCAATCGTTTGGAGCCGAATAGTGCGGAGCCGAATTGTCGGGGCCTGTCTGGTGCGGGGCGCCGCCGGTATTATCCTGCGCCAGCCCCGATTGATTGCGCTCATTCCGGTAAGTCAACGCAGTCTCGTACCGATGGTGTCCGTCCGCGATAATCAGCTTGCGATCGCGCATCTGTTCTTGCACCGACGCGATGACGCCCGGATCATCGATGCTCCAGACGCGGTGAATAACGCCATATTCGTCGGTCACCTCAATATCGGCGGCCGCACCGGATGCCGAATGAAGTGCGGCATCCACCGCGCCCGAACCGTTATAGAGCATGAAAAGTTGGCCAAAGTGGGCGCGGGTGGCACGCAGCAGGTCGAGGCGGTCAGCCTTGGGCTTGGCGAGCGTCTGCTCATGGCGGAAGACGACGCCAGCCGAGTACTCCTCTATTCGGCCCAGCCCAATAAACCCCTGCCGCTCAGCCACTACCTCACTCCGCGGAACCTTGAAGCTCTGGCAATAACGATAAAGAGAGGGCTGTAGGTCTTGTCGCAGGACCCCTGCCTTGCGCCAGTCTCGGAGAGATGCCGCTGCCCGCGTGTAGACATTCTCGGACGCGGTATCCGATTCGAATCGCCGCCCGAGGATGATTCTGACTAGATTATAGGGACTGGAATCGTAATAGCCTTCCTGCATTGTCGGGGTAATCTTGTCGTAAGGCTGGGTTACAACGTCCCGAATCGGCACGCGTTCGCTGGCGTAACGCCAGGCTCGGAATGGGGAGATTGTGGCCATGTGAACCAATGTAAGAGGGAACGCAGAATTGTAGCAGGCGGCCACGATGGGTCCACGAACCCACAGCGCGTACGCAACAAAATGCACAAGTGCCAAAACAACCAGGCTTGCGCTTTTTGCAATCCTAGTAGGCGAAAAAGGTGACACTACTTTTTCAAGACTGTGCTACTATCCGGCTGAGTTAGGTTTTTCTGGGTTCCGTTTGTGGGGCGGATGACCGTCCTGGCGCTGGATTTGCGCTGTTAGCAGGGCCTATGCTGTGCGGCGAATCGTTCTCGGCTCGGGTCTTTTTCGCGATTTTGCTGATCGTTGCTGTCTGCCATACCCTCCCATCGCAAGCTCAAAACTCCACTGAAGACGTTCATATCCAGCCGCGTATTCAACCACCCGCTCCCAAGGATCCGGCAGCCGAGGGCGATCCCTCCCTCCGCACCCACACCAAACCCGTAAAGGTGGATGTGAACCTGGTTCTTGTTCCGGTAACGATTACCGATCCCATGAACCGCCTTGTTACCGGGCTCGACCGCGATAACTTCAGCCTCTTCGAGGGCAGGGAACAGCAGGAAATCCGCACCTTCTCCAGTGAAGACGCTCCCGTGTCGATCGGCGTGATCTTCGACATGAGCGGCAGCATGAGCAGCAAGATTGAGCGCGCCCGCGAGGCGGTTATCGAGTTCTTCAAAACCGCCAACCCGCAGGACGAGTTCTTCATGATTACCTTCGCGGACAAGCCCGAAGAGATTTCCGACTTTACCAACTCCATCGACGACATCCAGGGGAAGCTCGTCTATACCATCCCTAAAGGCCGCACCGCGTTGCTCGATGCGATCTACCTCGGCATCAGCAAAATGCGTCAGGCTAAATTCCCGAAGAAAGCACTCCTCATCATCTCCGACGGCGGCGACAATCATAGCCGCTACACCGAGGGCGAAATCCGCTCCATGGTAAAAGAGGCCGATACGCTCATCTACGCGATCGGCATCTACGACCATTATTTCCCGACCGAAGAAGAGCGCCTCGGCCCCGGCCTGCTCAGCGAAGTGACCGAACTGACCGGCGGACGCGCTTTTACCATTGACAACCCGAATGACTTAGCCGATGTTTCTACAAAAATTGGTATTGAGCTACGCAACCAATATGTCCTCGGATACCGTCCAAAGAACCCGGGCCACGACGGCAAATGGCGTAAGATAAAAGTAAAGTTAAATCCGCCAAAGGGATTGCCGCCGCTACGGGTCTATGCGAAGACGGGTTACTATGCTCCGACGGAATAGCCTTGCTCTACTGATCTTTCTCCTGATAACTGTTCTCGCCTACGCGCAGGCTCCCGGAGGAGCAACCTCCGCGCCGCCGCCCAGCCAAGCCCAATCTCAGGCTCAGCCTGGGACTCAGTCGCCTGCGCAAGCTCCGGCCCAGGCCCCATCGCCATCGCAGGTCCCCAATCAAGCTAATACGCCGCCTCCAGCAGCCGCGCCCGAGCAGTCGGGCAGTACAAATCCACAGGCTCCTGCACCGACGCAAGGGGCAACTGCTAGTCAGTCGCAACCCGACGCGCAGCAGCCACCAACCGGCTCCGCGCCCGATTCCGCCAATCAGCCCATGCCTCCGAGCGGAGAACAGAATCCCGATTCCGGCGATTCAGGCGTCTTCGTATTCAAAAAGCAGGTCGAAGAGGTAATCCTGCACGCCACCGTCATCGACAACAAGCAGCACATCGTAACCGACCTCGACAAAGGCAACTTCAATGTCTTTGAAGACGGACATCAGCAGACCATCACGTCGTTTCGCCACGAGGACATCCCGGTCGCCATGTGTATCGTCGTTGATAACTCCGGATCGATGCGCGAAAAGCGCGAAAAGGTAAACGCCGCGGCGCTCAATCTGGTGCGCGCTTCCAATCCCAATGACGAGGTCTGCGTAGTTAATTTCAACGACGAATACTACCTCGATCAGGATTTCACCGCGAGCATCAACAAGCTGAGAACGGGCCTGGAAAAGATCGAAACCCGAGGAGGCACCGCGCTCTATGACGCCGTAGTAGCCTCCGCGAATCACCTCAAGGATGGCGCCAAGCTGGAAAAGAAGGTCATCTTCGTAGTAACCGACGGCGATGACAACGAGAGTACCGAGACGCTCGAGCAAGCTGTCCGCCGCTTGCAAGCCGAAAACGGCCCGACCGTCTACGCCATCGGAATTCTTGAAGGCGAAGATCACGCCCGCCATGCCAAGCGAGCCCTGCAAATCATGTGCGAAAAGACCGGCGGCATCGCCTTCCTGCCCAAGACGCTGGACGAGGTCGATGCCATCAGCCGCACGGTAGCCCACGACATCCGCACCCAATACACGATCGGCTACAAGCCAACCACTCCCCGTTCCCAGGGCGGCTATCGCGAGGTAAAAGTCGACGCCCATACACAAAAGCACGAAAAGCTGACCGTCCGCACCAAGAGCGGCTACTACGCCGGCCAGGAAGGCAATCCAGGCGGCCAATAGGCCTCTCTATTTGCCGATTCGTCTCCCCAAGGATCTCAGAGATCCCGGCGGCTAACCCAAAAAGAAAAAGAGATCCGCGTGGATCCGTGGAGATCGGCGGGGAAGATTTGACGGGTTCGATTCAGGTTACCAATTTGCAAAATACAAAATCCCCGCATTGACGCTCGCCCGTCCCCTTCCTTACTCTGATACCGTGCCCATAATGACTGCGACCACCCGCCTGCGTGTCAGCGACGACATCACAAAACTCGTCGGCGAAACCCCGATGCTTCAACTGAAAAAGTTGGCGCCCGCGGGTTCAGCTGACATCTTTGCCAAGCTGGAATACCTGAACCCCGGCGGCAGTGTAAAAGATCGCGCTGCCATCGGCCTGATCGCGCAGGCAGAGCGCGACGGCCGTCTTAAGCCCGGCGGCACCATCATCGAGGCCACCGCAGGCAACACCGGCATCGGGCTCGCGCTGATCGGTGTGAACCGCGGTTACAAAGTGCGACTCTTCGTGCCCGAGAAATTTTCCGAGGAAAAAGTCCTCATCATGCGGGCCTTCGGCGCCGAGGTCACCCGCACTCCCGACGCCGAAGGCATGCAGGGCGCTATCAGCCGCGCAAAAGATCTGGCCGCGTCCGATCCCTCCGCATTCCTCGCCGCACAGTTCGACAATCCGGCCAATACTGACTTCCACTACGAGACCACCGCCCACGAAATCTTCGAACAGATGGAAGGCCGCATCGACGCCATCACCATCGGCTGCGGCACGGCCGGTACCTTCAGCGGTGTAGCTCGCTATCTCAAAGAGCGCAGCAAGGTTTACGCAGTCGCGGTCGAAACTCAAGGCTCAATACTTGGCGGAGGCCCGGCAGGCCCGCACAAGGTTGAAGGCATCGGGAACAGTTTCGTCCCCGGCAATTTCGACCGCTCGGTGTGCGACGAGGTCTTCAAGGTGACTGACCCGCAGGCGTTCGGCATGGTGAAAGACCTCGCCGCGCGTGAAGGCGTATTAGGTGGGTCAAGCTCGGGCGCTAATGTATACGCGGCCGTTGAGATCGCCAAACGATTGGGACCGGGAAAGCGGGTTGTTACTATGATCCCCGATTCAGCCGAGCGCTATTTGTCCAAGAAGATTTTTGAAGGTGGGATTTAGAGTCAGGGGCTTCCCGTGTACGCTTTGTGACATAGTTTCAACTCTTGATAGCTGGTGAACGAATGCTGCCAGGAAAATGATAAACGCAATCCCGTCGGCCGAAGAAAACCTTGACATAGTGCATGCAGCGACTTCACAGTAATTCAAGAGGCCTAGCGGAAGGAAACCCCTAAGTCATTGAGTTATAAATACTTTATCTGTAAGTCCTTATTCCTCAAATACCTGGCAGGGAAAATTCGCTAAGTCTTTGATTGTAAAAGACCGACGAGGGAGGGGTACCCCTCGACAGTCGTTTGTCAATCCACGCTAGAGGAGCATCTTCTGACCGATCAACAGCCTGGTTTCGCCACCCGCGCCATCCACGCTGGACAGGAGCCCGAGCCTGCCACCGGGGCCGTCAACGTTCCCATCTACGCCTCCTCGACCTATGTCCAGGAAGAGATCGGCAAGCACAAAGGCTACGAATACTCGCGAGTGTCGAACCCGACACGCGACCGGCTGGAGACGAACCTTGCCGCTCTCGAAGGCGGAGTCGCCGCCAAAGTCTTTGCCAGCGGCATGGCGGCCATCAATGCCGTCACAACCATGCTTAAAGCCGGAGACCACATCGTCGCCGGGCACAATCTCTACGGGGGCACCCCGCGCTTGTTCAATCAGGTGCTCGTCAACTTTGGATTGACCTTTACCTATGTCGATACTTCGGACCTGGCAGCCGTCGAGCGCGCCCTGCAAAAAAATACCCGTCTGGTTTTTCTCGAAACGCCGACAAATCCGCTGATGGAGTTATGTGATCTGCGAGCGATCAGCGATGTGTGTCACCGTCATGGAGCCGAGGTCGTGGTCGACAACACCTTCATGTCGCCCTACTTCCAGCAGCCGATTGCGCTCGGCGCCGACATGGTCGTGCATTCCACAACCAAATTTCTCAACGGCCACAGCGACGGCCTAGGCGGAGTCGTGGTCTGCACCAAGACGGAGCAGGCGGAAAAGCTCGCGTTTCTTCAGAAATGTGCCGGCGCCATCATGTCTCCCTTCGAATGCTGGCTGATTCTGCGCGGCGTCAAAACGCTCGCCGTCCGCATGTTGCAGCACGACATCAACGGCCGTAAGGTCGCTGATTACCTCGCCAAGCACAAAAAAGTTGAGAAGGTTTTCTATCCCGGCCTGCCCGACCATCCGCAGCACGAACTTGCCAAACGTCAGATGAGCGGATTCGGCTCCATGATTTCTTTTGAAACCGGCTCGCTTTCGAATGCCAATAAGATGTTGCGCAAAGTCCGGATTTGTTCGCTGGCCGAATCGCTCGGCGGAGTCGAAACCTTGATCTCGCACCCAGCGACCATGACGCACGCTGCACTCGGCGAAGAAGGACGCGCTAAAATCGGCATCACTGACGGAATGGTTCGAATCTCAGTCGGGATCGAAGATGTCGAAGACATCCTCGCCGATCTCGATCAGGCCCTCGGGGCGATTTGATGGGCGATTCATCGCATTGATTTCATCGCATCGATCTCATAGCATCGATTCTTCCATCCACTTCAGGTACGCTGCACTCCCATCGGTAACCGCAATTGCGACACATTCCGGAACCTCGTAGGAATGCAACTCACCGAGCACATCGCGCAACGAAGTAAAAGCGCTCGCTGTAGTCTTGATTACAAGCAAGTACTCGGTGGAAGTTTCTACCTTGTCTTTCCAGCGATAAATGGATTCGATTCCGGGGATGATATTGGCACAAGCCGCGAGTTTTCGTTCAACGAGTTCATGCGCAATCTTTCGCGCTTCCTCGATTGAACCGCACGTGGTCAGAACAACTCTTTTGTCATTCATATAAGATCATGCGTTGGAAGTCGGTAAATTAACGCCAAACGTTTCTTCAAACTTTACTCTCGAACGCGGTGGCCGCGAAAGCGCAAGCGCGGAAAGCTGAAATCGACCTTTACGAAACCCGTATTGGCTTCAAATATATTGGCGAATTGATTAAGCGGGACAAGATTCTGATCGGCGGAGAAGAAAGAGGCGGCCTGTCGATCCACGGCCACGTTTCGGAAAACGACGGCATGCTCGCCCGACTGCTCTGCTGCGAGATGCTCGCTAGGCGTGGTGGATCACTGGGCAAACAACTACAGGCTGTATTTGGCAAAGTTGGTTCCTTTTCTCCGCTGCGCGAGAACTTCCGCTTGACGCCGGAAGTGAAACAGAAGTTTACTGAGAAGTTACGTACCGATCCGAGCGATTCTTATGGCAGCAAAGTTGCCGAGCTAGTGCGGACTGACGCGCGGACCGACGGAGTAAAGCTTCTCTTCGCCGATAGATCGTGGGTGTGCTACCGGCTGTCAGGCACGGAGCCGGTGGTGCGTGTCTACAGCGAGGCGCGGAGCAGGGAAGGCCTCACCAAATTGAGATGTTGAGTGAGGCGGCCAAAGCATGGATCTTCGACTAAACAACCTGCGACTCGGACCGCCATCACGCCCGAGAATCCTGCCTCGGCCCGAGGACGGATTCCGCGCGGTAATGGGGCAAGGTCCGAGAGCCGAAGCAGCTGCGGCGCGTTGGGTTGAGCGCACGCGTCCTGCCTGGACGTGGCTGGCCCGCGAGTGGCGCCGGCTTGGAATTGCGCTGGCGGTCTTGTTGATCGGCGGAGTCGTTTTGCATGCCATGCTCGGCGCGAACGGAATTGTCGTCTACCGCCAGAAGCGGGCGGAGATGCAGGCGCTTCAAGCTGAAGTCGATCGCCTCCAGAAAGAAAATACGCTCCACGCCGAGCGTATCAAGCAGCTCAAGTCCGATCCCTCTGCGATCGAAAAGGAAGCACGCGAACAGCTGCACTACACGCGCAAGGGCGAGATCGTGTTCGTTGCTCCCGCACAGCCGCCGAAGCCGCCTACAGGCCGAGCGATGAATGGCAAATAAATTTCCGGCAGCAAAGCATGCGAGAAGTGCGCCCTATCAGCAAAGACTCGCCTGATCTCTCTTGTGATACAGTTCCAGAGGAATGCGGTACGTGTGGGCTTATTTCTGAGGAGGAAGACATGCGGAAAATAGTTTTATTGTTACTCGCTTTTGCGTTGGTTCTGATGGTTGCCTCTGTGGCATTTGCGGCAGACACCCAAACCGTGAATGGATGGATCAGCGATTCCAAGTGTGGCGCCAAGGGAGCAAACGCTGCCGGCGAAGCCTGCACGAAAAAGTGCATTGCCGCGGGCGCGAGCCCGGTTGTGGTCACCGACAAGGACCAGAAGGTTCTGGAAGTCGAAAATCCCGATGCCCTGAAGGATCATTATGGACATCACGTGGCCGTCACTGGACGCGTAACCGGAGACAAGATTCACGTCGACAGCGTCAAGATGCTGTAGAGCGGAATTCCTGAAAGAAAAACAGGGCGACCTATCGCGGTCGCCCTAGTATTTCGGTGTCTCTAATAGACACCGGCGGATGCGCGGTGATCGTGATCGTGCTGGGAAAATCAAACGATATCTTGCTTTCGTCGAACTTGCTCTTTTGGCCTTCTAAGCGATACACAAAAATTAGCGTGTAACTGTAATCGCCATTTCTGGTGCAATCCAAACACTGAAAAGTGCACTTACGCGCTATATTCGAGGCTTCCTCCTGGAGAAGCGGGTGTTCGACGAGGTTCTGCTCACTTGTCTCGGGCTCTGCAGTGGAGACGGTCCCCGAGGAAGAAATCTTGAGGTGAACGACGACCTTCCCCTGAAGCTGCGCAGAGCGCGCCAGCCGCGAATAACCCTGACGAAATTCAATATGCTTCAGCGTCACAGTGTTCTGAGCCGACGCGAACGAACCCAACCCGAGCGCGATTCCGAAGTAAACCGTCGCGTTCATAGCGTCCTCCGACCGAATCTATCGCACGACGCCCTCGAGCGGAGAGCTCGCTGTCGCGTAAAGCTTGCGCGGCATTCTTCCTGCCAGATACGACTGCCGTCCTGCGATTACCGCGTGTTTCATGGCTTCGGCCATGAGCACCGGCTCTTGCGCGCCTGCGATGCCAGTGTTCATCAGCACACCGTCATAGCCTAGCTCCATAGCAATCGTGGCATCGGAGGCTGTGCCGACACCCGCGTCGACGATCAGCGAAACGCCAGTGATCATCTCGCGAAGGATGCGTAGGTTGGCGGCGTTCTGAATACCCAGGCCGCTGCCGATCGGGGCACCCAGCGGCATGACTGCGGCCGCTCCCGCATCGACCAGACGTTTCGCGTAAACGATGTCGTCGGAGGTGTACGCCAGCACGGTGAAGCCTTCTTTTGCCAACGTGCGCGTGGCTTCAAGCGTGGCTTGCACATCGGGAAACAGCGTCGCCTGATCGCCGATCACTTCCAGCTTGATCCAGTCCGAGAGTCCAGCTTCGCGCGCCAGACGTGCGGTTCGGATCGTCTCGTCGGCCGTGTAGCATCCAGCGGTGTTGGGCAAAAGGAAATATTTATTCGGGTCGATGTAGTCGAGGAGAGACTCCGTGCTGCGGTCGAGATTCACGCGGCGCACGGCCACTGTTACCATTTCGGCGCCGCTTGCTTCGAGTGCGCGCGCGGTTTCTTGAAATGATCTGTATTTGCCCGTCCCGACAATCAGGCGGGACTGAAATTGCTTGCCTGCGATGATGAATGAGTCCGTCATGAAGATATTGTACGGCGAACTACTCTCCCCGGTACAAGCGCACTTCATAGACGGTTGGCAACGGTTCGGCGCTGGGCCGGACGAAGCTGCGCACCAGTTCTGTGCGAGAGAAGTGCCCCAGGCTTAGGAATCGAATGCATTCATCGGTCGCGCAACTCTCCCATGAAGAACGTTTTCCCCACGGGAAGCAGGTGGCCTCGATTACCCGCACTGGAAGCTGCTCACGGAATCCAGCCTCAATCTGCTGCCGCAGCCATCGCAAATAGTTCAGCTTCTCCACGATTGCGACCTTTGGATCCTGCCGTATCACGACACCAGGAAAATCGGGAATGTCCTTGCGTAGCGTGTGGATGTGCCCGTGGCCTTCGACCAGAATTTCAATATCCAGCTCCGCCAGCCGCTCAAGGCTCGTGAGCCATTTGAGGCTGTCGACATCGGGATTCGGAGTCGCAAAGTAGCTGCCCATAAATGCATCGCCTGCCAGCAGTACTTTCTCTTCAGGGTCGTAGAGCACAATGTGGTCATCGCAATGGCCGGGCGTGGCGATCACCAAGAGCCGTCCTGAACTCGTAGCGATGCTGTCACGCAGTATCTCGAACGGAGGATTCAAGTTTGGAGGCTGCCCAATGATTGCGGCTCGCACCCAGGGAAGTTTTTTAAATGGTGTGAGGAACTGGGCGGTCGTCTCCGAGACATGAATGGGTGCACCCGTCAGGTCGGAAAGCCAGTTGAGGTTGCCAACGTGCTCCTCATGCGCGTGAGTGGCGACGACCTTTGTGATTTTGGGTTTCAGACGCCGCAGATGCCGGGTGAGCGACCGTCGCATTTTGGGCGAGCCTGGATCGATTGCTACTCCGTCGTAAAGAATCGTCGTGAACAGTTCTCCGAAGAGCAGTGGGACGGTGTTGGGCAACGCTCCGTTCAGGAACAGAATTGTCAGCTTTCCGTTGAGCAGATCAAGGCGCTGGTTATGGGTTCGAGCGAAAATGCTGAACCTCTGTCTCGCCGCGGTTATGCCCGCCCACAAGACGAGCGGCAGCCGGATTAAGAAACCCAGGGTATAGCAAGACCAGAAAGCGCCGAGTCCGACTTGTCGTCGCACAGCTTCTGGCTTTGCAACCAGGCAAGCGCCACCGCGACATTTGCTGAGAGAGTACCTGTTAGCAGCAATGAAGCCGTAGCCGAGGCGACCGAGAGCGCGGAACGGAAATACGCTTCCCAATGCGCCGATCAGCCATGTCGACGGGAACAGACGAGCCAAACATGTAACAGCGTCCCATCCGACAAGAATCTCGCCTTCAGGCGTGACGACGTGTAACTGTCGCAGACACTGGGACAATTCCAGCCTGGAATCGACACCGGCAAGAACGTCCGCGCTAATGGGTAGACTGGCTGTTTGATTCCTGGTGTCGAGAGTTCTTAGCCACGCAACGCAAGCGTGGCAGATTTCGCACTGTCCGTCATAGAGCACCTTATAAACCGGCTGGGTGGTGAGTTCGCTGCTCTCGTTTGGCCCAGGCTCCGCTACTAAGCGCTCGGTCATTTGCTCTTCCGCAGACTGCTACTCAGCACTTTACTCGATCGGCGTTGCTCGGTGAATAGCGGAAATTGGGATACATGCGCTCAATGGACAATCCGACGCTGGGCTAACGGTCTGGCGGCGCTTCCGCCTTCGCGTACATTTCGTCGATCAGGTCCTTGTACCGCGTTTCGATTCCCCGGCGGCGGACCTTGAAAGTGTGCGTCAATGTACCGTCAGCCCAGGAGAATTCGTCCGGGACGAGCAACACCCGCTTTAGTCTCTCGAATCGGGCGAGACTTTGATTGGTTTCTTCGACGAGGCTTTCGTAGAGGGCCTGGACCTTGCCATCGGCGACGAGTTCCCGGCGCGAAGTAAAAACGATTTTGTTTGTATGTGCCCAATCTTCGAGGACGGGGAAGTGAGGTGCGATCAGCACGGCGGGAAATTTTCGTCGGTCGCCAATCACCACTGCGGTCCCGATCAGGGCGTTTAGCTTGAGCGAATTTTCGATCGGCTGGGGCGCGATGAATTTTCCGCCCGAAGTTTTGATCAGATCCTTCTTGCGATCGGTGATGGAGAGAAAGCCGTCGGTATCGAGGTGCCCGATGTCGCCTGTCTTAAACCATCCATCCACGAAGGCGTCGCGTGTTTCCTCCGACCTATTCCAATAGCCCTTGAAAACTGCCGGGCCGCGGGTCAACACTTCGCCATCTTCGGCGAGGCGCACTTCAACGTTTGAGAGCGGTTTGCCGACCGTGCCCAGTTTGTTGGCTTTGGGTGTGTTTACCGCGATCACGGGTGAGGTCTCGGTCAGTCCGTAGCCTTCGAGGACGCGGATGCCTATGTCGGCGAACCATTCTCCTTGTTCTCGTCCGAGCGGTGCGCCTCCGGAAATAAATTCCCGCGCCTTGCCGCCCATTCCTGCGCGCACTTTGGAGAAGACCAGGTGATTTGCGATTTTCCACGCGAGCGCGGTCGGTTGAATATCGGACATGATTTCATCGCGATGACCGCGCCCGACTTTAAGTGCCCAACGATAGATTGGATTTTTCGGAAAGCCGACGGCTTTCAGGATCACTTGCTGGCGAATTTTCTCGTAGACGCGCGGCACCGCGACAAATATTGACGGCTGCACCTCGGTTAATATTCGGGACAATTCTGAAATGTCTGGGCAATATGCCAGCGCCGCGCCGCGGTAGAGCAGTGCAAAGTCGACGTGTCGGGCGGTGACGTGCGAGAGCGGAAGAAACGAGACGCTGAGTTCATCTTGCGCGCGCAGATTGAACCCCTCGAGCGAACACGCGATGTTCGAGCTCATGTTGCCGTGCGTCAGCATCACGCCTTTCGATGTGCCGGTAGTGCCCGAGGTATAGATGATGGTTGCCAGATCGTCGGGCACGATCGTGCGGGAGCGGGCGGCAAATTCTTCGTCGGATGCTGTCGAGTCCTGCGCCCGCGTGAATAGTTTCCGCATTTGCAAGGCACGCGGATTGTCTACTGGATCCATGACCAGCACACGCTCTATGCCCGTTTGCTGTTGAATGCTCAGAACTTTTTCCAGCTGATTGTTTGTGGAGACGGCCACGATGCGCGCACCCGAATCATCGAGGATGAAAGCGGTCTGCTCGGCCGTTTGGGTCGAATAGATTGGAACGGTTACCGCGCCGAGGGCGAGCGCCGCGAAATCGGTGGTCGTCCATTCGGGCCGATTTTCACTCAGGATGGCGACGCGGTCGCCTTTGCCGATTCCCCAGGACTCGAAGGCGCGGCTTAGGCCGACGACGTTGCGATAGAGTTCGCTCGAGGAGATGGATTTCCACCCGGAAGCTTCCCGGTGCAGCATGACGCGGTCGCGGCGGCTCTCGTATACCGTCGAAAGAATATCGTTCAGAGTCTGGATGCTCATCTGACCCGACAAGGTGCGGAAACTAGATTCGGAGACAAGACGTGGATTCATTGTAGCCCTTGGTCCCAGTTCGCTTGCGTAGCAAGGCGGGTAACCTTTGGCCACGCCTGTTACGCTGGACTCACTCCCTTTGGAGGGGTGTCTATGAAACAAAGAGCTTTTTCGAAAATAGCTCGGATCTGTCTGCTCGTGGCCGCAGTGATGTGCCCGCTGGCCAACGCGCAGGACAAGAAGCCTGCGCCCGCGCCGATGAAATTGAATGTCGGCGACGTTGCGCCGGACTTCAAGCTGCAGTACTTTGACGGCTCAGACCTCAAAGATGTTTCGCTGAGCCAGTATCGCGGCAAGAGCAACGTTGTTTTAGCTTTCTACATTTTTGCCTTTACCGGTGGTTGAACCGCGCAGATGAAGGCCTTCCAGCAGCAGTTGCAAAAGCTGGAGGCGGCCGACACCCAGGTTCTGGGTGTGAGCATGGACAGCCCCTTCGCGAACAAAGCCTTCGCCGACCAAATTGGAGTTACTTTCCCTCTCCTGAGTGATTGGGGTGGTGACATCACACGCCAGTATGGAATTTACCTGGACAAATATAAGGCGGCGCGTCGGGTGAATTTCCTTATTGGAAAAGACGGAAAGATTCTGGAAGAGCAGATCGACAAGGATGCGATTGATCCGAAGAAGATCGTCGACGCCTGCGAGCGGAAGAAGGTGGCCCGCTAAGCGCCGTGTGGTGCAGGAAGCGAGCCCGAGGGCTTTGTGGGCAATTCCACGTGCGCGAGGACTCGCTCGGGAACTTGGGCCGCTTCCGTCTTTACATTCCTGCTACGTTCCGAGAGCTACATTCCGAGGACCGGCGTGCCTACTTGGACGCGCCTTTTTGCAGTTCGTCAAGCGCGGCGAGAACTTCGGCGCTGTGCTTGTTGGGGTCGACATTCGTGTAGACACGAACAATCTTGCCTTCAGGGTCGACAATGAACGTGTTGCGGGCGGCAATTTCCACACCTTTATAGCTCATCGTGGAGCCATATTCCTTTACGACTTTGTGCTCGGTATCGGCCAGCAGTTTGAAGTTCAGGCCTTCTTTCGCGCAGAAAGCTTTGTGAGATTCGACGGTATCGACGCTCACGCCTAATACGACGGCGTGGCGGTCGGCGTATTGAGGCTGATCGCGCTGGAAGTTATGCGCCTCGATTGTGCAGCCCTGGGTTTGATCCTTGGGATAGAAGTAGACCACGACCCACTTGCCACGATAGTCCTTTAGGTCGACGTTGCCGTCCTGGGACGGGAGGCTGAACTCGGGAGCGGCTGTTCCGACCGCTGGAGTATCCGCCGCGAACACTGAATTTGAATTGTCGATTACGATTAGCGCGGCGAAAGCCACGAGTAGAAACGCGACACGAAAACGCATATTGCCTCCCAGTGGAAGAAAGTATAACAGGAGCGTCTGAGCCTCATGGATGCGCGTGGATGATCATGGACTTCAGCCGCGGCGGGGGAAGAGAAATTTCCAGGGTCATTCCCGAGACGGCCTACAAGCAGGCGGGACGAGGCGACAACTACCAACAAGGCGCCGACGCTAGCATTGTGAGCACTGTGATTAGACGAGCTTCCATTACACTAACGTGCCGCTTGCGCCGTTTCCTGGGGCGGGGTACGCTTCTGAATCGAGTTTTGGCAAAATTTGCAGCCAATTTGTGCGAGGGGGAGAACAATCGGCTATGCAATTGAGGATGAGCACGCGGACAGTAAATGGTGCGATGATCGTGGATTGCAGCGGGCGGCTGGTATTCGGCGAAGAATCGGCCAGCCTGCGTGAGACTGTAAAAAAGGTGTTAGCCCAATCGCCGAAAGTCGTGCTGAATCTGCACGAAGTGAATTACATCGATAGCGGCGGATTGGGAACGCTGGTTTCTATTTTCACCACAGCGCGGAACGCGGGGGGCGCGATCAAGCTGGCGAGCCTGAGCCAGCGCGTGGGAGACCTCCTGCAACTGACCAAGCTGGTAACAATTTTTGAGATATTTGACGACGAAGAAGCTGCGGCTCGATCGTTTAGCTGAGGCGAAGTCGGGAAATTGTTGCCGCCCCTACTTGGGTCCAATCTGTCTTTCGTCCGATCTGTCTCTCTGAGTTACGCCTAGATTTCCGGCCCACACATCGCAACGAACGCGATGTGTGTCCCACCCTCGCGTTTACTTGTCATTTTGATTTCGAGTTAATTCAGGTCGGTGAATATGAGCGGCGAGCCCACCCCCCCACCATTGATGCCATCGACCAATACAATCGTTTCAATTTGCAAGGCACTTGGCGAATAAGATGTGGGATTGATGATGGGAATGTGACCGCCGTGATTGGTAACCACTAGCCACCACGTGCCGGCCGGGTTAGAGATATACGCACTTGCCTCCCCGTAGCCCAGATTCGCGTTGGGAGAGGGGGGATTGGGCCCCGTAACAACGGTGGGAGATCCCACAATATAAATATCGACCCCGCCGGGCTGGCCGTGGATAGGGTTAGGCAGGTTATTCGATACATCGATCACCCGAAATTCGAAATCTCCCGAGGCTGGTGCAACGTTGTTGTCGGTAAAGGCTTGCGCAACGTAGGGGTTGAAGGTGTTATTTCCCATCAAAATCACGGTGTATTGCGTGTGGCTGTTAAAGCTCATCGAACTCGAGAACACGGGAGTGCCGCCGACGGTAATGACGGCGTGGGGAAACACGTCGAAACCTTCACTTCCCGGTGAAACGGACTTATAGGAATCTTTTCCGGGTGGATTAATATTGGTAAATTGCACGCTCGTGAACTCGGTTGACCCGTTGATTGTAATGTCGAATCCGCCGGTTGCTACATAATCGTAGTTGGCAATGGCATCGAGGATGCGGTAGGAAGTGCCCCCTGCGCCGCAACTGGCGGCGAAAACGCCCAAGGCCACGACGGCCAGAGCGAGGCACAACGCTGTCCACAGACGGGGCATATGGATTCTCTCCGAAGCTAGTTTTATTGCGACCGACCCTTGTGTGATGCTTGTATGGTAATGCGTGGTTCCGCAGCCGCTCTCTAAATGTTTGTAGGGGCGATACCCAGATTAACATGAAGATTTGAATGGGTGACAGCATGACGTCGCGTCGAAAGCCCGCCAAGGCAGCGGGAAAGAAGGTTGAAGAGAAAATTGCAACGCAGCGTCGCGCGCGGATCGTAAGCTTGATTCGGAGCCTGCCGGCTGGATCAGTGTCGAGCTATGGCGCGATTGCCAGGGCGGCGGGCTGGCCAGGCGCGGCGCGGCAGGTGGTGCGCATATTGCGGCAGGTTTCGGGATTGCCGTGGCAGCGCGTGGTTGGCTCAGGCGGGGCGATCAAGCTGCCAGGCGAGAATGGCGCTGAACAAAGATTCCGGCTGCGCATGGAAGGTATAACGTTTCGCGGGGCCCGTGTCGATATGAAGCGGCATGAGTTCCGGTTTTCGCGGGGCAACGGCGAGAAGAAGCGTGGAAAGAAGCGAAGCGCCTAGGCGGCTTCTGTATTCAGGGGATGCTCCAGAAGGATGTCGATGCGGTCCCCCAGCATGGTTGAGGACTCGCGTATCGTTCCGGTGGGTACTTCAAGGACAGAAGCGGCCTGAACGCGCACAGCGGCTACCCTCCACGGCTGGAGATCTTCTTCCAGATGAATGACGCTTCGGTCGCGGTCGAGGTAGACAGCATCGATTGCAAAGCGCATCGCGAACGTGTGGATGCCGTGCGAAGGATTGATCCAGAGTCCGCGGCCGGGCGGGAAAGTGGAACTGTTCGTCGCCATGAGCCCGCGAAAGCGGGACCAGTGCGTGCGCGCGATGATGAGATCGGTGGCGAGGTAGGTGGAGCGGGTGCGGTTGAAGGCGTAGGCCCTTGAGATCGGGCCATCTGGTGATCGGGTCATCGGGCCGTCTGAAAATCAAAAGCTAACACACGCGATTCTGCTTTTCGATCACCCAATGACCCGATCACCCGATGGCCCGATATTTTCATTACCGGTGCCCTCCGCTCGTCACGGGGAGGATCAGGCGCATGAGCTGGATCACGGCTGGGCCTACGGTTACGAAGATCAATGACGGCATTACAAACAGGACGAGCGGGATGATCATCTTGACCGTGGTCTTGGCGGCTTGCTCTTCTGCGCGCTGACGCCGCTCGGTACGCAGGGAATCGGAGTGAATGCGAAGGGCTTGTGCAACGCTGGTTCCGAAGCGGTCGGTTTGAATCAGGGTGCCGACCAGCGACCGTACATCTTCGACTCCAGTTCGGGCGGCCAGATTGCGAAGCGCTTCGACGCGGGGTTTGCCGGCGCGGGTTTCGAGGTCGAAGAAATGGAACTCCTCGCCGAGTTCAGGGTGAGCGTGGCTAAGGTCGTTGCCCACGCGCGTCAGCGCCTGGTCGAGCGGAAGCCCGGCTTCGACGCAGATCACAGTGAGGTCGAGGGCGTCGGGCAGACCTAGACGAATACGCAACTGCCGCTTCTGCATTTCCCGCTTGAGCAGAAAGCGCGGAATAAAGAATCCAAGGCCGAATAGCCCTCCGAGCAGAAAGGGCGAATTGAAGCCAGAGATGGAAAAGGCGACGACGAGGCCGATGACAGCGAAGACCACGCGCAGTCCGCGATAGATCGAGACGTGCTGCGCATCACGATATCCGGCCTGGATCAGCCAGGCGCGGGTTTTGGAGACGTCGGTCGGCGATATTGGTAAAGCGCGGCTAAAGGGATCGAGCGCCTGCTGGAAGCGCTCGCGCATGGGCGCCTTCTCTTGCTCTTTGGGGCGTTGCCATCCGATTTCTCGCAGGCGTGCTCCGAGCACCGATGAGGGAGCAACAGTGGCTGCTGCGAAGGCAAACACCACGATTGTGATCGTCAGGAACACCAGGACTGCGAGGAGGATGGGCATGGTCAGACCTGAATCCTGATGATCCGGCGGATGACAAAGTAGCCGAGCGTCTGCAGGGTAATACCGGCCACGATGAGGGTGTGACCGAGCGGATCTGTGAAAAGCGGTTGAATGAAGCCGGGATTCAGTATTTGCATCAGGACGACGATAGTCGGTGGCAAGGCCATCAGCAGGACCATAGTGAGGCGCCCTTGCGCGGTGTGGACTCGGACCTGACGAAGAATCTTGAAGCGCTCGCGGATGATGTGGGAGAGGTTGTCCAGGATCTCGGCGAGATTGCCGCCCGTTTCGCGCTGCAACATAACAGCGGTGACGAAAAACTTCACGTCTACCAGCGGGACACGGTCGGTGAGGTTGACGAGGGCGTCGCGGACGGGAAGACCGAATTTCTGCTCTTCATAGAGCTGGCGGAACTCTCCGGCGACTGGCTCAGCGAGTTCATTCGCAATCATCTCGAGGGCGGTGGTGAACGCGTGACCGGCACGGACGGCACGTGCGAGGGTGTCGATGGCCTCGGGAAATTTCTCTTCAAATTTCTGGAACCGCTTCGCCCGCATGTGGGAGGCGTATGCGTAGGGAATAAAAAAACCAAGCACAAGTCCGAGCCAGCCGAACACGACCTGGCCACCGGCAATGATCGCCACAACGGCAAGAACGATGGAAGAGAGGCCACAGAGGATAAGGAAGTTTCCGGCGCGGACGTTGACACTGCCCTGCTCGAGCATTTTCTGAAGAAGCGAGACGCGCTCGGAGCGCCGGAGCAGTGTGTCGAAGGCCGGAATGCGGCTGAGCATCTCGTCGCGCAGCAGCGCCAGTTCGAGCGGACCGCCCGATTCCTGAGCAGTAGTTAGACGGTCGCGGAGAACACGTGCCTGGGCCTTGCGTTCGTCAAGCAGTGACATGCCGGCGAACACTCCGACCGTCACCACGACAAAGATGAGGGCGGCGAGAAGATAGATCATCCGCTAGACCTCCAGCCGTGATTCGAAGAGCGCGGGGCTGAGGCGGCAGCCGGCGGTGGCGAGCCGCTCCGCAAAGTATGGAGTGAGGCCTGTGGAGTGGAAGGAACCGCGCACATGGCCGCTCTCGTCAATGCCGCTGCGCTCGAAGATGAAGACATCCTGTAGCACGATCGAGTCGTTTTCCATGCCGGTAATTTCCGAAACGGTGAGGACTTTGCGTGAGCCGTCGGAAAGTCGCGCGATCTGGACCACGGCGTGGATGGCGTTCGCGACCTGCTGGCGGATGGCGCGCTCGGGAATGTTGAGATTGGCCATCGAGACCATGTTTTCGACGCGATTCAGAGCGTCACGCGGGGAGTTGGCGTGGACAGTGGTGAGCGAGCCTTCGTGGCCGGTATTCATGGCCTGGAGCATGTCAAAGGCTTCCTCGCCGCGCACCTCGCCAACCACGATGCGGTCGGGGCGCATACGGAGACTGTTGATGACGAGCTGGCGCATGCGCACCGCGCCTTTGCCTTCAATGTTCGGCGGGCGCGTTTCAAGGCGGACTACGTGCTCCTGCTTGAGCTGAAGTTCGGCGGCGTCTTCGATGGTCACGATGCGCTCGGAGTTCGGGATGTAGCCGGAGAGAACGTTGAGGAGCGTGGTTTTGCCGGCACCGGTGCCGCCCGAGATGAGCAGGTTGAGGCGGCCCTTAACCATCGCAGAGAGAAGTTCGAGCATCTGCTCGGTCAGGGTCTTGTTGTCAATCATGTTGCGGGCGGTGACCGGATCACGCCCGAAACGGCGGATGGACAGACATGCGCCGTCGAGAGCCAGGGGCGGAATGATGGCGTTAACGCGCGAGCCGTCTTGGAGGCGGGCATCGACCATGGGAGACGATTCATCGACGCGGCGCCCAATCCTCGAGACGATGCGGTCGATGATCTGCATCAGATGTTGATTGTCCTTGAAAGACAACCCGGTGATTTCTAGTTTTCCTCCACGCTCGACGTAAACGCGATCGAAGCGGTTGACGAGGATGTCGGAAACAGTGGGGTCCTTGAGTAGAGGCTCAAGCGGGCCGAGTCCAAAGATTTCGTCGAGAATTTCGCGCGAAAGGCGCTCTCGTTCGGCGAAGCTGAGAGGCACCGCTTCACTGTTGACCGAGTTACGAATGAGGATGAGGACTTCTTCGCGGGCGGCTGCGCCGGTCGTGCGACCGAGCTTTTCGAGGTCGAGACGGTCGAGGATCTTGCGATGCAAGTCGGCTTTGACCTGCTGGTATTCGCTACGCTCGAAGGCTTGGAGGTTGGGCATGGATTCGCTGCTTTACCCTACTATACTGTTTGGAAAAGGGACAAGATGGCTTCGGTCATCATATCCGTTAGCGGGCCCGGAACGTAGCGGCATTCGAAATCTCAGCGGCTTTCCCCGCTGTTTGTGTGACGGTGATCCTCCTTTGACGAGCTCACCGCAGGCGCTCGTGGCGGATGCCGGTGCTACAACTTTTAAACCGTCTTGAAGAGCGACCAGGCGCTGCGTTTTACTTCCAGATCATCTTTGGTTAGCATCCTGGCCAGACCCGTGATCGAACGTGCTATTTCCGTGTTCGGACCCTGCATCAACGGAATTCCCCGATCGATGGCGGTCGAAACCACGAAGTATTGATTCGGAATTCGCCAGAGTACCGGCGCGCCGATCGCCACCTCAGTCTCTGCTTCATTGAAGCCGCCTACTTTGCGATAACGGTTCAGGACCAGGGCGAAGCGATCACGGGAGCCGCTCTCGCCCAGATATTGCGCGACTCGGCCGGCGCTCCAAAGAGATGCGACATCGGCGTGAGCGATGAGCAGAATTTTTTCCGACAAATTGCTGGCGAGGCGGGTGGCGCTGTCGAGGCGGGATGATGCGTCGACGACGACGTAGTGAAACATGCCGGCGATCATGTCAAACAACCGGGCAAAATCGGAGGCAGAGGGCTCAGTGGAAACGGGAATGGAGGGTCCGGCCAGAACGCGTAAGCCGCGATCGTGGCGGCCCATGAAGCTTTCCAGGAGCGAGGAATCGAGCCGATGGAGATTGGTGATGGCGTCTGAGATGGTAAACGCGGGTTTGAGATTGAGATGGATGGCGCAATGTCCGAGCGGCGCGAGATCGATGAGAGCAGTGCTGGGGTGAATGGACTGGAGAGCCAAGGCGAGATTGACTGCCGTGGTCGTTGCTCCGCTGCCGCCTTTCGCATTGACGACCGTGAATACCTTGGCGCGGGCGGTTTCTACTCCTGGTTTCCGGCGCGTCGAAGTCAGCCGAACGAAGGCTTCCAGGAGATCGGTGGTAGTGGTCGGTCGCTCGATGTATTCACGGACTCCGGCACGCATGGCGCTCACGATCAGCTGCGGCTGAGTCATGGGACCGACGACGAAGATGGCGGATGAGGACAGTTCCTGATGCAGGAGTTCGACGGCGCGGAGGGCGCCTGCGATGCCTTCCGACGCCAGATCGATCAGAATCACGTCCGGGGCGAACGCCTGGGTCTTGCGAATGACGGAATCGGTCGCGGAAAGGGGTAGTGTCGAATTGGTGCAGACCGTGCGGGCGACGCTGGTGCCATCGACTAGGACCTGAAGGACGGCACGCTGGTCATTGTCGATGGCGAAGATGGCAACAGATAATTCGGGCATAACGTCAACTGCGGTGGTGCCGAGCCCAACCCCTATTGGGGAATTTTATCGTGCGATGGCTTCGTTTTTAAAGCGAACTTCGAAACGAACAAACTAGAACTCTCTGCGTGGACGAAGGCGAGACGCTCTCGCAACGGCCGGAGGCGCCATACTACCCCCTACTTCTTCTTGTCGAACCCTTTTATGTCCAGAGGGGTCACGGGCATTGCCGGACCCTTTGGCAATTCCACCGATGCCGATATGCGTCGCGCCGTACATAAAACCATCAATTCTGAATTGCTTTTTTGGTAATTCTTACTCTTGAAGAAATTGCCAAGGATCGGGATGTCCCCGAGTCCAGGAATCTTGTTCGTGATTTCGGTCACACGATTGTCGATAAGGCCGGCGATTACGAAGCTCTGGCCATCCTGAAGTTCGAATTCCGTTTCAGCTTTGCGCGTGCTAAGAGCGGGAATGGTTGTCCCGGAGACGGTGACGGCGTCGGCGAAATCGAGCGTGCTGACTTCCGGGGCAACGTGCAAATGAATGTTGCCGTTCGGTTGAATCACCGGAGTGAACTTGAGACGAACACCAAATTCGCGAAATTGAATGGTCACGGTTGAGAGGCCGGTCGCGTTCGGTTGGACGACGGGGAAGGGAAATTCTCCGCCGGCGAGAAAACTCGCTTCCTTGCCATTGAGGGCGACGAGATTCGGTTCGGCCAAAATCTCCAGCAGGCTTTTTTGCTGGAGCGCCTCGATCACTGCACCAAGGTTAACTTGCGGGTTGAAGAAAAACAGATTCAGGAAATTGCTAATGGTAGTCGTAGTCGCGGTGGTGCCGCCACCGGGAACGGTGGTGATGGGTCCAGGTGTGACGCCGCCGTATTGGCCTGTTGTTATCGTGCCAATCGTGTTTCCCGTGCCGGTCGTAAACAAGTTGATGCCAAGTTGAGTAAACGCCGCACGATCCACTTCCGCGAACCTTACTTCAAGCAAGACCTCATCCGCTCCGACTGGCCCGAAGGTCAGAACGTTCACGACATTCTTGGCATAAGCACCGGCCAGAGCGCCCGCATGTTTGGCAACGTCCTCAGTGGTGACGTGGCCTGAGAGAACGATGGCGGAGCGCGACGGCGAGACTTCGATTTTTTCGTTAGGGAAGAGTTTGTGAATCTCTTCGGATGCGGCCGTGATGTCGACATCGACGCGAAGATCGAAGCTGCGGGAGCGCTCGAGTTCATCCCAAATGAGCAATGAGGTTTCGCCGGGAGCAAGGCCGTTCACAAGAACTTGCGTTGGCGTCACTACCAAGGCGTCGGCGACGGCGGGATCGGTGACGGAAACGCGTTTGAGGCGTTCGGTCGTGTTGATCAGCAGAGATTTGCCGACCATCACTCGCAGCGGCGCCGCGCCGGGCGTCTCCTGCGTGCTTGCGGTCTGCGCGGATGGAATTTGAGCGGCTTCGTTGGCTTGGGATGACGAACCGGTTGAAGCCACGACCACCGGCGTGGGAGCGGGAGCACCGTCGGGCTCATTGCGCGCAACGACGGGCGCAGCCGCGAGCAGTAGTGAGGCAGCGATGAGTAGGAAGGATTTCATGAATGCGGACCTCGGCGAAGGAACCGCAGCCTTCCTGGAAACATGAATCCGCGCGCACGAGAGCGGATTTGACGGCTTATTTGCTTTCATCCTGTTTGAATTTGGTCTCTTCCCGTTTTCCGCCTCGGATCATTTCTATCTGGTAGGGCGCTGGAGCAGGCGGAGGCGTGACCTTCTCAGTGACCTTGTGAAGCTTCGGCCTGGCAGCGGCTGCGACTTCCCGAGGCGAAAGGGAACTGGCCTTGGTCGGCGCAATCGATTCCTTACGAGTATCGAGCGGGTTGCGGAGCGCCAGCTGAATTCTTCCTTCCTGGGAAGCCAGCGTCAGTCTCTGCGCGTCGTCAGGGGAAACCAGAAGCGTAATTACGGCAGCGTTCTGCGTCTCGCCTGTGATCACGCGGTCGAGGAGGCTGCGGCCCACGGCGATGACAGCCACATTCTCGAGGACGGTATCGGTTTGGGCTTCATTATTGGTTCCAGGGAGGCCAGTGGCAAGAACGTCAACGCGCGTTCCAGGCTGCACAAAGCCGGCCACGGAAACCACGTCGTTGACGCGCACCGAGACGGCGCGCATGCCCTGCGGGATCATGGAGGGCAAGCCCGCGCCCGCATCTTCGGCGGCAAGCTTGTCTGGGAGAACGAAATCGCCTTTGCTGATCGGAAGAATCACACCGCGCTGCCGAACCTGACCGACACGCCTGAACGCGCCGGGAGGAACGCTGGTCTCTGGAAAAGCGGCGAGCACAACATCGTGGTCGGTCAGCTTTGAGCCGATCTGAATATCGTTGGCAGCGACGACAGCCTGCACCATGTGGTCGTTGCTTCCAGTTTTGGCTTTGAGCTGATTGAAGACGTAATAGCTGACCAGCAAGCCGACCGCCAGGGCCAAGCCTCCGATCATGACAAGGCGACTTCGATTCATTACACTCCCTGTGCGAGGCGCAGGCGGCCGCTGCCATCACGGGGCCGCTTACTTGTGAGTGTAAAACGGCAATGGCCGCGCCACGCTACTATTGAATGGTGCTGGCCACCTGCGAGAAAACAGTGTTCGCGTTGGTGCCAATGAGCCGGACGGTGCCGATCACGATTACAAGAATGACCGCGAGCATGACGGCGTATTCCGCGATGTCCTGTCCCTGGTCATCAAGCCATAGAAGCCTAATCAAAGCTGACATTCCAATTCTCTCCTTCGGACTTCTGCTGAGAATCAGTGAGCTGGGCATCGACTCTCTTGCAAACAGTAAATTTGGAATTTGCTAAAACCGTGGCGCTAGTTTGGACTCACTTCTGTCGCGAGAATAGGTACTTACATCCTGGCGACGGAGAAGCTCTTCCAATCCGGCCCCTAGTTTCGCAGATTTGGGATCGCACTAGTATACATTTTTTCTTGTTACAGCCATTTTTTCGGAGTTATTTGTCCTGAGGACCTCTGACTCCGGCCCGCACGAAAACAACCGCCTGGGGGTCGCGGTAGGCAGTGGCCCACCGCGGATCGAGGAACAGGGCTTGGGCCAGAGCGGAGCTGGGTGGTACGAGGATGGTCTCGACGTTCCAGCTATCGAGGACTTGCTTCCATCCCTGGTGAAGTTCGGCGGCCGTCTGGATGCACTGCCGCAGGAGATCGTCCCCATAGAGATCGGCGCGGCCGTCGGCGAAGACGCGATAGCGCGAATCGAGTTTCCAGATAACGTAGCCGCCCCAATCGTAGTACGCGAACAGACGAGCAGGCTCCTTGGCGCTCTGAAGGAATGAGACCGCTTTTTGGGGAAAGAGTGTGGCCTCGCGGGCTTGCTGCTCGCGGGCAATCTCTATCCATCGTAGGACGGCAAACAATGCGAGCAGGAAAAGCGCGGCGGTATAGAAGGCGGTTTGCGTTCTCACGGGCACGCGGCGTGTCTGGGACTGTAGGGCGGACGACGATGAAGGTGGCAACGCAGCCGCAATGACCGGGATTGCCAGCAAAACGAAGATAGGAATATGGCGAACGGCGTCGAGCGCGGCTAAGGCCGTGAAGAGCAGCGGAAGAAGAGTACGTCCGTTGACGCGAGAGTGCGAATACGCCAGGGCGGCGAACAGGAGCAGAATCACAAAAAAGAACGGTGCATAGATCCACTGATGAAAGTTTGGCGAGAACCACTCGACGATGAAAGTGCGCATTCCGGTGGAGCGCAGAGTATCGAGAGGGTAACGATAGAGTTGGACGCCGCTCGGATTTAAGGGAACAAGCGCGATGCAGGCGAGCGTTATGGCGAGAACCCGCAGGATGATGGGCCGGGACTGTGACCAGGGTGTCGTTCCCGCTGCCGATTCGAACATCAGACCGATTGCGTAAAGCACCAGAAGCGCGGGTCCAAGCGCAAATCCGGCGTGAAGATTTAACCAGAGCAGAAACAGAGGCGGAATCCAGAGAAGAAGGCGCGGGTTCTCTTCGGAGCGAAGCAGCAGCCACAGAAACAGGCTGGCCAGTGTGAATGTGAAGGTTTGCGGACGCGTGCCCCAACTTGAAGCCGAAGCGGCCGCGCCGAGGACTGTGAGAACGGCTGCCCAGTGCGGCATTCCGGGACATCGCAAATAGAGCAACAGAAATCCCGCCGTGATGACTATGGACGTGAAGATGATCAGCGCGCCCGGGCCCGCATGGACCCAGAGTTCGTAAAAGATGACTTCCGAGAGCCACTCATGCGAGATCCACGGGCTGCCGCCGCGAGTAAACGAAAAAGGGTCGGTGTGCGGAACGTGGTTGGTCTCAACGATCAATTGGCCGGTGCGCAGGTGCCACCAGAGGTCAGGGTCGGTGGCACTGCGCGCGGTCATCGCTAGCAGTCCGAAGAATAGGATTCCGGCAAAGAGCGCGCGCTTGCTGGCAAGAAAGCCCATAAGAAAAAGGGTCGGACAATTAAGAGACGGGCAATTAACGGTCGGGCAATTATAGAATCAGGCTCCGGAATCTTGGATATGAGCTCGATCGAACTGTTGCTTCGGAAGGAACGGCTGACGGGAATTTTTCTTCTCGCGATGACGGTGATCAATGCGGCCGGCGTGTTGTACCTCGTTCCGAAGTTGCAGCGGGGCTATCAGGATTTCACGGCGTTTTATTGCGGCGGGCTGATGATTCGTGCCGGCGAGGGCGCGCGACTCTACGATCTGCAACTCCAATATCAAACCCAGTTAGAGTTCGCCTCGCATGTCGACATTCGGCAGGTGGCGCTCCCGTACAACCATCCTCCATTTGAGGCGCTGTTGTTCCTGCCGTTGGCGCACCTCAATTTTTTCCCCGCATATCTGGTGTGGTGCCTGTTGAACATAGTCATGCTCGCCGTGGGAGTGGCTCTCCTGAAAAAAAGGTTTGGCGATGTGGCGAGTCTCGCTGGTTGGTTTTTGTTTCTGCTCGTCGCCGGATTCCCGCCGGTTGCCACCGTTCTCATGCATGGGCAGGATTCGGTTCTGCTGATGTTGTGTGCGATCGTCGGTCTGACACTGCTCGAAAAGGACCGGGATGCCATGGCTGGCGTGGCTTTCGCGCTCTGTCTCTTCAAATTTCAGATTGCGCTCCCGATGGCTTTCATTCTAGCTGTGCGGAGACCTCGATTGCTGTTGGGGTTTATTCCGAGCGCGGCTGTCCTCGGGGGGATGTCGGTTCTGGTTGTGGGATGGCGAGGAGTCGCGGGTTATGTGAACTACGTCCTCAGACTTGAGAAGAGCGGAGCGGGTGGTGCAATTCCGGCTGCGGGCATGCCGAATCTGCATGGCTTGATTGCCTCTCTCGCCGGCGCGGCATCGAGAAGCGCAACCACGATGTGGGTAACCGTGGGCGCGTCGGTTGCAGTCATCGGATTAGCGGCGTGGCTGGTCAGGAGGCGGAATGTTTCGATGCGGTTTGTGTTCGGCGTGGCCAGCGTATGCGCTGTGCTGGTC
>JBAWBE010000279.1:0-2963 GCA_049589635.1 Terriglobales bacterium
CGGACAAGAGTGTCCGCGCCACACCACCAGTCACGCGATAATATGAGGAGAGGGCGGGCGTACAAAGCGCGCGACTTTGTGTAACGCTCAGAATCAAAACGCGTGGAGGGATTCATGAGCACACTAGCCGCTATCCAGCGGCCGCAGCCATCCGAATACGATCCGTACTATGAACGCTACATTTCGCTGGTCAAAGGCGAAGACATGGCCGCCACGCTCCAAAAGCAAGCGCAGCAGACGCGCGATCTTCTTGGCAAACTGACCACCGAGCAATCCGAGTTTCGCTATGCTGCCGGCAAATGGAGCGTGAAAGAAGTACTCGGCCACATGAACGACACCGAGCGCATCATGAGTTATCGAGTGCTCCGCATTGCACGCGGCGATCAGACTCCCATTGAAGGTTACGAACAGGACGACTATGTCGCGGCAGGGAAGTTTAGTCGTCGCACGATGGACGATCTGCTGCAGGAGTTCATGACGATCCGCAACGCAACCATCCAGCTGATTCGCCATCTCGATGAAGAAACCGCGACGCGCCGAGGAACAGCGAATAACAAACCAATCAGCGCCCGCGCCGTAGTCTATGTAATCGCTGGGCACGAACTGCACCACCGAAGAATTCTCGAGGAAAAGTATTTGGGATGAGCTCCTCAATGACCATTCACTCATCACAAAGCACAAATGCCCTTCTCTGATTCCACCATCCTTCGCCACATCGAGCGCCAGCCTAAGAAGATGGCGAGTCACAAGCAGTTGCTGCACGATTTCGGCGCCCGAGGCGAAGCGCGTCGCGAACTGGCCGACCGCCTTTACGCTCTGGTAAAGAAAGGTGAGTTGCGCCAGGTCGATGGCGCACACTACGCCATTCCGCAATCGCAATCCAAGCCCGGACGCAATACGCTAGTCGGCCGCCTAAGTATGCACCGCGACGGCTACGGCTTCGTAATTCCCGACGCCGCCACGCTCGACCCAACTCTCAAAACGCGCCTCGCGGGTGATGTCTTCATTCCTCCGCCGGCGACCGGCTCGTCCATGCATGGAGATCGAGTGCTGGTCGAAGTAACGTCATTCCGCCCCGATGGCCGCGCCGAAGGCCGCATCCTGCGCTCGGTCGACCGCGCACACCCCACGGTAGTCGGCATCTTTCATTACGACCGTCGCCACAACTATGTAAAGCCAATCGACGAAAAGGTCTCGCAGGAAATCATCATTCCGCCGGGCATGGAAATTCCGCAGTTCTCTGTGACCTCCGTGCCCCCTGTGGTTGAAGCTCTTGCAGGCAGCACCCAAAACTCGCAGGAGAAAAACAAAAGTAGACGCGGGAACGAATCTAAAGACCGCGTAATCGGCGATCAAGCCGCCCGACACACGAAGTGGGAGGATCTGGAAGGCGTAGTCGTCGACGTAGAAATCACCGAATGGCCAAGCGCTACGCAAAATCCGCGTGGCCGCATAGTAGAAATCCTGGGCGAAGAAAATGATTTTGGCGTCGACGTCGAAATCATCATCCGCAAATTTCATCTGCCGCACCGCTTCCCGCAGCAAGTTATCGAAGAGGCTCAGGCACTGGCCGCCCAAAATGCCGCCAACGCCGAAAGCGCCCAGGCCGCCGATCTCACCCACCGTCGCGACTACCGTGACCTCCCCATCGTCACCATCGACGGCGAAACCGCCCGCGACTTCGACGACGCCGTCCACGTCCGCAAGCTCGCCAACGGCAATTACGAACTGCAAGTCCACATCGCCGACGTGGCCCACTACGTCACGCCGAACACTGCTCTCGACGAAGAAGCGCGCCTGCGCGGCACGAGTGTTTATTTTCCCGACCGCGCCGTTCCCATGCTGCCGCTCGAACTCTCCACCGACCTTTGCAGCTTGCGTCCTCACCTCGACCGTCTCGTCCTCTCCTGCACGATGGAAATCGATCACCGCGGCGAAATCGTCGGCTACGAAATCAACGAGGGCATAATCCGCTCCGCCGAGCGTATGACCTACACGTCGGTCAGCGCCATACTCGAAACTGACGGTGCCCCAGGTTCGAGCTCGCACTTGAGCGCTAACCTGGGCCCGACAACCGCGCGAACCCGATACGCAGCTCAGGTCGAGCACTTCGAGCGCATGCGTGATCTGGCGATGATCCTCAATCGCAAGCGCGAGCGCCGCGGCTCCATCGACTTCGATCTACCCGAGCCCGTAATCGAGTTCGACGAATTCGGCCTGATGAAAAGCATCACCCGCTCGGAACGCAACATAGCCCACCGCCTGATCGAAGAATTCATGCTCTCGGCCAACGAATGCGTTGCGCATTATCTGGAAAACAAGCGCATTGCCTCGCTCTATCGCATCCACGAAAAGCCCGATGCCAAACGCGTTTACGACTTCGAAGTAATCGCTGCAACCTTCGGCTATTCGCTAGGTGTGGGAGCGCTACCTATCGAGCGCATGCAACTCAAAGGCGACCGCCGCGCGAATTATGGTAGCGGCAAGCGCGTGCGCGACATCGAAGTGCCGAAAGAAGTCCACATTACTCCGCGCATGTACCAGAAGCTGACGGCAAAGATCGCCGGCAAGCCGGAGGAGAGAATCCTGAGCTTCCTGATGCTGCGCTCGCTAAAGCAGGCGCGCTATTCGGAAGAAAACGTCGGCCACTTCGCGCTTGCGGCGCCGACCTATACGCACTTTACCTCGCCCATCCGCCGCTATCCTGATCTGATCGTCCATCGCATTCTGAAGCTAGTGCTGCGCGACTCGCCCGAAAAGATGGACGGAGAGGTTCCTATAGGTGTTTCATCTGCCGCTCAAGCGCCCGCCCCGAAGGGGCGAAAGACAAACGACGACGGTAGCTCGGCGAATTCGGCACCGTCCCCATGGTCCAAACGCCGCGACCACGGCTCGCATCAAAAATCGCTCGAACCGCTGGGCGGACCCATCTCTCTCGAAGAGCTGCACGCCATCGCCGAAGA
>JBAWBE010000280.1:0-8140 GCA_049589635.1 Terriglobales bacterium
ATCAGCCGGGCCTGGAGCAGCTTGAGTTCCTTGAGCCCTGCATCATTAACGCTGGGAATTCGGGCGGATCGCGTAGCTTCCGTGCTCATGGTCGCCTCCCTTTCACTTGGGCGCGACAGTCTGAACCGGGTCCGCGCTCTATCAATAGTGGCCTTCTCCCGCAAAACGTTTCAGCCTGAATCGGCAGCGGACCTACTGGCGGTGAAAATGCGCGCAGCTTTCCGCACTTAACCATCAGGTGATGCGAAGCAGGTAGGACACGAATCGAGAGATCCGTTAATAGTAGCAACAAAAAAGGGCGACGAGGACAATGCCCGCGCCGCCCTTTCTGTTTTTCCCGTCACTTTCCCTTTAACAGCGCCGGCCAATTCAGCACCACAGTAATCGGATCTTCGCCATTGCTCGTAGGCGATAACATCAGAAACTGCTGGCCATCGGCGGTCACCACGTAGCGGTTTCTCCAGTACAGACCCTGTACCAGCTCCGCCTGAAACATTTGCTCGGGAATCCCGGCTTTAAATGTTCCTCCGGTCGTGTCCGTTTTGACGGACATCATTTCGTCTTCCGGGCCCAAGTAAAAAAGCTCTTTCCCATCCGCGCGCCACGCCGGCTCGATGCCGCCGCTCGTCGAAATCTGCCATTTCCCAACATGTTCCGGAAAAGTCTGGACGTATATTTCGTATCGCCCGCTTTCGTGCGACGCGTAGGCCACATACCGGCCGTCCGGCGAAAAGTGCCCCTCGCGCGCTCCAGAACCGCTGCCTCGAACGAAGGGCACAGGTTTGCGCTGCCCGAATAGCGGCAGTGCCCACAATTCGCAAAACTCAGTGCTGCCTGCCGTATCGTAGAGCGCGTACCGGCCGTCCCGCGAAATATCGTTCAAAGCCTTGGGCGGGTCCTGCGAATCGGAAATCCGCTCCGCATTCCCCAGGCCGTTCGCGGACTGCACGAAAATATCCGGGTGCCCATCGCGTGTCGAGGTGAACGAAATGCTCTTTCCGTCGTGCGACCACACCGGATTGAAAGTTCCGCTGCTCGGGAAGGTCAAGCGCGACTCCGTCCCGCGCTTCATGTCATATACCCAGATATCTTGCACGCCGCCCTCTCCCACTGGGACGGCAATCCGGGCTTCATCGGGTGCCAGCGCGGGAGTCAAATACAGTCCGGGTTCGCCGACCGTTCCCAGCTTCACGCCCTTGCGGTTGTACCAGGTCATCTGGCTCTTGATGCCGATCTGGCCGATTTGATAGGCCAGCGTGTTGCCTTGCGAAAGAGTGAAAGACCCCAATCCGAACTGGTCGAAGTCTTGACTGAGCCCCACTCCCGTGGTGATAAGCACAGGCTGTCCCTCGGCACGTAACTTCTCCGCGTCGAACGCCTGCGCCATGAGTCCTGCGTGCGTCACATAAAACAAATAGCCCGGAGGAGCGTAAATAGCATTCGAAGGTGCTTCAAATAGGCGCACGGGCGTGTTGGAGTCCAGCGAGCCTGACGCGATGTAGTTTCGGTCAAACCCGCGGTGCACCGTCACCGTAACCAGGAAAAAAAGAAAGTGCCGGCCGTCCGGCAGAAACTGGGGAAACGCATAAAAAGCCTCCGCCCGTGCAACTTGCGGCGCCACCACGAGCGTTGGCGTACCGCCGGCTTCGGGAACGCGATAGAACGCGGCATCGTTCGAAAAGAGGATTACGCCGTCGCGGTTCCAGGTTGCGCCGGCCCCGCCATTCACGTCACACACCACCTGCGGCGGACCGCCGGAAATCGCAACCTTTTTCAGTTTTCCGCTCTTCTCATCTCCTGAAAAAAACCCGATGTAACGGCTATCCGGCGACCAGAAAGGCAGAGACGCGTTTTCTGATCCGGGAAACGATACGGCGGCTAGCGAATCCAGCGAACGCATCCACAGCATCGTGGGTTTACGCGGTCCGGCCGAGAGCACGAACGCCAACTTGCGCCCATCAGGTGAAATGCTCAGCTGGCTTCCATTGGCGCCGAAGTTCGCGCCGTCGGGCGCCGCAACGGAAAAGCGAACCACGTCATCCGCTTTTTTCGGTTGCAGCCACAAAAAGAAACCCAAGGCAGCCACTAGAATCGCGATTCCCACGAACGTCCACGGCGCCGCGCGCCGCCACCACACCACGGCTTTCGCGTTGCCGCCCGGCTGTGCCACGCCAACCGCTGCCGCGGCCTCACCGCTCTGTACTTCTTCAATCGCAATCCGCGCATCGCCAATATCGCGCAACCGTTGCTTCGGCTCGTTTACCAGACAGCGGCGAAGCAGCCTTTGAATTGCGGGAGGCGTACTCTGCGGCAGACCCGCCCAGTCCGGTTCCTTCGTGATCACCGCCGCCAGCACTTCGGTAACGCTTTCGCCCTCGAACGCTCTGTGCCCGCTCAGCATCTCGTACAGCACACAGCCGAACGCCCAGATATCGGCGCGCTTGTCCACGGACTTGCCGCGCACCTGCTCAGGGCTCATATATGCCGGCGTGCCCAGAATCGTTCCCGCTTCGCTTCCGGCAGCTTTCGCAAGGTTGCGCTGTGCATCAGCGTCCAACTCGCCGGCAAATGCTTTCGCCAATCCGAAGTCCAGTACTTTCACGCGGCCGTCGGGCATCACCTCCACGTTGGCCGGCTTCAAATCGCGATGAACCACGCCCTGTTCGTGCGCGCTTTCCAGCGCAGCGCAGATTTGTTGCGCGATCGGCAAAGCATCCGCGACTTCCAGCCGACCAGCCTTTAATCTTTCCGCGAGCGTTGTCCCCGGAACCAGTTCCATCACCAGATACTGCATGTCGCCGGATTGCTCGAGTCCATAAATCGTCGCGATATTTGGATGATTCAGCGACGCCAGCAATCGCGCCTCGCGCTGGAAGCGCGCGAGCCGTTCGGGATCGTGGTCAAATTCCAGACGAAGAACTTTGATCGCCACGCTGCGGCCTAGCTTGCTGTCCCGCGCCTGATAGACGTCGCCCATCCCGCCCGCTCCAATGCGCGCGACGATTTCATACACGCCCAACCGGCGCCCGACCGCGAGTTCCTCCGTGGAGACGACCGCCGGCCCGGCCAAAAATGTGCTCTGCGCTTGCTCTTCTGCGAGAAGAAGCGATTCCACTTCGCGTCGCTTATCAGGCTCGGGGCAGGCCCGATCCAGATAGGCGGATCTCTGCTCCGGCGTCCGCTCGAGCGCTCCCGCGAGCACGTTCTTGATCTCCTGCCAACTTTCCGGCGTCACTTTTCAGTTTCCTTCATTTCACGCACCCGTCGTTTACGGGAAATCCACATCGAGAGCGTAAATATCCTGCGCGCCTGCGTCGCGAAGCAAAAGAGGTGAGTCATCCGGCGCCAAGCCCTTCCACGCTCCCCAGCCAATATCAGGCGGCTGTCGAAAATCATTCAAACTAAACAACAGTTCCAGTTTATGGTCACTGATTCGCACGCGGTATACGCCCTGCTTACCTCCGGCCTCAGCTCCATAGAAGTAGATGTAATCGCCCTGACGAGACCACTCGGGCCAGTCCACAACCATTTTCACTAGGGAGGACCACTTCTGCGTTGCGGCGTCGAAAAGCATCAACCACCCGTTCTCCTGCTGCAAGGCCAGAATGTGCTTTCCGTCGCGCGACCACCGTGGCGCCCATAAGCCATCTGAGCCGGGAACCTTCGCCATCTCGTGAGTCCGCAAGTTCAAAATCTCCAGGTTCAACTTGCCTTCGTCGGCGCCGATTACCTCAGCGGCATACCGGCCGAAGAGCAACTGGTTCCCGTCCCGCGACCAATTCGGATCTGCTCCAAGGTGATTTCCTGGTACCGGCTGCTCAGCGCTGCCGCCCCCGGATGGGATCACGTAAACGCTGAAAGGCTTGCCCGGTTCGTGGCCCATGAACGCAATGCGTGTCCCGTCCGGCGACCAGCGCGGCTCCAGCACAACTAACGGCGGGAAGGTCAACTGCACGCGCTCGCTTCCGTCGATCTTGCTTCGCCAAAGAGTGTTCTCGGGATATTGGGTGTAGACCACCCATTTCCCGTCTGTCGAGAATTGTACGTTTATGGCGGAAATCCCGGAAAGGTAGGGCGAGAACTGGTGAGAACTCAAATTGTAACGCACCAGCTCACCTCGGACTTGGCCCGTGACCACAAATACTTTCTTGCCGTCCGGGCTCACCAGCGGCGACGAAGTGCGCGTGGGCCCAATCGTCAACTGTACCGGTTCCTTGGACGGCTTATAAAAAGCACTCCCCTCCTCTCGAATCGCCCAGATGTTGTCGACTCCACTCCGCTGCGACGTAAACAGGAAATACTTGCCGTTCGGCGTCCAGCTGCCGCAACACTCACTGGTCTGCTTATTCGAGCCAAGAACTAGCGCGTGCAGGTTGGATCCATCCGCGGCGACTTCCCATAGTGATCCTTGGTGAGTGTCAGCCAGAACGGTGAACCGCAAACGGCCTCCGTCCGGCGACCAACGCGGCCAGAATGGGTGGCTTCCCTCGGCGAGACTGACAATTTTCCGGGATTCGCTTCCGTCAACCTTGACGCGGAACAAGGTGTTTCCTTCGGCGTAAACCAGCTCTTTCCCATCTGGAGACCAGGTCGCATCGCTGGCGCTGATATCGCCGATGTGGCGGGGCGACTGGCCGAGCATCGGCAAAACAAAAAGGGGACAGTCCCAATCAATGGGAATCTGGCAGTTCAGAACGAGCAGGTCAGAGCGGTCGGGCGAGATGTCCGTAATGATCGGGCTTTCGACGGAGGTCTGCATGGGCACAGTTGTGCCACCCGCGATCGAGACCTCGTTGAGTGAGTAGTTGAAGCCGGACGTCGAAGAGAAATAAATTCTTGAGCCGTCCGTGACCATTCTGAGTTTTCCCCGCCCGTCATTGCTCACTTGATTTGAGGCGGTAATTCTTGGCGGCCGCATCGCAGGTCTGAAGAGGAATGCCAAAACTGCCGCAAGACCGAGGCTCGCCAGCGCCAGTGGGGCGATCCAACGCCAGCGGTTTACCACAGACTGTTTCTGCCCGGCGTCCACCTGCGCGGCGCTAACGGCCGACGCCGAATCGTCTTTGCCGTTCTGCACCTCTTCGATCGCGATGCGTGCGTCCCCGATATCGCGCAATCGCTGCTTCGGATCGTTCACCAGACAGCTGCGAAGCAGCCTTTGAATTGCAGGAGGCGTCGTTTTCGGCAGACTCGTCCAGTCCGGTTCCTTAGTGAGCACCGCCGCCAGCACATCGCTGGTGCTCTCGCCTCCGAATGCTCTTTGCCCCCGAAGCATCTCGTAAAGCACGCAACCGAACGCCCAAATATCCGTGCGCTTGTCCACCGCCTTGCCGCGCGCCTGTTCCGGACTCATGTAAGCAGGCGTACCCAGAATCGTTCCCGGCTGGCTTTCGGCGATTGTAGGACCCGACTCCGGATCCTGCTCCAGCCCGGTCGTCAAAGCCTTCGCCAAACCAAAGTCCAGCACCTTCACGCGGCCGTCGGGCATCACTTCCACGTTGGCCGGCTTCAAATCGCGATGAACGACGCCCTGCTCGTGCGCGCTTTCTAGCGCCGCACAAATCTGCTGCGCAATGGCGAGGGCTTCCGCGACATCGAGCGGACCCGCCTGCAATCGTTCCGCGAGCGTCATTCCGGGAACCAACTCCATCACCAGAAATTGCGTGCCGCCGGATTGCTCGAGCCCATAGATCGTCGCGATATTTGGATGATTCAACGACGCCAGCAATCGCGCTTCGCGCTGGAAGCGCGCGAGCCGTTCGGGATCGTGATCGAATTCCACGCGCAGAACTTTGATGGCCACGCTGCGGCCCAGCTTCGTGTCGCGTGCCCGGTAGACGTCCCCCATCCCGCCCGCCCCGATGCGCGCGACGATTTCGTACACGCCTAGACGGCGCCCGACGGACAATTCTTCTGGAGAACGAACCGCCGGCCCGGCCAAAAATGTGCTCCGCGCTTGCTCTTCTGCGAGAAGCAGTGATTCCACTTCGCGTCGCTTATCCGGTTCGGGGCAAGCCTGATCCAGATAGGCGGATCTCTGCTCCGGCGTCCGCTCAAGCGCTCCGGCGAGCACGTTCTTGATTTCCTGCCAACTTTCCGGCGTCACTTTTCAGTTTCCTTTTTCATTTCACGCTGCAACCACGCTCGCGCCGTCGCCCATTCCCGTTTCACCGTGGCCGGCGAAACACCCAACACCACGGCCGTTTCCTCGATGGAAAGCCCGCCGAAAAATCGCAACTCGATCAGACGGCTTTGCTGCTCGTCGAGCGTGGCGAGTTTGGCAAGGGCATCGTCGAGCGCGACCAGATCAATCTCCTGTTTCTGCGCTGGAATAAGCTCCGCATCGAGGGATAGCCGGGGCGCTCCGCCGCCGCGCTTGCCGGTGAGCCGCGCTCGCGCGTGATCCACCAGAATGTGTCACATCAATTGCGCCGCCACGGCCAAAAAGTGCGCGCGATCCTGCCACTGCGGCGCATCTTGCCGCACCATGCGTAGATACGCTTCATTGACTAACGCAGCGCTTTGCAGGGTGTGATCGGGACGTTCGCGAAAGAGATGGCGGCGCGCGATCCGGCGCAGCTCATCGTAAACCATGGGGATCAGCGCTTCCCGCGCTTCCTCGTTCCCCTGGCTCCAATCGGCGAGAAGTTTGCTAATCCGAGTAGACGAACCCGTCTCCACTCTCCCTCCTGCCGAGGAGCCATCTGACATTTGCCAGAAACATAGTCCCCAGGGCATCTAAAGTCAATTTGCTCCGCCGTTAAAGGTGCTATTCAGGCGCCGGGTTTCAATTTTGCGCCCAAGAGAAACTAGGCAAAACCCTAGTTGCTCCTAAAGGTGTTGAGAGACCAGAGTGGCCACATCGCCTTGGATAGCCGGTAAGGCCCCGCAGCAAACGTTTAGCAAAGATTGAGGAACCCACTTATGAAATTCAAGATGATCTCCGCGATTCTCGCCGTCACATTACTTTCCGCAAGCACATGCGTCGCAAAAGACGACAACGAAAAGAAAAGAGAGAAAACCCACAAGATGGCAGACCAAACCCTTAAGGAATTGTCCAAGCTTGAACCCACTTCTACGGAGGCCATCCAGAAGTCGGCGGGTTATGCCGTGTTCAACAATACGGGAACGCATCTCTTCATGCTGAGCACGACACGTGGCGCGGGGGTTGCCGTCAACTCCAAGACCAAGCAGGAAATCTTTATGAAGATGATCTCGGCCGGCGCCGGTCCAGGCTTAGGAGTGAAAAACTATCGAGTAATCTTTGTGTTCGAGAGCGATGGGGCCCTGTCAAATTTCCTGGACTCCGGCTGGTCTGGTTCAGCGCAAACGGATGCTGCGGCCAAGGTAGGAGAGTCGGGCGGAGCTTACTCGGGTGCGGTCGAGGTTGCCCGAGGTGTATGGGTCTACCAAATCACGAAAAATGGCGTTGCCCTCCAGTTGACCCTTCAGGGCACGAAGTACTACAAGGACGACGACTTGAACAAAACATAGAGCGAGATCAAGTCACCGCCTCCTAAACGCGGTGCATTCGATAGGTCGAAGCAACACCATCTGATGTAAATCTGCTCGGTAAAGGTGGTGTTGGCATGAGAACAGGGATGCGGTTTGGGCTTTCTGCAATCGAGAAGCGGGACGTGTGGAGCCGCTGGAAGGCGGGACAGTCGCTGCATGAGATTGGGCGCGCTGTTGACAAGCCACACAGCTGTATTCGCGCCGTGTTGTTACCTCGCGGAGGGATTTCTCCCGCTGCTCGTCGCCGCTCGCGATTGGCGCTCACCTTCGCGGAGCGAGAGGACATCTCCCGAGGGATCGCTTCTGGTTCCTCGATTCGTGAGATAGCACGAGGTCTGGACCGAGCGGCCTCCTCTGTGTGCCGCGAGGTCGCTCGCCATGGCGGCCGTCCTGCCTATCGTGCCCATGATGCCGATCACCAAGCTTGGGTTTCGGCCTTGCGGCCGAAGAAGTGTCTGCTGGGTGTCAACCGCAAGTTGCGGAACCTCGTTGCGAGTAAACTGATCCTGGACTGGTCGCCCGAGCAGATTTCCGGGTGGCTGAAGAACCAGTATCCCAACGACGAGAGCCTGCGCGTGTCCCACGAAACGATTTACCGTAGCCTGTTCATTCAGGCTCGGGGCGC
>JBAWBE010000281.1:0-4866 GCA_049589635.1 Terriglobales bacterium
GCATTACGGCGCGCTGGGAGCGGCCATTTCGGTTCTGACGGTCGAGCTAGTAATTGTCTTCTGCATGTGGGAATCGCTTAGAACTCGGGGATTGAATGTGCTTCGCTCCGGCGCAGTTGGAGCGCCATCTGCCGGTTGAGGCGCGTACATCGAATATGGCGAAAGATGAAAGATGAGGTTTCGTGACAGCTAGAGTTTCAGTTGCGATGTGCACATTCAACGGCGAGCGATTCCTTCGCCAGCAACTCGAGAGCATCGCCGGTCAGGAAAAACTGCCGGATGAACTCGTAGTTTGCGACGATGGATCCCGTGACGCGTCACTGGAAATATTGCAGGAGTTCTCCAGTCGCGCCCGCTTCCCGGTGCGTATCGTCAGCAACGAGAAGAATCTCGGCTCCACAAAGAATTTTGAAAAGGTCATAAGTCTCTGTGATGGAGACCTCATCGCTCTCGGCGACCAGGATGACGTTTGGAGACGGCAGAAATTGTCGCGCCTGACACAGGTCTTGAACGCGGACGAGTCGGCCGGCGGAGTTTTCTCGGATGCGACGCTCATCGACGCCGAGGGAAAGCCGATAGGGAAACGGCTTTGGGAAATTCACAGATTTGGATTTGCGAGGGCCAGCGATTTCGATCGCATGACGGCAATTCGGCTTCTGCTTAAACATGATGTCGTAACGGGCGCAACGCTAATGTTCAGAGCGTCGATGCGCAGTTTCCTGACTCCTATTCCTGTCTGCTGGATCCATGACGGATGGATTGCATGGATGATTGCGCTCTATTCGCGGTTGACGTTCGTGAATGAACCGCTTCTCCAGTATCGAGTTCATGCCGCTCAACAACTCGGGGTAGGTCATTTCCACTGGCCGCGAGAGTCTCGCCAATCTGATATGGATCAGAACGGGTTTAAGCGCATGGTTGCTCAATTTGAAACGCTGCGGGAGCGCTGGATCGCCCGGTCCGGAGGCGATTCCGATGAGTGTCTTGGCCTGATTGAGAAAAAGATATCGTTCCTGCGCCGACGGAGCTCGCTGCCCGGAAACCCTCTGCGCCGCGCGCTCGAAGTGTTTAGTTCGGTTTATTCGTACCAACACTACGCGCGCGGCCTTAGTTCAATGCGTGGAGATTTGTTTCTGCCCTTACCCTCTGAAGGCCAAGAACACTGACCCCATGATTGCTGCCATGCCATCTCGAAGTAGACCCGTCGCAGCCAGCCTGCTGCTCGTCTTAATCTTCATCTCGGTCTGCCTTCCGACGGGTGCGATATTCGGCCTCAACGTAAAAATCATAGTATTTGTGGTCTTTTGTTTGTCCTTCACCTTTTATCTTGCAACAAACTCTTCTGACTGGCCCACGTCCTCGGAGTTGCTCTTTCTCTTTTTCTTTACCGCATGCTTATGTCTGTGGAGTCTTATCGCTATCCTGAATGGCGAATCCGAGATGACCCAGGTATTCATGCAGTTTAAAGATATTGCATCTACCGTAATGATCGCCTGGGTGTGCATCTTCGCAGTTCGTCGTGGCATTCTGTCGCCCGAGACCGTAATCACCACGGTCATCTACGCAGTCGTCGCGCTCGGGCTAATGAAGGTCGCCTTTATCGTGGCCTTGTTTCGCTGGCACATCGACCCCATCTCGACTATAGAATCCATATTCGGCGAGGCTTCTCTGGTTGGAGGCAACATAGCATTTGGCCTTACCAGAATGGGGTTTTCTTCAGATATCGTCGGGAGCTTTGCGCTCTTTGCCATTCTTTGTCCCAGCGTGAGTGGAGTTCACTTCCGTCGAAGTGCGTCTATCGTTCTTATCCCTCTATTACTCGCATCGGGGCTGCTGTCATACGGACGGTATATATGGTTTATCGAGATATTTGCCATTGTTGCCGCGCTCATAATCGAACGCAAGTTTAAGTGGTTAGTGTTAGTGGCCGCGATAACTATTTCATTAACTTATGTTTCCTACGATGTGCTGCAGCCACTCTTGGAAGCAAGGTTTTCCTCCGACCAAACAACCGATTCCGATCTTATTCGGGTCGAACAGTCAAAGGCACTTGCGAAAGAGATTAGGGAGAGGCCGTTCTTCGGAAAAGGGCTCGGGACGCACGTCAACGGGCTGATTCGAAGCGAACAGACCCGGTACTCTTACGAGCTGCAGTGGGAATCGTTGGTTATGCAAATCGGGCTCGTGGGCATCGTGGGGATCTTCGCGTCGATCGTGGCCGCGTCGCGTGACTTGTGGGCCGCGCACGGGCGGGCCAAGCCATGGCTGGGACTACTGTTTCTGCTCTGGTTGTCAGGGAGTTGGACGAATCCATATATTACGTCCTCTTTCGCTGGCGCGACCTTCGGGATGTTCATGGCTATGTTTTACAAAATGCGGCATGACCAGAACGGAGTGCAGATTGGCTAATTTCCTTGCACTTTGTCGCTACCCGCTGGCAGCTCTCTGGGCCCAAGCAGTTTCGCGTAAATCGCTTCCCGCGGAACGGCATGAGAACGTCCCATTGTGGGCGCCTGAATCCTCCGTCATGGAGCTCACCCAAAGTACAACCTCGGATGATCGACCTCACTTTCTCGCAGTCATCGCGCTCTACCGAATGAGGCCGAGCGATTCGGCCAGTCTTGCGACCCTTAAGGCCGCCGCCGCTCAGCTGTCCCCCGACTTAGGTACACTCGACATCCTCATTTATGACAACACGCCGGGAGCGGACCCCCAGATGCCTCCGGAGCTTCCAGACCAGGTCGGCTATTACGCAAGCGGCCGCAACGACGGCGTCGCTTCCGCATTCAACTCTGGGCTTGTTTCGGCATTGCAGAGGAAGTGTGATTGGTTGATAACCCTTGATCAGGATACGTCGCTTCCCCCGGATTTTCTCGATCGAGTTGCAAGGGTTGCGCAGAAAATAAAGCACGAACCGTCAGTTGCCGCCATCGTTCCGCAGATTACCGGAGACGGTAGAATGCTTTCTCCGAACTGGTTCTGGGCCGGCGCCATTCCCAAATGGTTTCCTCGGGGCTACGTCGGCATTCCGCCGCACCACACGTTCGCTTTCAATTCTGCCTCCGTCTTGCGTGTGAGCGCTTTGCGGCAGATTCAGGGCTATTCGCGATCGTTTTGGCTTGACAACAGCGATTCTCACCTCTATCACCGACTGCACCTCTATGGGAAAAAGGTGTTTGTAGCTGGTGATATTCAGGTTGACCACCAGTTTTCAATGCTCGATAGAAAGAACAGGATGAGCCTTTCGCGCTATAGAAACGTTCTTAAATCTGAATCATTTTTTTGGGACACGTCGATGAATCGGTTGGCCGGAATTGAACGCACGGTGCGTTTGATCGGCCGTTGGTGTAAGCAGGTTGCAGACCGGCATTCGAAGGAACTGCGCAAAGAAACCGCGCTCGGCATTCGCAGACGCTTATTCAGCTCTCGAAGATCGCGCGTTGCCAGTTGGCAGCGCGAATTGGAATTATCGGAAGCCGAATTATCGGAAGCCGAACTATTGCGGGCAAGCAGAGAGAATCTGGAATCCATTCAGCGTGTCGTGCAGCCTAAGATTTCGGTGTGCATGGCGGCGCGCAATGGAGAAAAATTCATTCGAGAGCAAGTCGATTCCGTCTTGCGGCAACTGCGATCAGGTGACGAACTTATTATCGTTGATGATGCCTCGGAGGATCGAACGCGAGATTTAGTCGCGGACTTTCGTGATGATCGGCTCTTCCTCATTAGGCATGAGTGCCGCCAGGGCATCGTGCGTACATTCGAACACGCGATACGGAGCGCTACTGGAGATGTCATCTTTTTGTGTGATCAAGACGACGTGTGGCCGGCAAATAAGGTATCCAGAGTGATGAAAGTGTTTTCTGAGCATCCTGAAGTGTCTCTCGTCGTGACGAATCTGAAAGTGATCGATGAGGATGGCAGGATGTCGGCTGATCAGAAAGCCGGCAATAGGCGACCCTTTGATGCTCGATTACTGCCAAATCTTTTGTCTAATCGTTTCCAGGGTTCAACGATGGCATTTAGGTCTTCGCTTATTCAGGAAGTGCTGCCGTTCCCACAGGGATGTCATGTGCTGCATGACGCGTGGATCGGCCTTAGAAATACCGTCGCTGGAGGACGGTGTTATTACCTCAATGAAGATCTATTGCTGTATCGACGACATCTACAGAATGCAAGTCACCGTCTCAATATTGTCCAACAAATTCTAAAACGGAGCCGGTTGCTATTGGCGCTCGCGCTGCGGCAGCTTCGAGACAAATGGGACTGCATTGACGAGGCTTCTCTGCGGTCGCTAAGCTTGCCGCACTCTGCCACTAAACCCCAACGACAGTGATAAGCGACGGCTATTGATCGGCCGATACTGGTCGAGTACAATCTCGGCTATTCGCGAAGTTCCTCAACATTCCACGCTTTAAAGCCCAGTCCCGGCCGCCAGCATGGAGGGATGAAACATGCCCGACCGAACGCACCGCAAGGCGCTAGCAGTTGGACGCGTAGTGCTAACCACCGTTCTCGGTGCCAGCACCTCGCTTCTTAGTCAACCGTCGCCGGCAGCGCCCGCCGCTTCCGCTGGCAGCGAATTTCCTGTGGTCATGCGTCAAAACATACTTGCTGGAAAGACAGCCGTGGGAGCCAAGGTGGAGGCCAAGCTGGTGATCGCTACCTTGGTGAATGGCACGGTAATCCCAAAGGATGCGATCTTGTCTGGCGAGGTTACCGAGTCCGTCGCGAAATCCGGAAGCGAACCGTCCCGCCTCGGAATTCGGATGGACTCCGCGCTCTGGAAAAATGGATCGCTTCCGATCAGGGTTTACCTAACCCCGTGGTATTACCCCACGGTGACGATACAGCCTCAGAATCTTTCCT
>JBAWBE010000282.1:0-2024 GCA_049589635.1 Terriglobales bacterium
GAAGAAGGAGCACCATGAGCAAGAAAGCAAACCTCAGCGAATTGCTGGCTGAAACTGGTGGCAGCGCGCGCCACAGAAAAAATCCGATTGAGCAGCCGTCCGCGCCCAAAGCAAAAACGCAGACGCAAGCGGGCAGGGGAGGGACCAGTCCCATCACCGTTCACTTTCCGAAACAGGTGCGCGACCAGCTGAAAATTCTGGCGGTACAGAACGGCAAAACTCTCCACAGTCTTGTGGCAGAAGCGTTCAACGATCTGTTTGCGAAGCATGGCAAACCGGAAATAGCACCGGCGCAGACCGAATGAAGCGATAATCCAAATCGAAAATTGACAGCTTGGATCGAAGATGGCGCGGAGCCGAAAGACTTACACAGTTACTTACACAGTTCCACATTTGTAGAAATTAAGTTGCGTATAAACAGTTAGTTACGAGCATACAAAAGCGACTTAAAATCCGCAGGGAGCAATCCCATGGGGGTTCAAGTCCCCCTCCGGGCACCACAAACTAAAAGACTTAATTGAAAAAAGCCGCCTTGATTTTAGGCGGCTGTTATTGTCTGGTGGCTGTTCTGATGGCTGTTGGTTCCCACAATCGTGTAACGCGAGAAACAAGCCTGCGGTAAGGAAGGCATGGTCGAATCTCACCGAATGCGTTTCGCTTGTTTCGCCTATAAAGATTATGAAGTTGTTTGGCGTCAGCACGGATATTCTAGTTGCGTGCGAAGACAGTTCGTGTCCGATACTCCGGAACCATGGTGCCCACTAGCGAGTCTCCTTACTATCGGATCTTTGCTCGTCCTCTTTTTCGTGACGGAGATACCCGCAGCGGCTCAAACCTCCCCTACACCGCTAAATCCAACCAGCTAACCTTGCGGGTTCCGACAGTCTTCAAGTGAGTGCTCGGATAATCGGATGACGATGCAGCTTGTCGCGGAAATATTGTCAAGGCACGCACCGAGACCGAATTGACTTCGGCCAGGTTCAATCGACTGCAGGCCTTCCGCCAGATACTGTCAACTCACCGTAGCAATCCGATCGATCACGGAAAGCCTGTGCTCGGGGGACAGATGACTGTAACGCGCGGCCATCGTGATCGTCTTGTGGCCAGCGAGTTCCTGGATCTCTTTGATCGATGCTCCAGCCATTGCCAGCCACGAGCAAAAGGTGTGTCGGTTCGCGTGCCAGACGAACCCGGTGATACCCGCCTCTTCCAGGCACGGATGGAACCAGGAGCGCGTGTCGTAGCTCGTCCCTTGACGGGGAAAGACCGGGTCGCTGGGTCGAAGGGCGGGGCGACGAAGCGATTCAATCGCCGCGACCGCATCTGAATTCAAGTGAACTGTTCGCGCAGAGCCATTCTTCGTTTTGCTTAGTTCGATGGTTCGGCGGTCAAGGTGAACTTGTGACCATGTGCAGGTGTATTGCTCGGAGAGGCGCATCCCGGTGTGGACACTGACGACGAATTCGGCCAGATGCTCTGGGAATCGTTTGGCAATCACCTTGTGCAGTGTGTCGTATTCGTCCCGGCTGAGAAACCGTAACCGGCCACCGCTTTCTTTGCGTTGGCGAACGAGCCGCGCGGGATTCACGCTCACTTTTCCGTTGCGCACGCCTTCCCGATAGCAGAGAGAAACGAAAGCCTTGTACCGGTTGGCCGTTGCCGCAGTGTTGCAGTGCTCACGCAGCCACCGCTCCAGTTCCTGCGGCGTCACCTCTGCTGCGTGACGAGACCCGAGATCCTCGCGAACGATGACCGCCTTGCTCTTGTAATTCCGGTTGTCCTTATGGTGGGCCACAAACTCAAGGGCGTCGTCGATTAGTTCGCTGACCGAGACCACTTTGGTGTTGCGCAACTCCGGCAATTTCCGCCCAGCTGCGGCATCGGCCTTGCGCGATTGGTAGAGCTTGATTGCGTCAGACTTGCGACCAACCTTTTCACGGTGCCGCTTTCCCCCCGCGTAATAGTGAATCCACCAAATGCCACTGCCTTCCTGATTTTCGTATACACCCCGCATCAAATCCGCT
>JBAWBE010000283.1:0-6095 GCA_049589635.1 Terriglobales bacterium
CAAATCCAATCGCCAGCTTTTTCATCGCACAGCCTCCTGAGACCGGGTGATACGCAACGCATTACAAATCGACACGTAATGTAAACGCATTATGCTATATAGCACACGAAGCCGCGTGGTCAAGAAGAAAATGCATACCCCTGTGGAAAACTTCGGGGAGGTACACTCTCCCAGGCGCTATAGCTCACCGGTCCTCTGAAGCTGTGGCCCCATGTCGGTGCCAATTTCCGAATCCGGCTGATTCGTTCTTTGGATAGGCCTCGGATTGCGGGTCATTGCAAGCTGTGAGGATGTTTGGCAGCAAACCTCCTCATAGCGAAACGCTTCGGTGTCGGCCACTATGCTCTATAGCGATAGAAATCGATGAAAATGGCTTTCGCCGCCGGCACACGAAGCTTTTTCCTTTACAGAAGGCATTGCATCAGCTATATAGCCACATGGCAACTTAAAAAGGCTTTCCGCAACCGGAGCGCCCCAACCCGGCAGCAACCTCGACCCCGATACCCGTCAGAAGATCGATTATGTCCGGAAACCATCGCAATGGAACGCCCGTATACAAGCGGATCCAGAGTTCGATTCGCAAGCGCATAGAGACGGCTGAACTGAATCCGGGAGACGCCGTTGCCTCCGAGCGCGAGCTGGCCAGGACGCACAAAGTCAGCCTGATGACCGCCCGCCATGCCCTCGCCGGCCTGGAGCGTGAAGGCTTGGTCGAGCGCCGTCGCGGAGCTGGCACCTTTGTGGCCGCTCCCAAAATCCACTTTAATAAACTCATGAGCTATACCGAGCACATGTCCAGCCGCGGGCTGGTCCCACGCTCCCGTGTGCTCATGGCCAAAATAATCGATGACGAGCAGGAGGTGGCCGCGCGTCTGGGCCTGTCGGCAGCCAGCCGCCTGGTGAAGATCACACGTCTGCGCTTGACCGGCGAAGAACCTTTTGCTCTGGAAACGTGCTATCTGCCCGCATCTGAATTCGCTGCCTTAGGAAGTGCGCCGCTGGGAAGGGGTTCGCTATTCGGCACACTAAAGCGCGACTTCGATGTGGAACTCGCCTACGCCGATGAGGAAATCGACGCCACGGCCGCTGATCCTCATCTTGCCGAAACTCTGACCCTCCCCAAAGGCTCCGCCATTCTGCGAATCCGCCAGGTCATCTATTCGACCAAAGGCAAGGCCACCATTTACGTGGTGGGCTATTATCGCTCCGAGCGCCATACATTATTCATCCGCCGCTTCCGCTAGCTCCGGCCGCGAAGTTGTCCCGGCCAGGTTTTTCCCCCGTAACATCGCGCCTGTCAAGCTGTACAATCGACCTCGTTCGCATTTACACATTGTGGATAGAACCCGCGCCTCGCGGGCGAATCTGCATTGCGGAGACCTCGAGTTTGTACATCCGGCCAAAGACCGTGGATGACGCGCTCTCGTCGCTTGCTACGCACCAGGCGCAAATTCTGTCTGGAGGAACGGATTTTTTTCCTGCTCTCGGGGACCGTGCCATTCGCGGTACGGTAATCGACATCTCCGCAATTCGCGCGTTACGCGGAATAACTTGCACTGCGGATCAGACGCGAATCGGCGCGCTCACCACTTGGACCGACATTGTTCGAGCCCCGCTTCCGCGTTGCTTTGACGCCCTGAAGGATGCTGCCCGCGAAATCGGTGCGATTCAAATCCAGAACCGCGGCACGATCGCCGGGAATTTGTGCAATGCTTCGCCAGCTGCCGACGGCGCGCCTCCTTTACTAGCACTCGATGCCGAGGTGGAACTCGCCTCCACCGCCGGTCTGCGCCGGATGCCGCTGGCGGAATTCATCGTAGGAAACAGAAAGACCTTGCGGCGCCCCAAAGAATTGCTAACTGCGGTGATTGTGCCGCGAACTCTCGACGATGCCTCTTCCTCGTTTGTGAAACTTGGAGCCCGGCGCTACCTCGTGATTTCGATTTCGATGATTGCCGCAGTCGTGCTCGCCGACGCCACAGGGCGAGTGGCGGCGGCGCGCGTGGCCGTCGGATCGTGTTCCGCTTTCGCCGGGCGTTTATCTCAGCTTGAGCATGATCTTATCGGTGCACCCGTCGATGCCGGACTGGGCGCGCGAGTCAGGGCGGAACATTTGTCTGCGCTTTCTCCGATTGATGACGTTCGAGCCACGGCCCAATATCGGCGTGACGCGTCCCTAACGCTGGTTCAGCGCGCGCTGAACCGATGCGCGGAGAAACATTGATGGCGGCCGCACCGGAATTGGGCGTCGCTTCCGATATCACGTCCATTGCTCTCTCGATCAATGGACGTGAGACGGTGATCTCCACGTCGCCTCTGCGCAGGCTATCCCGAGTGTTGCGCGAAGACCTGGGGCTTACCGGCACCAAAGTAGGATGTGACGCCGGAGATTGTGGCGCCTGCACGGTTCTGCTGAACGGTGAACCAGCCTGCTCGTGTCTCATCGCAGCGGCGCAAGCGGAGAATTCTGAGATCACCACAATCGAGGGCCTGGCGCATTGTTCGCAGTCGGGCGCGCGATTGCAACAGTCATTTCTGGATCATGGAGCCGCACAATGCGGCGCTTGTACGCCGGGGATGCTGGTTTCCGCCGCAGCTCTGCTCGATCGCAATCCCAATCCAAATGAAGCTGAGGTGTTGGACGCGATTGGCGGCGTGCTCTGCCGTTGCACGGGCTATCGCAAGATCATCGCTGCAATTCTCGACGCGGGCAAAGATGCGCCGAAAGCCGAGCTTCCGGGTGCGGGCAGTGCGGTTGGCAAGCGATTGGCGCGTCTGGATGGAAAAGCCAAAATAGCTGGCACCGAGATTTTTGGCGCCGACCAGATACCTGCTGGAGCTCTCGCCTTGCGTGTGATCCGCTCTCCACACCACCGCGCTCGCTTTTTATTTGGCGACCTGGCCTCGTTTGTTCAAAATCATCCTGGACTGCGCGCGGTGCTCACGGCGAAAGATCTTCCCGGCAAAAACTGCTATGGCGTGATCCCTCGATTTGCCGACCAGCCTGTTTTTGCGGAAAAGGAAACGCGCTTCCGCGGCGAAGCGATCGCAGCTGTGGTTGGTGAAACTGCCGCTGTCGAATCTTTTGAGGTTATAGATTTTCCTGTGGTGTGGGAAGAACAGCCGCCGATTTTTGATATCGATTCGGCTCTGGCGTCCGGCGCCCCGCTCATTCATCCCCATCGCGAAGAAAACATCTTGGTACGCGGACGCGTCGTCCGCGGCGATGTAGATCAAGCACTGCGGCAGTCTGATTTCACCGCCGAAGGTGAATTCGAAACCGGATTCATCGAGCATGCCTATATCGAGCCTGAGGCCGGTTTCGCCCGCCGCGTCGGCGATCAGATCGAGATTCAAGCTTGCACCCAGTCGCCATATATGGATCGCAGCGACATGGCGGCGATTCTCGGCATCGCTCCCGAGCAAGTGCGGATTATCCCAACCGCCGTAGGCGGAGGCTTCGGCTCGAAACTCGACTTATCAGTGCAGCCTTTCGTCGCTCTCGCCGCCTGGAAACTTAGACAACCAGTGCGCTTGGTCTATTCCAGAACCGAATCGATCATGTCTACGACCAAGCGCCATCCATCGCGCATCCGGCTTCGAGCCGGCTGCTCGCGCGATGGAAAATTGACCGCACTTGATTTCTCCGCCGATTTCAACACCGGCGCATATTCTTCTTGGGGTCCAACCGTTGCTGGACGCGTGCCCGTGCATGCTTCCGGTCCTTACTACGTGCCTCACTACCGCGCCCTTACCCGGGCCGTGCATACGCATCTGGTGCCCGCCGGCGCGTTCCGCGGCTTTGGAGTTCCGCAAGCGGCCATTGCCCAGGAGCAACTCTACGATGAACTGGCAGACCGCGCGGGAATCGACCGCCTGGAGTTCCGAATCCTGAACGCTCTCGATGGAAGTACTCCCACGGTGACCGGACAAATTTTGGGCGAAGGCGTTGGCATCCGCGCATGCCTTGAGGCGCTGCGCCCCGCGTGGAAAGCTGCCCGCACGGCCGCGGCGAACTTCAACTCCCGCAACGCGGGACGGCGGCGCGGCGTGGGAATCGCAGGCATATGGTATGGCTGTGGCAACACTTCCCTTCCCAATCCATCGACGGTAAGAATGGGATTGAAGCGCGACGGCAGAATTGCCTTACACCAAGGCGCGGTGGATATTGGCCAGGGCTCGAACACGATTGTGACCCAGATATGCGCCGATGCACTCGGCGCTCCGATAGAAAAGTTCGATCTGATCTCGGGGGACACCGCGCTGTCACCGGATTGCGGTAAGACCTCAGCCTCCCGCCAGACCTTCGTGACCGGCAAAGCTGCGCAAATGGCGGGCTTGCAGTTGCGAAATAAAATTTTGTCGCTGGCAAACGCCTGCGAGTGCGCCACCATCGATTTTCAAGACGACGCCGTGATCGTCACTGAGAATGGCAAAAGCGCGACGCTGCCGATTCTCGCTCTGCCGCTCGACAAATACGGATACGTTGTCACCGCCGAGGCCACATTCGATCCGCCGACACAGCCGCTCGATGAGAACGGACAAGGAACTCCATACGCCGTCTTCGGCTTCGGAGCTCATCTGGCTGAGATCGAAGTCGACATCGACCTGGGAACAGTTCGCGTATTGAAGATCACCGCCGCTCATGACGTTGGACGAGCAATCAATCCCACGCTGATTGAAGGCCAGATTGAGGGTGGCGTCGCTCAGGGGCTCGGCATGGCGCTCATGGAAGAATTTTTTCCCGGCAAAGGTGAAAATCTTCACGACTATTTAATTCCGTCAGCCGGCGATATCCCGCCCGTGGAATCGATCCTCATCGAAGAACCCTCGCCCGTCGGACCGTATGGAGCAAAAGGAATCGGCGAGCAGGCGGTAATTCCGACCGCCCCGGCAATCTTGAATGCTCTGCATGATGCAATCGGCATCCGCATAAGAAAAATTCCTGCCACGCCAGACCGCGTGCGCGCAGCAATTCTTGCCGCACGCCAGAAGGGCGGCGCGCGTGGCTGACGATGCCATCCGCTGCGACGCTTGTCCCGTACTGTGCTACATCAAGCCGGGAAGAACGGGATCCTGCGATCGTTATGCGAATCATGACGGCCAACTTGTGCGCATCGATCCGCACATCGTGCTTGATCGGGCAGTGTCGCGCGGAGATTCGGTTGTGCCCTTTCTCGGAAAAAATCGCGACTGGGATGGTTCCCTGATCAGCGGAGCCGACACGTTCGTCACTGCGATCGGCGCCGGCACCACCTATCCCGATTACAAACCCGCGCCTTTCATCATCTCTTCTGAAACCGAAGGCGTCGACATGGTCACCGTTGTGACCGAAGGCATCTTCAGTTATTGCGGAGTGAAATTAAAAATCGATACCGACCGCCATCTTGGCCCGGAGTGCAGCACAGTTCGAGCACAAGACGAAGCCGTGGGCCATGTCACGACAAGCGAGTACGGATCACAAATGCTCTCGCTCGGAGGCGTGCGCCATCTTACTGGAGGCAACCGCCAAGAAGGAACGGTGACCTGCGAGACTCTGCTCAACCTGTGCAACGGCAAACCCGCCGAACTCGAAATCGACGGCGGAGCGAAGATCATTGTGCAAGCCTCGCAGCCGCCGGTTGTGGATGGAGTGCGCGAAGAGCGCATGCGCGTCGGCTGCGGTTCGGCCACCATCGGAATGTTTGCCAAACAATGGGAGGGCAAAGTTGACGAGGTGGTTGTAGTCGACGACCACATTACCGGCGTCTTGTCAGAGCACCAGGCAGGCAAACTGTTGGGCATCCCAGAGACCGGCATCAAAATGAAAGGCCGCCGCTCCACTCCCGGACGCTACTTCAAAGTTGCCGAGCCCGGTACTTCGTGGGGCGGAACCAACATCAAAGACCCCCTCTCGATTCTCGCTCCCTTCGACTCCAAAGTTTCATGGAACGGCCTGCGCCTGCTCATGGTGAGCACTACCGGTGAACACTACGCTTACTTCGAGCTCGATGATGCCCGGCGTCCGATCGAGAAAGAATTGCCCGTGAGTTTGCGCGACTCCGTGGCGCGAATTCGAGAAAATTGCGAGCCTGCCTTATGCACAGTTCTGTTCA
>JBAWBE010000284.1:0-10841 GCA_049589635.1 Terriglobales bacterium
CTTCTTCACCGGCGGGGCGGGCGTGTCAACTCTCTTCGTGTGAGGAACGAAGATTCTGTTAAACGTCGCCTGCTCGAAGTTGGCAGCGTTTTTCTGGTAATAATCCTGAATGTCCTGATCGCTCACGTTGTTTGAATCGGCCTGAAGAGCCTTGCCAAGCTCCTGCGACAGAATCTGCATGCGAGCGAAGTGGGTCGCTTCCTCGAAATGCGGTGTCTTATCGAGGTCACGTTTTTCGGCGGCCGTGGACATCGTCAACATACGCGCATAGGCGGTCGCCAGTTGGCGGCGCATGGCTGGCGACATGTTCGGCTGAAGCGTGTCGGCGAGCTTTTCGAATTGGGCCTTGGTGATGACGGTCTTGCAGGCATCGCCGGTCAGCGATGAATCCGTGCAAAAACCCTTGATGGTAATGACCGCATCGTCGCCATTAACGGTTGGCGGGGCCGGGGCGGCGTCCGGCGCTTTCCCGGCGGCGGGAGTCGATTGTGCTCCAGTGGGAGCGGCAGGGGCAGGTTGAGCTGGCGGAGCAGTTTGTCCACTGACAAAAGCCACGAGCATAAGACACACGACTAGCTGACGAAACATGGAAAAGCATCCTCCAGGAAGAAATGCGGAAACATGTAATCCTAGCATGGCGAGTGGGGAGGTGGGCTAGGGGGGAAATGGCTAAGGGGAAACGAGAAGACCGGTATGATACAGTGCGCGCCATCGTGACCAGGCCTATTGGAAAGGCCGCAAGTTGGCGGCGACTCGATCCAAAGCGATAATGGCAGACATGCGAGGAATCCAGCGAGCCTTTGGCTCCGACTCAATGCGGCGGGACAAACGCACCGTGGCCAGAAACTCGGTGCTGGCGGCATTCGTTATTACCGCGCTGAAGATTGTCGTTGGGCTGGCTACGCAATCGCTGGGAATTCTGTCGGAAGCCCTCCACTCCGGCCTCGATCTGATTGCTGCGCTGGTAACTTTTTTTTCCGTCCGCGTATCCGACTTGCCCGCTGATGCCGACCATCAGTATGGCCACGGAAAAGTGGAAAGCTTTTCGGCATTCATTGAAACCGGATTACTGCTGCTCACCTGCGTGTGGATCGTATTCGAAGCGGTTAAGCGCCTATTTTTCCAGAGTGTGGATATTGAGCCGACGTGGAGCGCATTCGCGGTGATGTTCCTCTCGATGGCGATTGATGTGTGGCGTTCGCAGGCCTTGGGGAGCATGGCGAAGAAATACGACAGCCAGGCGCTGGAGGCTGATGCGCTCCATTTTTCGACCGATATCTGGTCGAGCGGCGTAGTCATTTTAGGTTTGGCGCTGGTGTGGGCGGGTCGGGCATATCACGCGGGGTGGCTGCGGCAAGCCGATCCGATCGCGGCCCTGTTTGTAGCGTGCGTGGTGGTGACGGTGAGTTGGCGGTTGGCACGAAGAACGATGGATGCGCTGCTGGATGCGGCTCCAGCCGGTGTGCGCAATCAGATTCTGGATCGGATAAGAAGGGTCGATGGAGTTCTCGAGGTTGACCGGGTACGAATCCGCAAGGCCGGAAATCGCTACTTTGCCGACGTTTCGCTCGGCCTGTCGCGCAATTTTACTTTTCAGCGATCGGAGCAGGTTTCAGACACGGTGACGGCGCGCGTGCGCGAAGTTCTGCCAGACGCCGATGTGATGGTGCATCCGATTCCACGCGCTCGGCACAGCGAAAACATTTTTGATCGAATCCGGGCAGTGGCAATGCAACATAACTTCAATGTGCATGACATCAGCGTGCAGGACCTGGCGGGCAAGTTGCACGTGGAACAGCATCTGGAACTTGACGAGCAACTCAGCATGAAACAGGCGCACGACGAGGTAACGACTCTGGAATCGGAAATGCGGAAAGAGGTACCGGAGATCGCAACCATCCTGACGCACATTGAGAGCGAGCCGGCGACGATTGAGAGCGGCGAACAAATCGTGCTCGACCCCGGGCTCGAAAAGCGATTGAAGGATGTGGCGAAGGATTTTCCCGAAGTGAAGGACATGCACGAATTTCAATTCAAGAAAATTCGCGATCGTCTCTATGTCTCCTGCCACTGCACGCTGCCCGACGATATGCCGCTTTCGCGCGTACACGATGTGCAGACGGCCCTCGAAATTCGCTTCAAGCAGGATGCGCCGGAGCTGTTCCGGGTGCTGATCCATCCCGAGCCGGTAACGGACAACCGGCGCTAGCCGCCAGCGGTGCGGCTGAAGCCGCACCCTTTCAATTCTCATCTATAACTGGACGAATGTCGCAAAGAGGAATTCATGATTGAAGCTTCCCTGAATTGGACGGACAACGAACGCTACGTCGGCTCGGCAACCTCGCGTCACGCGATTGTGCTGGACACGGCCACCGAGAAAACGGCGAACTCGCCGATGGAGCTGGTGCTAATCGCACTCTGCGGGTGCACAGCGTCAGACGTCGTCGGCATTCTGCGAAAAAAACGCGAGCCGTTCCGAGGGCTCGAAGTCCACGCCAAAGGAGAACGCGCCGACGGCTATCCCGCGGTCTATACATCCATTCACCTGGCCTACAAAGTCTCCGGAGACGTCAGCAAGAAATCAATGGAAGACGCCGTACGACTTTCGAAAGAAAAATACTGCTCGGTTTCAGCGATGCTCGAAAAGACGGCCAAGATTACCTACACGATCGAGCACGTGGCGTGAAGCCCGGCCCACAGCCCCAGGCACGAACTCAACCACATGCGCTCCGCGGCTATCTCTATATCGCAGGCGCGGCGTTGTCTTGGGGAGTTTCGGCAACGCTCGGACGCGCGGCGTTTACCGGGCATCTGCTTCCAGGCGGAGCGTCTCTCGCGGCCATCAATCCTCTGATCCTTTCACAAAGCCGCGCGACGCTTTCGCTGGCGGTGCTGTTGCCGATTCTTTTGACGCGCCGCGGATGGACTGCCCTGAAAGTGCCGCGACGCGACTTAGCGATGCTCGTAGTTCTGGGCGTTCTGGGCGTCGCGGCGTCGAACTATCTTTACTACGTCGCGATTCAGCGGACGAACGTTGCGACCGCGATCATTCTGCAATACACGGCGCCGGTGTGGGTACTGCTGTATACGATCGTGCGAGGAGTGCAGCGTCCATCAGGTCGCAGGATCGCGGCGGTTGCGTTGGCGGTTGCGGGCTGCACGCTGGCCGTGGGCCTCGTAGGCTCGGGCGGCTTTCGCATGGACCCGCTGGGAGTAAGCGCGGCTCTGCTGGCGGCCTTTTCGTTCGCCTTCTATAACGTTGGCGGACACAGCGTGCTCGCGCGCTACGATCGGTGGAAAGTTTTGCTGTGGGTACTGGTTGGAACGGCAGGGTTCTGGATGGTGGTGAATCCTCCCTGGAAAGTTGTGGCAGCGCACTATGGGCGCGCACAGTGGGCGTTCATGGCTGTGTTTTCTCTGGTGTCTGTGCTCGTGCCGTTCTCGTGTTACTTCGCCGGATTGCAGCATCTGGAGCCGACGCGCGCGATTGTCGCCAGCTGCCTTGAGCCGGTGTTCAGCATCGTGTTGGCGGCGGTCGTCTTAGGGGAGCTACTGCGTTCGGTGCAGACGGTGGGAATCGTGCTGGTGCTGATCGCAATTGTGCTGATTCAGATGCCCGAGCGGGCAGCCTCGGGAGACGAGCTAATGGTTGAGCCGATTGAGTGAGGACGAGGGTCGTTTGTCGTCGGTCGTTTGTTGTCGGTCGTTTGTCGTCGGTCGTTAGTCATCGGTCGCTAGTCGTTCGGGACTCCGGTTTGCGAGCGACCAACGACTGACGACCGACGACGCGATGCAGAGCTCAGGAAGACCACTCTCACTCCAATGCCCTTCCCTTCGTCTCCGGCAGCTGCATAGCCATCAAACCAGCCAGCAGAAACGCCCCGGCGCAAAGGTAGAAAGCCCAATTCAGTCCCTTCAGGTCGCCGATCCTGCCAATCACATAAGGAGACACCGAACTCATCGCTCGCGCACCGGTATAAGTAAATCCCAAGCCTCGGGCGCGCAAGCCTGTTGGGTAAATTTCACTGCCGATGGTTCCGCAGCCCGAGGTCCAGCCCGTGCCAAAGAACGCGACAGCCGCTCCCAGCACGAGTAACACGTATTCCGAACGCGCCATCGCGTAGAACGGAATCAAAAGCGCCGCGCCGAAAAGGTAAAGCGCAAAAGATTTGCGGCGCCCAAGGTGGTCCGCCACCCATCCATAGCTGAGGTAGCCAGGGAACATTCCAAACAGGTTGAGGAAGACGAGCAAAGAAGCTGTGCCCATCACGCTGAACCCGCGCCCGCCGCGCGCGACCGGCAAGGACAGATAAGCCGGCACCCACTGAAATAATCCCCACCATCCGAATAGACCGAAGAAGTTGACGAAGAGCAGCGCGAAAGTGCTCTTACCGTAGGGAGGTCGGAAGATGCGGAAAAACGAATCCCGGTTCGAATCCAGGCTTGCATTGTTATTTGAAAAAGAAAGTAGGCCTTGTGCGGCTTCCTGCGAACTCTGCCCACTCGGCGTCCCCTGCGGTTCAAGCTCTTGATCTTTGTTGTGACCCCCGCGATTGTGACCCCCGCCGCGCGCGACCCACATCTCCGACTCCGGCACGCGACGCCGAATCCAGATCGTGACCAAAGCCGGCAGTATCCCGACAAAAAACACGAATCGCCAATTGGCATAATGCAACACAACACTAGCGACCAGCGCGGCCAGCGCGTATCCAATGGCCCATGAACTCTGCACGACGGCCAGCGCCTTGGCGCGAAGTTCGTCAGGCCAGGTTTCGGCGACAAGGGTTGCGCCGGTATTCCATTCGCCGCCCATCCCGAGACCAAGAATAAAGCGAACAATCGCCAGCATAAACACAGTCGTTGAGAGCCCCGAAGCAAACGAGCAGACCGAGTAGGTCACGATGCTGAATGCGAGCGCGCGCTTGCGTCCAATGCGGTCGGCAAGAAATCCAAACATGATGCCGCCGATGCCCGAGGCCAGCAGCATCAGCGTAGAGAGCAGGCCGGCGGTGGACTTGCTCATGCCAAGATCGCGCATGACGTACGCCAGAACGAGCGCGTAAAGCATGGCGTCAAAGGAGTCGAGCATCCAGCCAAGCGAAGCGGCCAGCAGCGTGCGGCGCTGGCCGGGAGTTGCTTGCTTGATGAGTCGGATTGGGCCGATTAGCTGGATATCTTTGGGGTCTTTCTACGTGGCATTTCTTCGACCACCGCGGTAAGAAGCGAATGGCCGATCGCGGTAATCAACCCACAAGCCAGGGATGAAGTAACGGAAGACGCGACCTTTCCACTAGAATTGCTCCACGATTCTTGTCAGAGGCAGGTTTTTCTCCCCTCGGACTAGGACTGGCCCTTGCCTCGTCCCAGCCGTCGCAAATATCTCTGCGCCTTCTGCACGTCGCGCCCAATCTGTTCCCGCAAAGCCTCGACCGAAGGAAACTTAATCTCATCCCGCAGTCGATCCAGAAAATGCAGTTCGACTTCAGTTTCGGCCGTCAGCTCCAGCGGATGAAAATTAAGCAGATGACTTTCAATCGCGAACGAGTCAACCCCGAACGTCGGCCGGTTACCTACATTGGTCACCGAGTCAAAGCGCTCCCCGTTCGGAGCTGCGCCCACGCGCATGCGCGTAATGTAGACGCCGTCTTTGGGAACAAGCTCTTCATAGCGCGCAAGATTAATCGTGGGCACGGTGTATTTCAAACCGTAGCCGCGCCCCCGGCCCGGAGTCGACACAATGCTGAACGGGCGGTCAAGCAGATGGCGCGCGCGGCTCACGCGTCCTTCAGAAAGCAGCTTGCGGATGTGGCTGCTCGAAACATGCTCGCCGCGCAGGCGCATCTCGGGGTAGTCATGCACCTCGAAATCCATCTCCTGACCAAGTTCACGTAACACTTGAATATTCCCCGCCGCCTGATGGCCAAAGCGGAAGTTATACCCCTCATGCACTTCGCGAGCATGCAAGTGTTTTTTGAGGATGTCATGGGCAAACTGGTGCGGAGTCATGAGCGAAAGATCGCGCGAAAACGGCAGCAGCAGAACCGCGTCCAGTTCGGTCGCTTCAAGCAGGCGAAGTTTTTCCGAGGTCGGCGTGAGCAGTTTGAAGATGTGGTCAGGACGAAGAATGCGCGCAGGATGCGGATCGAAAGTGACCACGACCGATACAGCACCAGCGGCGCGAGCCCGGCGCACGATTTCGTCGATGACGGCGCGGTGCGCGCGGTGAATGCCGTCGAAGTTGCCGACGCTCACGATCGACGGGCCGAAGTCCGCGGGGATGTCGGCGAGTTGGTGAAAAATCCGCATCGCAAATTTTCTGACGCCGAGGCCACCGAGAAAATCTTAATCATGGTTATGTTACCCATGGTTTTCTCGGCGCTCTCGGCGTCTCGGCTGTGAACCTAAATCTCAAACTCCAACTTCATTCCGTCATACGAAAGCTGTACGCCCGCAGGCAACGCAGCGTTCGTCGCCTCGTGCGGCAGATCATGACATATATGCGTGAAAAACGCGCGCTTCGGTTTCACCTCGGCCACAATCTCCAGCGACTGCTCGACCGACGAATGCGTAGGATGCGGTTTATGACGGAGCGCATCCAGAAAAAGAATATCGAGCCCGCGCAGTTTCTCGAGCGATTCAACCGGCACCGCACTGTGATCGGTGAGGTACGCGGCCGATCCAAAGCGAAAGCCAAGAATTGGCGCTTCGCCATGGATAACTGTCACCGGCTCAAAGTGCGCGCCAAATAGATCAAGCGCGCCATCCGTCGGGATCAGTTCGACCTGCGGCAATCCTCCGAACTTATAAGTAGGCTCGAAGATGTAGCGGAACATGTTGCGCAGAAACTCGCAATTTGCCGTCGTCGCATACAGCGGCAACTTGCCGCCCTTGTGGTGGTAGCTGAGCGGGCGCAGATCGTCGATACCCAAAATATGGTCGGCGTGGGTGTGCGTGTAGAGTACGGCGTCGAGTTGCGTGATGTTCTCGCGCAGTGCCTGTTCGCGAAAATCGGGAGTCGTATCGATCAGAACGTGGTGCCCGTTGTAGCTGAGCAGAATGGACGGCCGCGTGCGACGGTCGTGCGGGTCGGCCGAATGGCAGACGGGACAGTTGCAGCCAATCGTGGGAACGCCCATCGAGGTGCCGCTGCCGAGGACTGTCAGAGTTGCCCGCATCGTAGCAATGACTTCAGAGTGAACTTCGGCGGAATGCGCCTTAGCTGAATGAACTAGCCGTTGGTACCCGTGACGGGGCCGGGCGTCTGCGGAGCGCGCGCCAGCGCATTGGTGACTTCAACGTAGGCCATGCGCAATTCGTAGAGACAGTTCTGCAAAAATCCCTGCTCTTTCGAAGTGAGGTTGCCTTTGGTTTTTTCAGCAACCATGCTCAGCGTGTCGATCGTCTGCCGCGCGCCGATCAGGTCTACACCGGGCTGGCCGCCCTGTTCGTGCATCAGGCCAAGCTGCATCATGGCGGTCATATAAAGAGAGGCCATAAAGCGCTCGAACGTGACTTCGAGATCCTTGGAGGAATGCCCGCTTAGTTCGACTTTGCGGTCCAGGTCGCGCGAGGACTGCTGATAGGCGTCATGTTGCGCCTTCTGCTCGGAGGCGGTTGGAGGCTCGGGCGCGTCGGGTTCGGCTTGAACGCCCACCCCTGTCTGAGCGCTATCAACATTCGTAGCAGTCGTAGCGGTAGCAGTGGTGGCGGTCGGCGCGGGCGCAACGGCAACGCTCGTCGCCCGCTCCGCCTGCGCGGTTTCCTGCTCCTCCGAAGATGGGCGGAGTTCGCCGTCCGCCGTGAACAGCCGTCGATCGCTTACCTTGAATTCGTCTTTTTTTTCAGCCATGTGTTTTTCCTGATCTTGAGCTCGTTCGCTCTGGAAGTCATTCGTCCGCGAGTAATAACTCCGAAACCCGAACTTGATTTAGCTGAACTTAATTTAGTTGAACTTAACCTCGCTTAACTCTACCCAGATGAACTTAACTTAGATGATCGGCAATTGAGTTGGTTTCAGCGTCGCCGCGCCTGACCGCAAACCTTTACCAGCAGCCTCGCGACGCAGATAGCCAAGCGCAACGGCCTGATTGCCTGCTGGCAGTGGCAACTCGGCGCTGCTCGTAATCTCGCCAACTTCTTTTTCGTCTGCTTGAATCTTTGCGCCCGGCGTAGGCAACGGCCCGTCAATCAAAAATGCCGTAAACTCGCGGTGCACCGCCCCACGAGAGCGGATTCGTTCAACAATCTCCTGCCCCAGATAGCAGCCCTTCGTAAAGCTCAAAGCGCGCATCTGCCCGGTTTCCTGTGGAAGATCGCGCTCCCGAATATCGACACCATAGCGCGGTATTCCCCGGCTGATGCGACGCATCTCCAGCGCCTCCGGGCCGACCGCCATAGCGCACGCTGCCAGCAGCGCACCCCATGCCGACTTCATCTGGTTCGGCGCGAGCCAGATTTCATACGACTCGCCTGCTGCTTCATCTCTACGAACGACCGTGCATTGCAGACATGCGCAATCGCAATTGCAATTCGGCTTGCACATCTCAAGCGGCGCAAGCTCGGGAATTTCAATTCCAGCCGTGCGCAATACGGCCTTCGCCTGCGGCCCCGCCACGACGATAACGCCGAGAGTCGCAGTTACGTCCGCAACTTCCACGTCATCCATGATGATGAACTTGTCGAAATGCGCCAGGACCTTCTCCCGCAGCTGCGCGTCGGTATCCACAACAATCGAGTCGCCCATGTTGTAGGCGTAAAAGTCGGCCTGAATGTGTCCCTGCGCGTTCAGCAGAAAACAATAAACTCCATGGTTGGGAGCAAGATCGCGAATGTTGTTAGTCACCATTCCGTTCAGCCAGCGCACTCGGTCGCCGCCCGTAAGCCGAATTTTGGCGCGCGAGCTGAGGTCGTAAATTCCGCAGCCTGAGACGAGCGCCTGGAATTCGACACGAGCAGAGCCGATATCACCGGCACCGGAGACAACTCCAGTGGAACTGGCTTGTAACGCAGTATTCATTGATCCTGGCTTGATTATAGCGAAGGACGACGTGTCGCCGACGAACGTGGCAACTGACTGTTCCCGACTATGCGCAGAAACGTAGGATCGGTTTGTTGGAAGCTAACAGCTAGCAGCTAGAAGCTGCCTCTACGCCGCCAGCCCGTACTTCTGCTGCAGCCGCCGCTCCATCGTGCGGAAAATCAATCCATCCACCAGATACCCGAGCACAATAATCAGAATCATCACCGCCAGCACCTGATTCATGTCGCTCAAGTCGCGGCCCATCATCAGCAACTGTCCAAGACCTAGGCTCAGGAAAATCATCTCCGCCTGAATCAGCGAGCGCCATGCAAATGCCCAGCCCTGCTTCATTCCATTCACGATGAAAGGCAGACTTGCAGGTAGCAGCACTGACCAGAACAATCGAAACCCGCTCGCCCCCAGATTCCGTCCAGCCATGCCATAGATCTTCGGCATCTGCTTGCGTCCGTCTTCCATAGCAATCGTCACTGACAGCAGCGAACCCATCAACACCACAAACAAAATTGCTTTCTCAGTCAGCCCGAACCACAGCACCGCCAGCGGAATCCAACAAATACTCGGCAGCGATTGCAAGCTCACCAACAATCCACCCACCGTCTCTTCCAGAAACTTGCTGCTCGAAACACCCAATCCCAGAACCATTCCGAGAACAACCGATAAGGTGTAGCCGATCAGCATGCGTTTCATGGTCACGGCAATGCCGATCCAGAAGCTGTGGTCCGAAAAACCATCCCGCAGCGCATGTGCCACTCCCCAGGGCGGCGGAAAAAGATACGGCGGCCAGATATGCAATTTCGCTAGCAACGCCCAGAGCCCGATCAGCGCGCCATAAAAAATAGCCTGCTTAGCGAGCTTTTTCATCGGCGTACTCGGCCTCCAGGCTCTTGTTGATTTCTTCCCGCAAGCAATCGAGAACCGTGCGTGCCATGCGAGTGACGTCCGGATGCTCCATGTGGCGCGGCCGCGGCAGGTTCACCTGAAACTCCTGTTTCACGCGCCCCGGGCGGTAGGTCAGCAGCACCACGCGATCTCCGAGACGCGCTGCTTCCCGGACGTTGTGTGTCACGAAAATAATCGTCGAGCCCGTCTCCGCCCAGATGCGTTCTAGTTCATCGTGCAGCAGATCGCGCGTTTGCGCGTCCAGCGCCGCGAACGGCTCATCCATCAGCAGCACGTCCGGTTCAGTCGCCAGCGCACGAGCCAGAGCCACGCGCTGCCGCATTCCGCCCGAGAGTTGATGAATGTAACTGTTGCTGAACTTTGAAAGGTGCACCAGCCGCAGGAAGTGCTGAACTCTCTCTTCGCGCTCAGCCTTCGGCACGTTCTTCATCTTCATGCCGAATTCCACATTGCCAGCCACCGTCAGCCACGGAAACAATCCGAGTTCCTGAAAAATCAAAATCCGATCCGTTGCCGGCCCGGTCACCGGCTTGCCATCCATCAATACGTTCCCGGAAGTCTGCGGATTCAGCCCGGCAATCAAATGCAGGAGCGTCGATTTGCCGCAACCGGATGGCCCGACCACGCACAGAAACTCGCCCTTCCTTACTTCCATGCTGATCTTGTCGAGCGCCACCAACCGCTCACCCTTGTTCGTCTTGTAGCTGAGCGAAATCGAGTCAAGGGCGACCTTCGGGATCTCGATATTGACGCCCGCATCGACCGCCGGAAACTCGCTTACTGAAGCCACCGGCTTCCCTTGAAACACACTCGAGCGTCCGCCGAACCGCCGCGGCGGCGGTGGAACGGAGGATGGATAAGCATTCTGCGGACTCGCACTCATTGAATGGCCTTCTTTCCT
>JBAWBE010000285.1:0-3511 GCA_049589635.1 Terriglobales bacterium
GCGGGTCAGGAGATTCTCAGCCAGGCGATCGCCGAGATGGGCAACTATCCGATAACCCCGATGCATACCTTCATGCGCCAGGGCCAAGCGATTGGCGGCTTCGACAGTTTTGCGCGCCTTGGACAAATCAAGTCGCCGACACTTATTATTCACGGTGATGACGACTCGATCGTGCCGTATCCGAACGCGGAAGTTCTGCAAGGCGCGATAGCGGGATCGAAAAAACATACGCTCAAGGCGGTCGGTCACATGTTTTTCTGGGAAGTGCCGGAAGAAACCGTGCGCGTCGCGGGCGAATTTCTTGCTGCGGTGAAGTAACCGCCGGAGATTTCACATGGCGAACTACGAAACCGTCATTTACGAAAAGGTCGATGACAAAATCTTCCGGCTGACGCTCAATCGGCCGGAAAAGCTCAACGCGCTGTCGCAGAAGCTGCTCAAGGAACTCGACTCGGTCATGGACGAGTACGAGTCGAACGCCGACGCGAGCGTGCTGATCATTCGCGGCGCCGGACGCGCCTTCTCGGCCGGCTACGATTTGCAGGGCACGCAGCATCCGGAGTCGAAGATTACCGTCACCAGCGACCGGCTCGGCCTGCACAAGACGATCGAGCGATGGCAGCGGCTGTGGGCGATCAACAAACCGACGATCGCGCAGGTGCATGGCTACTGCCTGGCGGGCGGCACCGAGTTCGTCGGCCACTGCGATATCGTGTTCGCCAGCGAGGATGCGCAGTTCGGGCATCCGGCGGGCCGCTCGCTGGGAATTCTGCCGACCATGTCGATGTGGCCGGTGCTGATGGGTCCGCGCAAGACGAAAGAATATTTTTTCACCGGCGATTACATGTCGGCGAAAGAAGCGCTCGAGTGGCACCTAATCAATCGCGTCTTCCCGAAGGACAAACTCGAGGAAGAGACGATGAACTACGCGCGCCGCGTCGCGATGGTGCCGGCGGAGCTGCTGATGCTGCACAAGGCGGCGGTGAATCGCTATCTCGACATCATCGGGATTCGCGCCGCCGAGCAGTCGTCGGCGGATATCGACGTGATCGCGCATCAGACGGACACGGTGAAGAACTGGATGAAAGCGAGCCGCGAGAAAGGCCTCAAGGGCGCACTCACAGAGCGCGATCGCCCATTCGCGAAGAAGGCACAGGGGAAATGAGTCAGGAGGAGAGAATGATCAGGCGTATCTTGATGCTGTTGATGGCTGTGTCGATCGCGGCGTGCAATTCGGGGCCGCCGCAATCGGCAGACAACTCGGTTGGCGGCGCCAACGTCGTTTCGTCGGCACATGTGCCGCTGTCAAAGGAGGCGAGGAGTCTGTCGCTGGACTGGGGCAAGAACGCGCGTGCTGGGCAGGTCGCGATCGCCGACGTCGTGACATACGGCGGACCGAAGGTTACGATTACCCCGCCGACCGAGTGGACGTTGATTCGCGATGATTCCACTGAGACCACGCGCCAGTCACTCTACTGGCATGCGCTAGCGGCAAATGAAGCGAGCACACCGACCTGGCAATTCAGCGAACCAGTTGATGCACAGGGCGCGATTGTCCTGTTGGACAATGTCGCGCAGGGCTCGCCGATCGATATGAGCAGCGGCGCCACCGGCAACGGTGGAACGGTGACTGCAAAGTCGATCGCGACCACTGCCAACGCGGATTTGATTCTGAGCTTCTTCGCAAGCGATTTTCGCCTTGCCGGACTTAAACCTTCACTTCCGGGCGATGCGGCGACAGTTATGGATGAAGAGCAGGCGCCCAATGAAATCTGGGTGCTCGCGTCTTATCAAACTCAGCTGGGGCCGTCCGAAGACCAAGTTTGCAGTGCGGCACAGCTCTTCCACTGGACTGCGGCGCAGGTGGCGATCAAAAAGGGGACGGCGAATTCATGATCACAGCTTCGTCGCCTGCATAGTTGGAACATCGATTTGCGATGAGCGCGGCAGCGGGGGCATCGCGGGCGGCCAATCGAACCTGGCGGTCGTTCTTCCAGCGCGAATGGGTTTTGATCGGCGTCGCGGTAGTAACCGCGCTCGCAATCTACTGGGATCGAGATTTCCCCTACCACCTAGACTGGATCGGGGCACTTCGCGCGATAGCTCCAGTGTTGTGGCAGACTGCGTGGGCCACTGTCAGAGTATGGACGTTCTGGGCACTCAGTTCTTGTGCTATCGGGGGCCTAATCCGACGATATGATCAATCGATCGAAGTCGGTGATGCGGTGCTCGCGGGCGCGACAGGACTGATGATCGTGGCTTATCTGCTCGGAACCCTAATCGGCCCAATTCCACTGATGAGGAGTTGGTTGGTCTGGCTTCTGTTGATCGCGGCGATCGCGCCGCAACTACGTAACGTAAAAGAATTCAAATTCACGCCTATGAGCAGCGGCCAGAAGCTGGCTCTTACTGGATGGGCCTTGCTCAGCATTTCGCTGCTGGTGCTGCAGCTCGGATCGCCGGTGCCTCCGTTCATGGACGTGCTGAATCAACCGGCCGCGGCGCAGCGCATAGTTACATTTCATCAGTATCGGGCCTTCGACAACGATCCTTATGGCGCATACAGCGCGCATGTGCAGGCGCCGGCAGTGGAAGTGTTTTATGCGGTGCTTGCGCTAGGCTCGGGAATCAAGATGGCCACGTTGGCTGAGACGGCCGCTATGGTGCCTATGGCCGGACTGATGATCTTCACAGGCTACCGCTTGGGACGAGCGCTGTTCGGAGACATAGCCGGCGGGATGGCGTCTCTCTTCTTTTTTTTCACCTGCTTCTTTCGCCGCGAACAGGGGATGAGAGCCACGGTGGTGGTATTTGTCTTAGTCGCGATCGGGCTAGCATTTTTTCTGAATGAGCGCCGAAGTCGCACGTTGTTTGCATTCGGAGCGATCGCGCTGGGGACATCGGTTGCAGCGCACGCGATCTGCGGCGCATACGCACTTATCGTCGCCGCATCGGCGGTTATCTTCTGGACCGCCGCAAATGACTGGTCACGAGCTATTGCGGGGGTGATCTGCCTTGCGGGTGCGACGATGCTGGCGGTTCCGGAACTTCTCATAGGTATGCAACATCCCGTCAGCTACCCGATCCTGCCGCTAGTCCAAGCCTCCGGACTTGCTGTCATAATTGCGGGCGCCTCATTTTTGCAAGTAAAAAGCCCTGCGCCACCGCTGATCGTTCCTGTACTGAGCGCGATCACGGTCGCGGCATTATTCACAGTTCTAATATATAGGCATTGGTTCACCGGTTCGATGTTCGACGAGGTGATGCACAACTTGCCAATCTTATGCGCTCTTGCGGCGACCGGAATGATAGCAGCTGTCATATTTGGCTTCGTCGACAAGAGCACTGCGGCCAGTCCGGGGCTACTGGCGATAGGCTTGTTGATTGGTCCTGCCGCCGAGATCGTCAATAACTATCTGACCCCGATTATCACCGCGCCCGCACCGCGAGACATGCTGCATAATCTAATCAGCAAACTCGTGGATTACTGGCTTCCGTTTATGCTGATTTT
>JBAWBE010000286.1:0-7588 GCA_049589635.1 Terriglobales bacterium
CGGAAATTGTATATTTCGCCGTTGTAGACGACGGCGAGCGTGCCGGTCTCGTTCCAGACAGGCTGCGAGCCGCCGGGCAGATCAATTATGCTGAGGCGGCGGGTGCCGGCGACGACGGGCGGAGCGACGAGGATTCCGTCTTCGTCCGGACCGCGATGAACGATCGCGGCGAGCATGCGGCGGACCACGGCATCGCCGTTCTCCTTGGAGTCAAATCCGATGGCACCGCAAATTCCACACATCGAGTCAATTCAGCCTTTTGCTTGAGGCGCTGTTGTTGCGCGAGCGCTAAATAGAATCAGGCACAATTCCTGCGGGGCTGGAAACTGAGAGTATATCTCGAAATCTGGGGTAAATCCGGATGGAGTGGCGATACGGCTTCAGGCGTGGAGCTTGTCAGTGCCAGGTCCGCGATTTACATTGCCGGTATTCGTCACCGAATCTTGCCTCGATGATTTTTGCTTACTGGCGCGCTCGATAGATCTGCAGTGGAATGAGTACGACGAAAGGCCAGCGAGCGGCTGGTCGATGTAGATGGTCGCTCACCGTTATCGATTCGCAACGGGCAGGGGGTGCTTGCCACCACGGTCTATAGTGTGTTGTTACCACCTGTCCTTTCCCTGTACTAAAGGGCAGTTTGTTCGCTTGACCGAAAGTACTAGAATTGCGACAAGGCAATCCAGCGCGAGGCAGGAGGGATTAAATGGACATCCAGGGGCGATTACTCTTAGTCATGACGGGTGTGATGAGCGTTTCGATCCTGGCTGGGTCAGCGGCGGCCAATACGGCGACCCTGAAGTGTAATTCCCATCGCGATCAAATTTGGGTCTATGACTCATTGAGTAGTTTCGACGTAGCGGCAAAACTGAAATGCGGGGAGGACGTCGAAATTGTCGGGCGGGTCGAGGGCTACGTCAAGATTCGCGCTCAAAACAATCCAGAAGGTTATGTCCCCGAGGCTGCCGTCGCCGATCTACCGCCCTTGAAAATCTACCAAGACCCTTCCCAAGACGTGGGCCTAGTCGCGAAACAGGCGGAAGCAAAGGAAATTGCCAAGGCGGCTGCGCGTGAAGCCTTTCCATCCCCGGCTGATTCAACTCCTACGAAAACCGCACCCGTTTCTCGTGCGGCCAGCGCGGTTCCGCCGCAGACAGCAAGCGAGGAAAAGGCATCTGAAGGTCCTGTGCCACCGTTCGCGGAGTACGCGGAAATAAATCCGGCGCCAGTTTCTTCGAGACCAAAAGAAGCTTCACCCGAGGCACCTGCCGTGACATCCGCCAAATCAACGGTTGCAGCTCCCTCTTCGTCGGCCAGCGTATCGGTCGTTGAAGCCACTGCCACAACAATCAGCCGGCCCGCAGGTTCGGTAGCCGCAGCCAGCAATCCCAGCGAAAACTTCAATGCGCTACCGGATAGTGAGAATGCAGATGCCGGATGCCAGAAGTATTTTTCCGCGTACGGCCTGACGCCCCGCCAGACGCAATGGATTGTTCAAAACAGGAAGAGACTCTTCTCCGATGTCTGTCCTGCTCCCGATCCTTCGAAAGTGGATTTTGTGATTATCTTTACGCATGACGTGGACTTCTTTAATACGACGATGCCCGAGCCAGTGCACAAGATCAACGGTTTTTCGGATTTCACGCCAATGACGCCAATCGACACGGCGCTCATACCTGAATCCGAAGCGGACAAAGCGCACCGCGAATACGTCTGGATATTTCAATTTGCGAAAGGCACATTCGATCCGGCCAGTTTCTCTCCGCACCGCCAGTATCAATTCTCGAAGATGGAAACAAGCTCGCTGGGTTCCAAGGGCAGTCTCAGGACGATCGAGGACGCTTTCCGATTTGTAGCGGCCGCGAACCGCTGAAATGTCGGCCGGTTTCCGCGCGAACGGCGCGAACGCATTGAAAGCTGGCTAGCGACGAATGCTGATGGACGAGAGATCCGCTTCGTAGCCTTCGTCCTCTGTGGTTTTCTGAGCAGCCGAGCGAAGAGTCTGGTCGTCTGCATTCTTCGGCGCATCACAATGACGGCGAACCACTTCTTCACCCGATTCGATTCGAATCAACCACTTCGATTTGGCCGCATCCCATGAGACTTCTACGTGGTCTGCACGCATGGCTTCCTCCTCCTGCAATTTACACGAAATCATAGCTACAGGTCAGCACGGGCCATTTACTTTTGCAACTTTCTTCGTTAGCTTTTAATTCCCGGCCATTCATCAGAGGAAATGAAGCTTTGATGGGGCCTGAAGATCCCTGCCGCGCGGGCTCCTTCAAGTAGTTCTCCCTGATCTCGAGGTGACATATGAGACGAAGGGCTACGGTCAGGACGATAGTTTCGTTTCTGCTCGCCGGCTTCCTTTTGACTTGTCCAGGACCGCCCAACACCTCGGGGGACTTGTGGGCGCAGCAGGGGCCCAAGGTAGAGACCTTCAGCGGAAAAATCGTCTCCCAAAACGATGTGCGGCTCGTTTTGCGGGATGACGACAATCACGCCTGGTACCACTTAGATGACCAAGAGAAAGCCAAGCAGTTCTTCGGGAAAGATGTGTTGATCACCGGCACGTTCGACGGGCTCAGCGGAACGATCCGCGTTCAGAGCATCGTGGAAGGGGAGCCACCTGCGAAGCCTCCTGCGAATGCCGAGGACATGAAGCAAAATAGCGAGCCGGCCAAAGGCGGAACGGCTGCTCCAGCCAGCAACGATACTGCCACTCCTGGTGTTCGGCAGGCACCTCCGATACAACCGCCCGCCGTTAACGTACCGACATCGCCTCCAGATGCTCAAGCTTCTTCGGAGAGCGAAACTTCACACCATCCTCAAGGTGCAGTGTCGGCCAGTCCCGCGCGGGAAGCCGCCCCGACTTTCCTTTTAACTTTGCCGGAGGAGGCCGTGAGTGCATCGTCGTCAGTTGCGATCAGTTCTCGCCGTTTGGTCCCGACGCCTCCCGGTGTCAACAAGCAAATGCAGCCAGCAAAGAATTTGGTAGTTGGTCGATTGCTTAAACGCGTCGTTCCTTCTTATCCGCCAGATGCTCTGCAGCAACGCATTGACGGTACGGTGCGGCTACGTGCCTCGATCGGCGAGGACGGGAAGGTGCAGAGCGTCGAACCGCTGACGGGCCCGCCGTTGCTTATAGGAGCTGCAGTAGTTGCGGTTCGTGAATGGCGCTATGGTCCGACGATTCTCGATGGACGGCACATTCAAACCCAAACGGATATCAGCCTCGTATTCCGGCTTCCTACCAGCTGAGCAGGGGCTCGACCTCTTTGCTAATCGGGCCGGTGACGGCGCAGTTGCCCGATCGGCATGCAAGGCAGTTCTGTTCCTTCGCGAACCAAAAGCTAAGGAATTACCAAAGGACCTTGAGATCTTTGTACAAGGCGAATTTTTCGTCGCAAGTGACCACCGGGATCCTTTCGCACACAGCCTGAGCGATGATTTGGCGGTCGAACGGGTCCGCGTGGTATTGCGGGAGGTCGAAAAGATAGAACGCATGGTGTGCCGTGTAGGGCAGTATGCGAAGGTCCAGATCTTCAAGAGCGCGCTGAGCGTCTGCGGCGGAAAATCGTAGCTTACCGCGGGCCGCCTTGATTGCGATTTCGGAAAGAGAAATTGCGCTCAGTTCTAGGATGTTTTCCGTGTTCTGCAGGAGGGTAGCAGCGCGTTTAGTGAGTCGTTCTGGTGACTCAACAGCGAAGATCAGAACGACCGTGTCCAGCAGCAGCCGCACCTAGTCTCGTCCTTCCACGAAGGCTTCGACTTCGTCGTCCGACATGGGCTTCCACCATTCCGGTTCGAGGACTTGTATCTTGCCTTTGAGGGTTCCGAGCTTTCGCTTTTTGCGACTGGGCTTTTTCGTGCGGATAATATCCACAACAGGCATGCCGCGACGGCAGATGGTCACGGTTTCGCCGCCCTCGGCTGCCTTGATCAGCTCAGGAAGCTTGTTCTTGGCATCTGCTACGCTCACCTTCATGCTCTGTATCATAGCTATCTAAGATAGCTATGTCAAGAAAGTCGTTGGCCATCGGACGTCAAACGGAGACGAGCCACAAGTCGATCCAAGAATCCAATTTGCCCCTTCACGATGCGCGCACGGGCATCGTTCAAGGTAAACCAATCGGCGCGATCCACTTCCGGGAATTCCTGCTGGAGGCCCGAGCGCGGAGGCCACTCCATCGAAAACGTATTACTTCGTATCTCGGCAGGCGAGCAGTCGCCTTCGAATCCCCAAGCAATAATTACTTTTCCGCTCGGCTGCTTAATCTGATCGAGCGCTATAAATTCTCCGTGTGGCTTGATTCCCGTTTCTTCTTCGAATTCCCTCTTCGCCGCATCTAGCGGATGCTCCCCTTTGTCGTATTCACCCTTGGGAATCGACCAAGCCCCTTCGTCCTTCTTTTTCCAAAAGGGTCCACCTGGATGAACCAGCAAGACCTGCATTTGCCCGTCGCATCTCCTGAACATCAATAGTCCAGCGCTGAGTTTTTGCTTTGTCACTTCGATGCCTTGCGCGAGCGGATTCGAATTATCCGCCCGCTAGTATGGTACAGAACTCGCGGGTCTGCTGGTCCGTTGCTCGCAATCCATATATATATGCGGCTTCCGAGGCGAGCACTGAAGGGCAGGTACCTCGACTGCAGGGATGGTGGTTGCCGGATCCTTGACCGAGACCCAGGCGTGTGAGGCCGACTCTTGCGGTGGCAAGCTGGGTATAGCAAAATCCTCTGTCCGGCGAAATTGCTCCCAGCCCAGCCAACCGAATCGCTATTTCCGGACACAGTCGTTCTGACGGGCGCGCTCGCACTGGAATGACCACGCATGGGAGCCGGTAAGGAGATCTGTCCACTCGCCGGGTAAGGAGGTATGCGCATGTTTCTCGATTTCTTTCACTTGCACCAACAGCCGTTTGGCGTGACGCCGGACCCGGCGTTTCTATATCCGAGCGGGACACATTGTGAGGCGCTCGACTCGCTCACACAGGGAATCCTGGAGGGACGCGGATTTTTGGCGCTGATTGCGGAGCCGGGCATGGGCAAGACGACGCTCCTCTATCAGGTACTCGAGGGACTACGCGATACGGCGCGGGCTGCGTTCCTGTTCCAGACGCAGTGCAACTCCCGCGAATTCTTTCAATACCTTCTGAGCGAGCTAGGTGCCGATTCGACGGGCATGGGGCTCGTAGCCATGCACAACAAGCTAAATGAAATGTTGTTTGCTGAAATGCTGGCCGGGAAGCGATTTGTACTGATCGTGGATGAGGCACAAGATCTCGACGATTCGGTGCTCGAAACCATCCGTCTGCTTTCGAACTTCGAGACGTCGCACACCAAGCTGCTGCAAATCATTCTGGCCGGACAATCGCAACTCGCGGAGAAATTGGGACACAAGCGCCAGGCGCAATTGCTGCAGCGCATTGCGGTGGTGCAGCATTTGGAAGCCCTGTCGCCAGAGGAAACGGACCGTTATATCAGGCACCGGCTGAAAGTGGCCGGCCATTGCGGCGAAGCGTTATTCGAGACGGAGGCCTCGGCGCTCGTCGCTGAACGAAGCCACGGCATTCCGAGGATCATCAACAAGATCTGCTATCAGGCCTTATTGGAAGCACACGCTCAAGGGCACCACACAGTGTCGGCAGAGATCGTCGCGAAGGCAGATCGCAAGTTGGACGTTGTGGCTGCCGCTGGTCCGACGCTAATGCCCGCGCCATCGCCGTCGGATGCCGTCGCGCATCATATGGAGTCGTTGCGAGTTCCTGCGACGCCACAGCTTTCGTACAGCCCACGCGCGGAGCTTCGCTTGGGTAGCTGGATTCTTTGGGCGGGTGCGCTCGTTATCGTTCTGCTTTTGGCGGTATTAGCCCTGCCGCGCGCCTTGAGCTCAGACACGCTCCGGAACAGCGTGACTAATGCACCGCCGAAGGGAAACGCCAGCCACGAGAGTCAACCCTCCCTGACACGAGAATTGGGGCTGAAGATCAACCGCATCGCGATTGATCCCGGCCACGGCGGGTACGACACCGGCACGATCGGACCGCATGGTCTGCTCGAGAAGAACCTTTGCCTCGATGTGGCGCTCCGGCTAGGCCAACTGATTGAAGCAAACCTTCCAGGTGCGGAAGTGATTTATACACGCAAGGACGACAGATACGTTGGGCTGGAAAAGCGCACGGAGATCGCCAACCGCGCCGAGGCGGACCTGTTCATCTCGATCCACGCGAATTCCAGCCACAGCGGCGAAGCGCGCGGGGTTGAAACGTACTCTTTGAGCCTAACAGCTCCGCAGGAATCCACGGCACTAGCCGCGCGCGAAAACGCGCTGGCGCAATCTTCCCTTCACGATCTTCCGGAACTGATTGAAAAAATCACACGCAACGAGATGATCGGGGAGTCGAGACAGCTTGCCGTGGATATCCAGAACTCGCTCTCGCAGAGCCTGCAGCTCGTGAGCCCGCGCGAGACCAACCGGGGCGTAAAGCAGGCACCCTTCATCGTTTTGACCGACGCCAACATGCCGGCGGTGCTTTCGGAGATTTCCTTCGTGAACAATCCGAGCGACGAAAATCTGCTGCTGGAGAGCGGCCAGCGCCAGCGCGTCGCCGACGGCCTTTACCGCGGCATTATGGCGTTCCTACGCATGCCGCGAGCCGATGTGCGGAATTCACGATAGTCCAGCGGCCGTCCACCACAACTTCAGCAAAGACTGACGGAGAATGGAGGCATTCTCTTGTCCAAAGTACATCCTTCGCAGACACCCAACTTGCGGGCGGAGACTACCATTGCACGCCGGGATACATACTGGGGATGCGCATTCCGCGGTATACGAATTGTCCGGCAATCTGCAGCTCCCATACGGTCTGCGAGGGCGAAGCTTGGGTTACCTCCAGAACGGCTCCATTATTCTTGGGAAGCGCGGTGGTGGCGCATAGGCCGTATTCCAAGTTGCCGTTCCCGAGGACCTCGGCGTTACCGCCGAAAAAAGAATAGGCCGGCGCCATGGGATCAAATGCCAGGGTCGCGGTCATGGCTGTCTCGTCTATATTCAGCACGGGAACTGCGGTGTAACAGGTCGGTTGTGCCGTTCCCCCGCAAGTTCCTCCGACCTTTACCACGACACCGCGGTCGTCTCCGTCATCGAAGAGAGTCAGACCGTATTTTCCGGTGGTGTTCGGGGTGGTGAAAGAAGGGCCGTGCTGAGCGAAAAACCAGTTCGTGGGATCGGCGGTGGAACCGTCCGCGTTCAGTAACGTGAAATCGCCTTGATAGCCGAGGTGCCAGAGGATGTCTCCAGAACCGGTTCCGTTTGCGTAGTCTATTTTGATGAGCCAATTCTGGTGGCGCATGGAAATAATAAGATTGCCGTCGTCGGCCGAATAGATTACGGCGTTGGTGTGCATCCAGTCCGGGTACATATAAGGGCGGCGGGTAATGTCCAGATGATCGAATCCATTCCAGAGCCAAACGGGTTTGCGATTCTGATCGAGATCAATCAGTACGTCTCCAGTTACGGTTACACCGGACACTACCTGCTGCGTGGCAGCAATGACAATCAAATGTCCATTAGGTAGGATTGCGAAATC
>JBAWBE010000287.1:0-2179 GCA_049589635.1 Terriglobales bacterium
GGTCAGAAGCGCCGTCGGCAGGACAAGTACGAGGAACGTTGGCGGGTAAATCATTGGTGCCACGAAGGTCCGCTGCCCAACCCCTTGTTCTTCTACGGCGTGGAACCTCTCGATGTCGTAGACTGCGGACGGTTGCCCTCTAAGCGCCATTTCGGAAGCCGCCCAATTGACCTGGAAGTCAACGCCGATGGGTTTCCCCTCGCGGCTAACCATCCCGTGCAACGCCATCACCCATCCGGTGAACGTCAAAGCATATGCCACGAGGAAAATCTTCGGATAAATCCGCAGGCGCTTCCGGTTCAGCCAAGGCGCTTCAGCCACCCATGCGATTACAGATTTGAGACTCTGGCGTATAGGCTGGAACAATCTTGGCTCCCCGATTCAGATTCGCAGCAATTTTACGTGGTTTGTTAGCTGCGTTCTATCGATGGTCCCGGTTCCAGACTTCTCGTTACGATGCCGCAGATCGGGCCCCAAAGACCGGGAACCTTCCTTGGCAAGTGCTTTCGCGGCGTATACTCTGCCGATCGTGTCTTCTGCGCCGCCGACTCCAGCTAGTAGTGATCTCCGCGCCCAATCTCCGTCTCTGCTTCCATTAACGATTTTAGTACCGGTCTTCAACGATTGGGCGGCGGCTCGGTTTCTTGTCGAGCGGCTCGATTCCGTCTTCGGCCAGCACGGGTTGACAGCTCAGATCATCTTCGTCGATGACGGCTCGTTGGAGCCAGTGCCCGAGCAATTTCCCGCGACTCCGCCCCAACACATACAACAGATCCAGAGTGTGGAATTGAGAACCAACCTTGGACACCAGCGCGCCCTATGCGTAGGTCTGGTTCACCTGCAGCGAAGCGGCATCACTACCCCGGTGATCATCATGGATTCCGACGGCGAAGATGCGCCTTCCGACGTACCACGCCTGCTGGAAAAGTTCGTTGCCGAAGGTAACCGCAAAGTGATCTTCGCCGCGAGGCGACTCCGCACCGAAGGCTTCATCTTCAAGGTTTTTTACAAGCTCTACCGGACGATCCATCGTCTGGTTGTAGGATTCGATCCCCGGTTCGGCAACTTCAGTGTTTTACCCGCCGCAGTCCTGGAACGACTGGTGGTCACGTCTGATCTCTGGAATCACTATGCAGCCACTGTTGTCAAAATGAAGTTGCCCTATTCCACCCTTCCGCTAGACCGCTCGAAACGTTTCGCCGGAGAATCCAGTATGGGATTCGTCGGTCTGGTGATTCACGGTCTAAGCGCGATGTCCGTCTTCGGCGACACGGTAGGAGTTCGCCTGCTGATCTCGTGCAGCGTTTTGGGCGTTCTGACCACGATTCTTATAGTAGCCGCCTTCATCGTCAAAATGGCCACGAACCTGGGCATACCAGGGTGGGCTACCTACGTAATCGGACTGCTGCTATTACTCCTTTCCGAATTGGTAGTGCTGTCTCTCATCTTCATTTTTGTAGCTCTCTACAGTCGCGGGCAATCCAGCTTCGCGCCCATCCGGGACTGCCCTATCTACATAGGCAGAGTGCGTACAGTTTTCATCCGACATGACTGACTTCGCCTATGTCGGTAGTGAGCTGAACCTGTTTGCCGGCGCGACGACCTGGAAATCCTATGTGCGCTTCCACCTGAAGTCATATTTGTCGGGTGACATCCTGGAGGTTGGCGCGGGGATAGGCGCAGCAACGGCATCATTCTGTGACGGCTCGCAACGCCGATGGGTATGCCTGGAACCGGATCGAGATCTCGCAGATCGGATCAAGTCGAACCTGCCCCCGGAGCTGACTGACTGCGAAGTAGTAGTGGGCACCTTGTCCGATCTAGGTCCTGAAGAGCAGTTCGATAGCATCCTGTACATGGATGTACTCGAACACATCGAAGCAGACGCAGCCGAACTCGCGCGCGCCGCGTCGCATCTGAAACCGAGTGGCACTCTAGTGATTTTGGCTCCCGCACTCCCATGGCTATTTGCGCCTTTTGACGCGGCCATAGGCCACTATCGTCGCTATACAAAAGATTCTCTGCGCTCGATCGTCCCTAAGGGTCTGCGCGAAACAAGGTGCATCTATTTGGACTCGGCAGGCCTGTTGGCGTCGTTAGGCAACAAACTCTTGCTACGCTCGCCCGCCCCGAGCAAAGCTCAGATCCAATTCTGGGACCGTGCGATGGTCCCGATATC
>JBAWBE010000288.1:0-20592 GCA_049589635.1 Terriglobales bacterium
GGAGCAGCTGACTGCTCCCTCTGGGCACACCATAACTTTCAAGTATGACGAAGCAGATCGAATCGTGGAAGCGATCGATGACGCAGGCAATCTCCGAAAATATTCCTACGACCTCACCGGTCACTTGGAAAGCGTTTCGGACGCATCGCGCCTGGTATATCGGTTTGAGTATGCACCCCTCCTTCATCTCGCAGGCTACGATCCGTATTTGATGACCGCCGTCTTCGACGGAAGAGGGAAAATGTTGTTGCGGAACATCTACAACGATAGCGATGGCGGCAGGGTTTCAGAGCAGAGGTTAGCAAATGGAGATGTGTACCGGTATGCCTACATCTTTGTGAAACAGGAGATTGTCGAGACCATCGTCGATGGCCCTATGGGCAAGAGCAAGTTCTTTTTCAAGCACGGCATATTTACGAAGGAGGAGTAGGGCTGCAGCCGAATCGCGCGCTGCCCCGGAATTCGGCACGAACGTCTGGGCACCAGTCACCCGGCAGTTTCAGAATTCCAGAGGGCAAGAAAAAGGCCACCGTCGCCGGTGGCCTTACTTCTCACACGAAAACAGTCGTCAGCTAATTGCTATCCCCGCCCGCCCGCTTCCACGAAATCAAATCGCCGATCGTCGTGCTCTTCGAAGAAGACGACGCCGGGTGCTTGTAGGACTCCACTTCCTGGCGTGAAGCTTCTTCGCCGACCGCCTTGATGCTCAGGCCAACTTTCTTTTCTTCCTGATTCATCTTGATGATCTTGAAGTCGAATTCAGCGCCCGGCTCGAGGTGCATCGGCTGGCTGTTGGCGTCGACTGCTTCCGAGTTGTGGCAGAGGCCTTCGATGCCCTGGGCAATTTCTACGAATGCGCCGAAGGTGGCCACGCGCAGAACCTTGCCGTGGACGATGTCGCCCACGCGATGCTGCGCGAAGAACGACTCCCAGACGTCTGGCTGCATCTGCTTGACGCCGAGCGATAGCCGCCGCTTGTCGGGCTCGATAGCCAGAATCACGGCTTTGACGCGGTCGCCCTTCTTCAGGACTTCAGACGGATGCTTGACGCGCGTCGTCCAGCTTAGATTGCTGACATGTACCAAGCCGTCGATGCCGTCTTCGATTTCGATGAAGGCGCCAAACTCGGTCAGGTTGCGCACACGGCCTTCGACGGTCGCGCCGACTGGGTATTTGTCGTGCAGCGTGTCCCATGGATTCGACGCCAGTTGCCGCATGCCGAGCGAAATGCGCCGCTCGGTCGGATTCACGCTGATCACCACGCAATCCACTTCGTCGCCGACGTTGACGAGCTTTGACGGATGCTTCATGCGCTTCGACCACGTCATCTCGCTGACGTGGACGAGGCCTTCGATACCCTGTTCGAGCTCGACGAACGCGCCGTAGTCGGTGACGCTGATGACGCGCCCATGAACGTGAGCGCCCACCGGATAGCGGTGCTCAGCATCGAGCCACGGGTCGGGCGTGAGCTGCTTGAATCCGAGCGACACGCGCTGCTTATCTTTGTCGTACTTGAGAACCTTAACCTGAATCTGGTCGCCAACGTTGACGAGGTCGCGCGGATGCGTGAGGCGTCCCCAGGACATGTCGGTGATGTGGAGCAGGCCGTCGATGCCGCCCATATCAACGAATGCGCCATACTCGGTGAGGTTCTTGACGATGCCGGTCAGAATCGCGCCTTCTTCCAGGTGCTCGAGCGTCTTGCCGCGCTTTTCCGACTGCTCTTCTTCGAGCAGCTGCTTGCGCGAAACTACAATGTTGCCGCGCTTCTTGTTTAGCTTGATGACCGCGACTTCAATCGTCTGGCCCTTCATGCCGTCCAGATTGCGGATGGGCCGCAGGTCAACCTGCGAGCCGGGCAGGAAGGCGCGGGCGCCGTTGATGTCAACGGTCAGGCCGCCCTTGATGCGTTCCACGACTACGCCCTTAATGGGCTTCTTCTCGTTGTGCGCCTTCTCAATGTCATCCCAGGCGCGTAGACGCTGCGCCTTCTGGTGCGAGAGCTTCGGATAGCCGTCTTCCGTCTCGCCCTTTTCCCGCATCACGTCAATTTCGTCACCCGGCTTGAACCGGGGCTGGCCCTCGTGATCGAGCACTTCGGAGAGGGCCACCATGCCCTCGGACTTCGAGCCGAAGTCGACCACCACATGGGTCCCCGTCAGCTTGACCACGGTGCCTTTGATCACGTGGTCGTCGCCGACTGATTCCTCCGTCTCGGTGGTGAAGTTCTCGAGCGCCGCGGCGAAGTCGTCGCTGGCTGCGGATGTCTGGGTTTCGGGCGTCGTTGATGATGAAGCTGACGAGGATGAAGCAGTCGCGGGAGCTTCGTGCGTTTCGGCGGCTGGCGTCGGCGCAGAATGCTCAGAAGCGTCTGGGGCAGAGGCTTGCGTCTCAGCGGGTGAAGGTTGTACGGTCTCGGGCGCGTCGAGGACGGCCGATCCGCCGTTATGCGAATCGTGTTCAGGAGTCATGGTTTCGAGGGTGGTATCAGGGTTGCGAGTATCGTCGTACAAAGTCATTGCCTCTTTGCCGCGCACGCATGTGCGCGACGAATGCGGGACGATTACGGAACGATGTCTAGCGGACTGCTGGCGTGGTCGTCAGGTTGCGTTGAGGCCGCCCTGGCGGACGACCCTAGTACAATCCCAGCTGCCGGAACGTCGAATCGAACCCGCGTCCAATGGGGACTCTTCGACTATAGCAATGGCTTCGGAACAGTGTCAAACGTGATTCCGGACATGTCTCGAATTTAACCGTGGCGACACACGGGAATGCCGCCGAACAGCATCGATTCGCACGGTGGCGAGTGGCCGAGCCACGAGTTTCGAGCCTCGATGACCTCGCGAACCGTAGCCCCTTGGCTCGGGGCTCGCGACTCGCGGCTCGTCACTCTTTTCTGCTACCCTCCCACGCATGGATTATCTCTGGACTCCATGGCGCTACGCCTACGTGAGCGGCGCTGAGCCGGCGACGGCCTGCATCTTCTGCGAGGCTCCGAAGGAAGGCGATGAGAAAGCGCGCATTGTCTACCGCGGAAAGCACTGCTACGTCATTCTCAACACGTATCCATACACGAACGGACACGTGATGGTGGTGCCTTATGCGCATATCGATGAGTTGCAGAAGCTTCCAGTCGAAGCGGCGCAGGAGATGATGGCTCTAACCCAGAAGATGGAGGGCGTTCTGCGCTCTCTTTACCGGCCGGACGGCTTGAACCTTGGAATGAATATTGGCAAAGCGGCGGGTGCCGGCGTGGCTGGACACATTCACATGCACGTACTGCCGCGCTGGGTCGCGGATGCGAACTTTATGAGTGTCGTTGGCGAGACCCGGGTCCTTCCGGAATCGCTGGAAGTGACCTGGACGCGGATCCGGGGAGCGCTCGGGAGGTTGTAATTTGTAATTTTGATTTTAATCTGGCGGAGCCGCGAAGCGGCGGAAGAGTACAGCCCACGGGCGCAAGCCGTGGGTAGAAATTGAAACCAGATTCAGCCCGGAAGGGGCGAAAGAAAATTCAGACTCTAGTTCGGAGACAAAGATGAACGTATTCCCAAGGCGATTGAAAATTCTCGTGTTAATGCTCTGCGCATTGGTCGAATTGTCTTCCGCTCAGGCTCCGCCGCCGTCATCCACGTATCTGAAATGCGGCTGGCTCCTTGACGGCAAATCCGACCAGCTGCAAAAAGACGTGATTGTCGTCATCAATGGTGAAAACATTCAATCGATCGGCGCGGCTGGCGCCAGTCAGGTGCCAGCCAGCCAAGTCGTCGATCTCTCTCGTGAGACCTGCCTGCCCGGTCTGATCGACACGCACACTCACATCCTGCTTCAGGGAGACATCACCGCCGCCGATTACGACGAACAATTGTTGAAGCAGTCGCCGGAGTATCGGACGATTCTTGCAACCGTCAATGCGCGCCGTGCGTTGATGTACGGCTTCACCACGATTCGCGATCTGGAAACAGAAGGCGCCGGCTATGCCGACGTCGACGTGAAGAAAGCTATCAATAACGGCGTAATTCCCGGCCCGCGCATGCAGGTGGCAACACGCGCCATGGATGTCACTGGCGCCTACCCGTTGCAGGGCTATGCGCCGAATGTGGTCGTGCCGCATGGCGTGCAGATCGTCGACGGCGTTGAAGACGGACGGAAGGCAGTCCGCGAGCAGATCAGCCATGGCGCTGATTGGATCAAGGTCTATTCAGACCGCACCTATTCAGTCCGTCCCGATGGCGTGCTCGACGATATTCCTACTTTCACGATTGATGAGCTCAAGGCAATCGTCGACGAAGCTCATCGGGAGCGGCATAAAGTTGCTTCGCATGCCATGGCAATTCACGGAGTCCACAACTCGGTCGCGGCGGGTGTCGACAGCATTGAGCACGGAAACTACATTGCCGACGATGATCTCAAGACAATGGCCAGCCAGGGCATCTTTTATGTCCCAACGATTTTTGTCGGCGACTACGTCGCGCGGGGACGCGCAGCTACGGGCGCTACCGTCTGGTTGCAGATGATGTCGATCCACGAAGACACGTTCCGCCGCGCGTTAAAGGCAGGCGTGAAGATCGCGTTCGGCACGGACGCGGGAGGATTCGACTGGAAGATCGACCCGGCCAAGGAATTCGCCGATATGGTGAAGTTCGGAATGACGCCCGCGCAGGCCATCCGCGCGGCAACCTCGTCTGCCGCCGAACTGCTCGATATGCAGGACAAAGTTGGAACCATCGTGGCAGGCAAGTTTGCGGATATCGTGGCCGTGCCCGGCGATCCGCTGAAAGACGTCACCGTGCTGGAGCAAGTCGACTTTGTGATGAAGGGCGGCGTGATTTATAGGAAGCCGTGAATCCAACTTTTCTTCCGCGGATTTGCGCAGATGCACACGGACGAAAAAATAAAATAGAAATCCGCGTGCATCGGCGTTAATCCGCGGGAGAGCTTTGCCATCATTTCGCAGCCATCTGGCGCTCGAAAAACTCGGCGGTCGCCCCGTAGGCTCGCACCCAACTCTTCCACATCAGGAAGCCATGAACTTCGTCGGGGAAAACTAATTCTTCAACGTGCACTTTCTGCGTGGCCCGCAGCCGTTGAAGCAAATCGACTGTCTGCGAGAAGGGAACATTGCGATCATCGTCTCCCTGAATGAGCAGCACGGGCGAGGTCCACGTAGAGATGGCCGCATCGGGCGACGCCTGAAATGCCAGCTTCATCGCGGCTTCGTAATCGGGGGCGTCCTTGGGATATTCGTCCTGCGTGGACCAGTCGTGCACGCCGTGCAGGTCAACCCCGGCCGCGAATAGATCCGAGTTGTGCGCCAAACCCATCGCGGTCAGGTAGCCGCCGTACGATCCGCCCCACAGGCCAATGCGCTTCGGATCGACACCAGGCAAGCTCTTCAAGTATTTTCCAGCGGCCACAATATCTTTATATTCGGCGCCGCCTCGCCATCCGCCGTCAGCGGGCTCGCGGAAGTGCCGGCCATACATGATCCCTGTCCGGTAATTCACTGCCAGCACGACGTAGCCCCGACTCGCGAGGTACTGATTCATCGCATAAGCGTTGTGGTAGTAGTCCATGTAGTGGAAGCCAAGCATCATCTGCCGAATCGATCCTCCGTGGATGAAGATTAAAGCGGGTCGTCGAGCGGACGTGCCCGACGCCTGACCGTCGGTCTTCGTTTCAGCCTTCGGTTCGAATAATTGTCCGTGGATCTCCCATCCGTCTTCCGTTTTGAAGATGACCTGCTTGGGCGTAACCAGCTTCCCCGAAGGGAAACTTGCGGGCAACGCGCTTTTTGCGATCATCTCGCGTCCCTGCGAGGTGACGACATACGGCATTGCGGGACTCGTGGCCGTGGAACCGAGGCAAACCACCTTGCCGGCAACTTCGACGGGCGTCCACTCGATGGTCTCGCCGTGTGTGAGTGCTACAGGAGACCCGCCATCGACCGCGACTCTCCAAAGATGGCGTCGGTCGATATCGGTGTGGGTCGCGTCATCCTGATTGGACGAATAAATGATGGCCGTCTTATCCGAGCTGAGCGCAACATCTTCGGTTTCGAATTTTCCCGGCGTCAACAACGTGGCCGGGCCACCGGTCGTGCTGACAGAATAGAGATGATTCCAGCCGTCCTGTTCGGATGAAAAAATGATCCGGTTCTTTTCCGCGAATTTGAACGAGCCATCAATTGTCAGTTCGGGGAGCGAATCGTCGAGCCCCAATCCGCTCTTCCAAATCTCGCGTCCCGAATCTTTCCCCAGGTCGTATACCCAAATCGACCATGGCAGCGGCGACTGCGGAATCAGCGGCTGCTTCATCCGCTTGCCCACGAGGCGCACGAACGCGATCTGGCTGCCATCGGGCGACCAGCGAGGACACATGTCGCGATCGGCGCTAGGAGAAAGATAGCGCAAGGTGTCGTGGCCAAACTCATAAATGGCGATGAAACTGTGATCGCCGCGGTCGCTAGTGAACGCGATCATCTTTCCATCGGGCGACCATCGGGGCTGGCCGTTGTCGCCGCGGACGTACGTCAACGGCTTGGCTTTAGCCTTAGCACTGTCGTCGCCCTTGGCGGAAGTAGAACTCGAAACCGCTTTATCGAAAACGTCCTTGGTGGGACCGGGAATCTCATCGCCGGTAATCGAAGCGATCCAGATCTGTTTCTTGGCCGCCCACACCGCAAACTTCCCGTCAGGAGAAATCTCAATATCCTCGCAGTCCTCATCGTCGCAGCCCATTTCCCCGAGCAGCCGAGGCACGCGCTTGTCCACATCGACAGCCCAAACTTGCTGGAGCGGCTTTTCAACGTTGCTGGTCGGGTCGGCAACCTCGCCGGCTTTATTGACCTCGCTGCCGCGCGCGTAGACGATCGTGTGCCCATCGGGAGTAAGCTTCAGCGCCGCGATCGGCATGCCATCGTCAGCGGTATAGCGCGTCACCTGCCGTGCCGCAAAGTCCGGCGCGTCTGCCACCCATACATTGCGGGCGCCTTTGGCGTCGAATACCCAGGCAATCCTTCCCGCATGCTCGGCGGCCACGAGGTTAGTTGGAAAAGGCGAACTAAGAACTTGTTCGAGCGTAAAGCCGCCTGCGGACGTTTGGGCCGCACCGGCCAAAGTCGAATTCAGAAACAACCAAAAACACAACAGAAGACCGACGGAGAGGAGCGTGGGGAACTTGCGATGTGCCATGCGCGGCAGAGTACGTGAAAGATGGCACCGTTGACAACTGCTGGTTGCTAAAAGTGCACGTCGCGGATTGTAGCTGAGGGATGGCCGCGACTGCTGAGGTCCGCGACCGCTGAAGCCAATGTTGCCTTCTACCTTGCCTACTCCGATCTAGACATTTTGGTTCACCACCGGGCACCGGGCATAGTGTCCCGCGGCGACTTCGACCAGCGGCGGGAATTCGGCGGCGCAAGTGGGGATGCGATACGAGCATCTGGGCTCGAATGGACATCCGGGGGGCAGGGCGGCGATGGGTGGAACTGTGCCTTCGATGGTGGCGAGCGGTTGATTGCGATCGGTAGCCAGCGTGGGAATTGCGCGCAGCAGACCTTGCGTATAGGGGTGCGCGGGAGCGGTGAAGATCGCCGATTTGGGCGCGAGTTCGACGAGGTTGCCCGCATACATGACCGCGACGCGGTCAGCGACGTGCGAAACAACCGCGAGGTCGTGCGAGATGAACAGCATGGCGAGCGAAAATTTCTTGCGAAGGTCGTTAAGCAGGTCGAGGATCTGCTGCTGGATCGTGACGTCCAAAGCGGTAGTGGGCTCATCGGCAATGAGCAACTGCGGGCGGTTGACGATGGCCATGGCGATCATGACGCGCTGGCGCATGCCTCCCGAAAGCTGATGCGGATAACTGCGGGCGCGCCGCTCGGGCTCGGGGATGGCGACGTCGCGCATACCTTCGACGGCACGATTCCAGGCTTCCTTCTTCGAGATGTGGTGATGAGCCAACACGGCTTCGGCGATCTGGTCGCCGACTCGCATCACGGGATTGAGAGCGGTCATCGGCTCCTGGAAGATCATGGCCATGCACGAGCCGCGGAGCTGCCGCAGTTGATCTGGGCTCAGGGTCGTGAGATCTGCCGGCGGCGATGCTCCATTTTGGAAGGTGATGTGGCCGGTCACTCTTGCGTTCGTTGGTAGGAGGCCCATGATCGCGAGCGAGGTGATGGATTTTCCAGAGCCGGACTCGCCGACTAAGCCGAGCACCTCGCCAGAATTGATGGAGAAGCTCAAGTTGCGGACCGCGGCGATCGCTCGCGCCGAGCCGTTTGGAGAGATGCCGGTGGAGGCGGGCGAGAGCTTGCCTTGGGCGGGCCGAAGGGATGCCCGCGCCGCACTTGGGAATTCAATGGTCAGGTTGCTGACTTCGAGGAGCGGAGGCACGTCAGTATGGTATCAGCGCTCTGGAAACGGATTTCATTACGTTGAGCGACTATTCATTCTATAGAGCACTCATCAGATTTCATGCGGCTATCGCGAAGATTTGCACAATTGGGATCTCCTGAATCCGCATCTCCCGAAGAGTTAGCAAACCATGAAGACCGCGAAAGTACCACATGGATATTGGGGATTTGCAGCGTCTGAAGCACAGCTGCACAGCTTTTGCGGCATCGGCCTGTGCATGGCCTGCACTTGATTGAAAAATGACGACTTAAAAGCTCGGGAATTCCATTGACCTGAAAAATGAAAGGAGTAAAACCATAATCGTTCTTTGACACGTTCTGAAGTTTTTCCGGTTGGTGCAGCGTCCGGGGCTCGAGCAAAGTCACTCCGATAGCCGCGAGGTAAGTTGGAGAAGGCGAGCAAGGGTCTATAGCTAAGCGCTGGTCGAGGAGAACAAGAGCTACTGTCGAAGGCAAGATAGAGTCCCGAGGCGTTGAACTGGTTTATCCGGTTGGCGGTGAGCCCGGAGCCCGAGCGAGGATCGCCGGGGAGCAAACCCGCAAGGGAACTTCCTGAGAGAGGTCAGCGAGGGTCTAAACGCGAGCTACTGGCCGAGAGGAATGAGTTCAACATCACCTTGGGACTCTTAATTTTTGCTGCAAACTTCTGATTCCCGAGTTAACTCCTCGCCGCTTTCGATATTCTCCCTGCTAATTCAAATTCGATCCTGCTCTCGCGAGCAGGGACTAATCCACGTGCTCGCCTTCTTCAAACTCTCCAGTCTCCGGCAGAACATCCGTGTCGCGCGCAATCCAGACATACAACGTCGGAAGCAAGAAGACGCTCATGATCAGCGCGGCAATCAGGCCTCCAACAATTACGATTGCAAATGGACGCTGCGAGTCCGACCCGATAGCGTGCGATAACGCCGCTGGGAGCAGTCCCAATGTCGCGACCAGCATCGTCATCATGATCGGCCTAAGCCTTTGCACCGCGCCCTCGACTGCGGCTTCTTCAATAGAGTGGCGACGCACTCGCAACTGGTTAATGTATTCGAGCATGATCACACCGGTTTGTACGCACACCCCGAAAAGCGCCAGGAAGCCGACTCCCGTCGAGACGCTGAAGTGCGTGCCCGTGATCAAAAGCGCCAACAGGCCTCCGATGGGCGCGACCGCGATGTTGACCATGATCAAGCCGGTCCATTTATAGGAGTTGAACATGGTGAACAGAATTACGAAGATGATCAGAATCGTGATGGGCAGCACGATCAGCAGGCGCGCATTCGCGCGCTTCTGGCTGGCGTATTCGCCCTCCCATTTGAGCGTGTAGCCGAGCGGCAGCTTCACTTTTTCGTTGACCTTCTGCATGGCCTCTTCGACCGTGCTGCCCAGGTCGCGGCCGCGCACGCTGTATTTGATGGCGATATAACGCTGATTGCCTTCGCGGTAAATTTCCGAGCCGCCGTCGCTCACCTTGATTTTGCAGAGCTGCGCCAGCGAGACGCGCTCGCCGGAGGGCGCCAGCAGGCGAATGTTTTCGATCGCGTCCTCCGTGTTGCGATATTGCGGGAGATAGCGCAGCGTCAGATCGTAGTGGGCTTCGCCTTTCAGAACCTGGGTGAGAGCGTTGCCGCCTACCGCAGTCTGAATCGCATCCTGCACGTCAGAGATATTGATGCCGTAGCGCGCGGCCGCGTCACGATCGACGGTTACGTTCAGATTGGGCTGGCCGAGAACGCGAAAGACTCCCAGGTCTTCAATGCCATTGATCTGACGCATGACGCCCACAATTTCATCGGCCTTGTCTTCGAGGAGCTTCAGGTCGTCGCCGTAGATTTTGGTGGCCAGCTCGCCTTTGACGCCGCTGACCGCCTCTTCCATGTTGTCTTCGATCGGCTGCGAGAATCCCCAGACCACGCCGGGAATTTTGTCGAGTTCACGCTGCATGGCCGCGATCAGTTCTTCCTTATTCTCGTGAAAAACAGGACGCCATTTTTCTTTCGGCTTCAGGTCGACGAAGTATTCGGTGTTGAAGAAGCCGGTGGCGTCGGTACCGTCGTCGGGCCGCCCGACCTGGCTGGTGCATTGCGGAACTTCGGGAAATGAGCAGAGCACGACGCGCGCCTGGTTGGCGATGCGGATGCCTTCATCGGGGCCAGTGCTGGGCGCGAGAACGCCGCGCACCCAAATGGCGCCTTCGTCGAGGTGAGGCAGAAATTCGGAGCCGATGACGCCAGTGAAGGCTAGGAAGTTCGCGGCGACGATGGGGATTAGACAAGCCGCAATCGTGATCGCGCGATGATGAATCGCCCAGCGAACGGCGGAGCGATAGCGCATGAGCAGCCACGTCATTACGGGATTGCGCCATTCGCTGGCGCCTTTGGCGAACGAGAAGCTTGCGAGCACCGGAGCGACGACGATGGAGAAGAACAGCGCGCCCAGCAAAGCGAACGCGACCGTCCACGCCATGGGGCGGAAGAGGCGGCCTTCCACGCGCTGGAGGGTGAAGATCGGGAGGAAGGCTGTGATGGTGATGATGATGGCGTAGAAGACGGGGCGCTGGACCTCGTGACAGGAGTCGCTGATTTTTTCAATCGGGGTCTTGACGCCCCCGTGCCCGTGATGGAGCGAGTGCACAATGTTTTCGACGAGGACAATTGCGCCTTCAACGAGCACGCCGAAATCGAGCGCGCCGAGCGAGAGCAGGTTTGCGGGGATGTGTGCCAGGTCAAGGCAAATCGCGGCGAATAGAAGTGAAAATGGGATGGTCGCGGCAACAATGAGCGCGCCGCGCACGTTGCCCAGAAACAGGAAAAGAATGAGCGAAACGAGAATCATTCCCTCTGTTAGGTTGTGTAGCACGGTGTGGGTTGTGAAATGCACCAGCGTACTGCGATCGATGAAGGGAACGATCGTCACACCCTTAGGAAGGATGTGGGTGTTGAGTTCGTCGACAGTACGGTGGATATCCTCGAGCGCGGAGTCCGCGGCAGCGCCTTTGCGGAGGAGAACGATGCCGGAGACCACGTCGTCGTTGTCGATGATCTTGCCATCTTGACGCACGATCGCACCGTTAGGGCCGTAGGGACAAGCGCTGCAAGCCCGCGCGAACTGGCCCAATCGGATTTTGGGGCCTTGCTCGACCGCCGCGACATCCTTGATGCGGATCGGCGTGCCGCTTTTTGTGGTGATGACAGTCTGCTCGATATCTTGCACGCGATCGACAAGGCCGACCGACCGGACGTTGATTTGCTGCAAGCCTTCCTGAATAAAGCTGCCGCCGGCGTTGACGTTGTTGTTCGTGAGTTGCTGCTCGACCTGCGCGAGGCTCAGGCCATAGGCAATAAGCTTATTGGGATCGACGCGGACCTGATACTCACGCGTCGGACCGCCGAAGCTGGCGACATCGACGATGTTCGGAATTGCCTTGAAATGTTTCTCCACCACCCAATCTTCGAGCGACTTCAGCTCCATCGCATCGTAGGCGGGATTCGAGCTGTGCAGAGTAAAGAAGTAAATCTGGCCGACCGGGCTCCAGTCGGTTCCCATCTGCGGCACGACGCCATTTGGGAGCGTGACTTGAGCGAGGCGTTCGAGCGCGCGCTCACGGTTCCAGGCGTTATCGGAATCGTCGTCGAAGATGAGCTTGATGTCAGAGAGGCCGAAGAGCGAGAAAGAGCGCAGGTGAACGATCTGCGGAATGCCGTTCATCGCGGTCTCGAGCGGGATCGTGACCTGCTGCTCGATTTGCTCGGCGGAAATGCCGGGCCACTGTGTGATGATCTCGACGTAATTGTCGGCGACGTCGGGATAAGCCTCGATGGGCAGACGCTCAAAGGAAACAATTCCCCACGCGAACAGAAGCAGCGCAATGCCAACGACCAGCAGGCGATTGCCGAGAGCGAAATCGACGACGCGGCGAATCATTTACTACTCCGCATCGTGAACGCTCCGATTCGTCGTCACTCTCTCACCGCCGTTCATTGTCATTGCCGTTGTCGTTCCGTGGATCATTGCTCCACCGTGTTCTGCAAGGGCAAGGCATTCGAGACGACCTGATCGCCGGGCTTCAAGCCTTTTGTGATTTCCTGCTGGTTACCTGGGAGCATGGCGCCTGTGGCGACCTCCATGCGCTTGAAGTGGCCGTTGCCGATGGGCACGTACACCCACTCGCGGTCGTGTAGGTGAAGAATCGCAGTCGACGGCACTGCCGCATAAGTCTGCGGCTGCTTGCCGAAGAAAGTCGCGGTGACGAACATGCCGATGCGCAGCCAGCCGGGATTCGCGACCTCGATGCGAACTTTGGCGGTGTGCAGGTTGGGATCGAGCACGGGAAGAATGTTATCGACGCGGCCCTTTAGAACCTTGCCGGGATATGCGTTCACGCGGATGTCGGCCGACTCGCCGATGCGGACGGCATCGAGATCGTTCTCGTAGACATCGCAGACGATCCAAACATAGGAAAGATCGGCGACGACAAAAGGATTCGGGCCGGAAAGTCCTTGCACGCCACCGGCATTCGTGACCTGCTGGTCAGTAATGACGCCCGAGATAGGAGCGACGACGTTGACGATGCCGGAGGGATGATCTTTATCGACGCCGAGAAGATGCAGTTGCTCGGACGCGGCGTTGAGATCGACCTTGGCATCGGATTCGGCAGCCTCGGCCTGCTGGACCGCGCTTTGGGCGACGGCTCCTTTTTCATACAGAATCTGCTGGCGGTCGAGCTGCTGATGAGCCAGCCGCTCGTCGTTCATGGCTTTGAGGTAGTTTTGATAGGCACCTGTTACATCGTTGCTCTGGACACGCAACAGTAGTTGGCCTTTTTTTACTTCGTCGCCCAGCCGGGCTTTGACTTCGACGACTCTTCCTGCCGCGAGCGAAATTACCGGCACGGCACGCGAGATATCGGGCTGCACCAGGCCGGTGACGTTCAGCGCGGGCGCGGATTTGTACTCGACCGCCGTTGCCAAAGGAAACTGATCAGGATGGTCGACGGCGAAGTTATTGGCATCGAGGTCAGGCTGGACCTGCGCCTTTGGTGGCACTTCAGCTTTGGGATCTTCTTTGTGGTCGCAGGCGACGAGCAGCAAACCCAAAGGCAGCGCTACGATGACCGCGCGCATTATCCCCGAAACTTTTGTTTTCATTGGATCACTTCCTGTCCGACGGCCTCGTTCAATTGGGCAGCAGCGGTCAAGTACGAGCCCACCAGATTGACATAGTTCAACTGCACGCTGCGGTATTCGCTCTCCGCATTCAAAAAATCGAGCAGCGAAGCTCCGCCGTGCTGATAGGAAAATAAAATTGTGTCGCGCACATGCACGGACTGCTCCAGATATTTTGCCTTGTAGGGACGCAGCAGCGTCAGCGTGCTGTCGACGGTGGCGTAGCCCGAGTCGACGTCACTCAGAACCTGCGCCTCGGCTGCATCGCGCAGTTTTTCGCTGCGCGTTATATCGAGCTTGGTGCGCAGTTTTTCGCCCTGGTTGCGGTCGAAGATGCGCAGCGGAATGTTCACGCTCACGCCGATCGTTTCGCGCGCAAACGGATTGTTGGTCGACGAATTGTGCGTCCACCACGCAGCCAGGGTCGGGTCGGTGGAACCATTGGCGATGGCCAGCTTATGTTCCGTTTGTGCTTTGTCGAGCGTCTCCACGGCGGCGCGGAGGTCGGGGCGAGTGTCGAGCGCTTTTTTGCGGACTTCTTCGAGCGGCAGGATCTGGTCGGCGAAGTCGTAGCTTCCCGCAACGTCGAATTGCGCAATCGAAGTGCGGTCGTTGAGCAGGGTCAACAACTGAATTTTTGCGGTGCGCAGGTTGACATCGGCGGTCTGAACATCGGACTGGTACTGCACACGCTGCAATTCGAGACGGTCGAAATCGATTTGCGCGATGTCTCCCGCGCTCAAGCGGTCCTGACTAACTTTCAGAACTTTGTCGTAGTAGGTCAGATTATCTTTCGCCAGTTGTAGCACGGCTTTGGCTTGCAGCGCGGAGACAAACGCGCTGCGCAGGTCAAAGAGCAGAGTGCGCTCCTGATCGGCGTAATCGGACTCGGCAATCAAGGTATCTTTCTTCGCGCTTTCGAGGCGAAGGTGGCGCTTGTTGCGACGCTCGACCAGGTAGCTGACGCTGGGGGACTCAAACGTGCCCGCGAAGGGCTGCCAAACGCCATGATTGGGCACAATCTGGGTGCCGTCCACGAGCAACCCCAAAGTCGGATTCGGCCGTAAGAAAGCGGTAATCTCCTGCGCCTTCGCTTCGTCGATGCTCAACTTGTCCGCGAGTAGCGTGGGATTGTTCTGCTCGAAACGCTCGCGAACCTGTTCCCAAGTAAGCGCCTGAGTTAGCGCCTGCTGCGCCGAGACGGGCGCGGCCGCGGCCATGCTGAGTGCGGCGAGCAAGACGAGCTTGTGAACCCTATCCAATCACGAACTCCATAAGTAAAGGGCTTGAAAATACCAATGCGCCCACGTGCAATAATCCATCAACAACAAAAAAAATGGGGGACGGGACGATGGCTACACAGGCGGAGCACGGCCGATCCGGAGAACGGCAGCGAATATTCCACGGAAGCGCGGAGAGAACTCGAGCGCCTTTCCCGCACGCTCGCTGAAGATCTCAGAGGCACGGGCTACAGGCAGAGCGGGCTGAGAAAAATCGGCGGTCAAGTGAAGAATGTGACCACCAGCGCCCTGACCGTTGTGCAGACTGCGCTTTGATTCCTCTATTGCCTGGCCACCGCCGTGCAGGTCGTCGCTCGCGGAAATGAAGGGAAAAAGCAGGACCAGCAGGCAAGCCAGCGTACAGACGAAAAGAAGCGAACGCCGCGTGGAGCGGTCAGACGGAGTCCTGCGCCGCCACAGCAGGAATGCCGGCAGCAAAAGTGCCAGCCAGCAAAGATTCAGAAGAAGTTCCACTACCATCTATAGATGCTCGAAAGAGGTGAAAATCGAGCCTCAACCCTTGAAAAGTATTCCGGGAATACTTCGGAATACTAAGGGTAGCACAGGGAAGCAGACCGGCTTGGGTACGATGGTACTCGATACGCCGCGTGTGCACGGCTTCAGGGCCCGGCCACGATCCGCAGAGGCCCGGGTGTCTGGAGCCGCTGCCGCAGAATGTTATTGCGGGCCGGGATTTCCGCGATCGCATCCGCATGGATAACATATGCCCCATGCGCCAAGGTGTTGCCGAAGGTGATCGGGAAATTTGTCGTCCCAGGTTTCAGGGAAAAGTGTTCGTAACCAATGGCCGTGGCTCGCCCGTTTTCGGCGACCGCGACGATGACAACGGTCAGGTCAAATTCGTCTTTGGAGCCGTTGGAAACCTGGACAGAGCCGTCGATCCGGTTGTCGTTAACCTTGGGGGGATCGAGCCATTCAAATTGCAGAGAGCCAACGATAGCCGTTTGAAAAGTTTTTGTTACGGGATGACTTGGATGGCTTGAATCGGCCAGAATAACGATGACGGTGACCGGGCCTGACTTCGCAGGGCGCCCCGAAAGAACGCCGTCGTGGCTCAATGAGAGGCCGTCGGGAAGCTTGCCGTCGACGCTCCAAAGGTAGGGCGGCGCGCCACCAGCGGCGTGGAACGTGAAGTTGAACTGCTCGCCTGCCGACATACTTGGGAGCGAGTCGTCCACGATGGTCAGGGGCGTTTCCGCAACGGCAACGCCAACGCCGAAGCAGACCGTCAAAGCCGCCGTGAGCCCCACGAGCCTGGGCAATACTCTTCTAATTGTCATCCCTACACCATATCCCTAATGCCGTCGGTTGATTTTACTTCGCCCGCAGCGTAAAAGAAGCTCAATATGCCTCGCCGTTGGTCCATTGCCGTTTTTCTCTTGGTTACATCCTTTTGTGGCTTCCTTTTGAGTATGAATGCTGCCGCACAGGTTTCTTCCCCGAAAAAAGTTGATCATTCCGGGGAGGCCGCAATTTTCCAGCGAATCTTCAATCGCGCTCGGTTTGAGAACGACGGCACCAGCGTCGAAGAGACCGAGGCCGTCGTTTTGATTCAAAGCGAAGCCGGGGTAAGGGAATTCGGCCAGTTGGTATTTGGATATTCCTCAGCGACCGAAAAGTTGGAAATTGAGTATGTGCGCGTGCGCAAGCCCGACGGCCAGGTGATCGTAACTCCTGAATCGACCGCGCAGGACTTTGCTCCCGACGTGTTAAAAGACGCGCCAATGTATACCGACTACCGGCAGCGGCATATTTCCGTCGCGGCGCTCCGTCCGGGAGACACGCTGGAATATCGCACGGTGACGCGCATCACTACGCCGCTGGCAAAGGACAATTTCTGGTACGAGCATGCGTTTCCAAGAGATGTGGTCGTGAGTGAAGACCGGCTCGAGATCGACGTTCCGAAGGCGCGCGAGATCAAGCTGAAGACGCCCAAGCATACGCCCGATATTCAGGATAAAGGCGACCGCCGCATCTACACCTGGGTGGTGAAGGACATTGAACCGGAGCGCGACAAAGTTGCTGACGAGGAAGACGAGGCGGTTAGTCCGGATGTGCAACTGACGACCTTCACGGACTGGAAGCAGATCGCGCAATGGTACGGCAAGCTGCAAGGCGAGCGCATGACGATTGACGATCGCGTGCGCAAACAAGTGGAGGAAGTGACGAAGGGCGCGACGACTCCGGAGGAAAAAGCGCGGCGGTTGTATGACTTTGTCGCGCTGAATATTAGGTATGTGAGCATCTCACTCGGCGTTGGGAGATATCAGCCGCACACGGCGGCAGACGTTCTTGAAAGCGGCTATGGCGATTGCAAAGACAAACACACGCTGCTGGCGGCGATGTTAAAAACGGTCGGCATTCAGAGCTACCCCGTGCTGATTGACAGCTCGCGCAAACTCGATAGCGACGAGCCATCGCCAGCGCAGTTCGATCACGTGATTACACTGGCGCGCGTGGGAGACAAGCTGACCTGGCTTGATACCACGCAGGAAGTTACTCCCTACGGGCTGCTCCTCTATCAATTGCGCAACAAGCAGGCGGTAGTCGCCTCCGACGATGCGGAAGGCGGAGTGCGGCGGACGCCGGCCGATTCGCCGATCAAGACGTTTATGAACTTTACGCTGACCGGCAAGTTCAGCGAGTATGGCGCGCTCGATGCGACGCTTGAATTCACCGCGCAGGGCGATCGGGATTGGCCGATGCGCGCAGGTTATCGCGGTGTGCCGCAGGCACAGTGGAAAGAATTCACAAAGGCGCTATCGGCGAGTTGGGGATTACCGGGAGATGTGGATGACGTGCAACTCGATCCGATCGAAGATACTTCGAAGCCGTTTCACCTGAAATATCACCTGAAGCAGGACCGGTATTTTGTCGTGCCATCGGCGAGCGTCGATTTTCGTCCCATTCCGCCGCTCGGAGTCCCGTCGCCGCGCGCATCCGCGAAGAGCGCCGATCCGATCGACATCGGACCCGCCGGCGACATGGATTACAAAATTCGCCTCGAATTCCCTGCGAACTACACGGTGCACACGCCGCTCGGAGTGCAGATGTCGCGCGATTATGGTGAGTATTCGTCATCGTATTCGATGAGCACTTCGTCGACTAAAGGCTCCACGACGGGGACGGTCATTTTGGAGGGCGAGCGCAAGCTCGTCGTAAAGGTAAACGAACTGCCCGCGGGACGGCGCAGGGACTATGAGTCGTTTTACAACGTGACGCGCAGCAATGACGATCAACTACTTTCATGCACCATCGCGGCGCCGTCAGGGCGTGGAGCGGAGGTGTCCAAGATGGAGGGCACGCCCGCCGAACTGCACAAGGCCGGTGTAACCGCGCTGGACAGCAAGGACTATGTCAGCGCGATCGAACTGCTGAAGCGCGCAGTGAACGCCGACGCGAATATAAAAGACGGTTGGTACGATCTCGGCCGCGCATACGCCGGAGCCAATAGTCACGCCGATGCCATTGGCGCATTTCGCAAAGAGATCGAGGAAGATCCAAATCACAAACTCGTGAATTTGGAGCTGGGAATCGAGCTGCAACAGACGGGCAAAACGGACGAGGCAGTCGCAGCTTATCGGAAGCAAATCGAAATTGCTCCGTATGAGAAAGAGTCGCACAAGGATCTCGGCTTGCTCCTGGCGCAATTGGGCAAGGATGCGGATGCGCGCGCGGAACTGGAAGCGGCGATGGCGATTCCACCGGACGATCCGGAAACCAAGATGGCGCTGGCGCAAGTGTACGGGCGGCTGGGCGAAGCCGCGAAATCGCAGGAGCTGATGAAGGGCCTGACGGGTAGCGCTGGCGGCGATTCTGGAACGGACATTTTTGCCGCGGCATTGAAGAGCGACATCGATCCGACCCAGACGCAGAACGATGCCCAGCAGGTGCTTTATGACATTGGTGGACAATTCGATTCGGGCGAGTTTGACCGACTGGGCCCGTCGGCATTTTCGGCAATGCGGCTAGTGGCGCTGGCGTGGGCGCGCATGGGATGGGCGAAATATCTGCGCGGAGAAAATCTGGCGGCGATGCAGTTTTTGAATGCAGCATGGCTGCTGAGCGAGTCAGGAACGGTCGCGAACCGTCTTGGACAGGTATATGAGAAGCAGGGCCAGGCCGACAAGGCGCGGCACATGTATGCGCTCGCTGTGGCCGCGGGCGGCGCGAGCGCGGCTGACTCGCGGGAAAGGCTGGGTAAACTGGCCACAGGTGAGGCCGTTGCTCAGAAAGAAATTGCCCAGGCGACCGTGGAACTCGCGCAATCGCGCACCGTGAAGCTGGGCCAGCTGAAGTTGGGCCAACCGGAGTCAGGCGCAATCACAAGCAAGAAAGCATCCGCAAAGTTCAACCTCGTGTTTGATAGTTCGCCCCAGCCGGAGCGGGCCGAGTTTATCGATGGCGATGACAGCCTGCGCTCGGCGGGCGAGCAGATGCGGGACAAAGAGTTTCCGGTACGCTTTCCAGATGCTTCGTCGATAAAAATTGTCCGGCATGGCGAACTGACTTGTGAAAGCGCCGGATGCGCGATTGAACTGCTCCCGATCGAGAGCGAGCCGGTACCAAACGCAAGAGCAAACAAATGACCGTGGTTGCGCGAATGTTCCAATTACAAAATTGTCATCCTGAGCAAAAGCGAAGGACCTGCTTTTTCCGTCCGTCAAAGAAAGGGTGCTGTGAGAATGGCTAATCTCGAAGAAACGATCGCATCGAGTCTATCGACTCGCTACTTGAAAATGGCTGGCTGGGTTCGTGAACTGGCCGCGCCCTTGAGCGAAGAGCAATTCTGGTCCAAACCGTTTCCGTTTGGAAACAGTTTTGGCAATCTCGTTCTGCATCTGACGGGCAACCTGAGCTACTACATCGGAGCGCAGATCGCGGGCACTGGTTACGTGCGCGATCGTCCCCGAGAGTTTAACGAAGCGTCGTGGCCGCCGAAAGAAGAAGTGCTGAAGAGGTTCGATGACGCCGTCGAGATGGTAGTGCGGACGATTCGCAGCCAGTCGGCGGAGAATTGGTCGGAAGCCTATTCGGGCACCGGCGCTGACGCGAAGACGAGGCTCGAAATGGTACTGCAATCTGCGACGCACCTGCACCATCACATCGGGCAGATGGTGTATTTGGGATTCGAACTAAAGAGGACAACAAGCGGCTAATACCGCTCCCCACCACACAACACACCGCCGGACACTCATCACGCCTGATGGGGATAGCTCGCGGCGCACCTTCCCCAGCCGCCGATTTCTACGGAACCGATTACAATTTGGCTACGTACTCGTCTAACAGTAGTCATCTGTGCGGTAGCGGTGCGCCCGCCCATCGAAATCCATCTGTGGAGTGCTGTCATGCGATACCTTATTTGTGTCCTTGTCCTGACCATACTCGTCGGGGCAATCTTCGTTTCACCCATGTTTGCCAGATCAATGTCCGCCGCCAATTCTCCAGCCGATCTCGACGCGCGCCGCAAGGCGCTCAACGACCTGCTCCACGAGCAGTGGGAATACACCATGCGTACGAGTCCGATCTACGCGTCCATCCTCGGCGACAAGCGCTGGAACGACAAGGTGGACGATTTTTCGCAGGCCGCAATCGATGACAACGTCGTGCAGTCCCGTAAATTTCTGGATCGCTTCGAGGCGATCGATACGACCGGCTTCCCCGACCAGGAAGTTCTGAATAAAGAACTAATGGTCCGCGATCTGAAGATGGGCATCGATGG